>NZ_JAHCVJ010000001.1:600000-900000 GCF_018476885.1 Geoanaerobacter pelophilus
CACAGCCATTGGCGCATGAATATTATGCCGCGCCTTCAATCATCGTCAACTAAAAAGCTTTATTCAATAACGACCGGCGTCAGATCATAACGTATACCGTATATCATTAAAAAAAACAGGGCGGAAGACAAAAAGCCCCCGCCCGAGACAATAATTAATTCTGCCGTTTTTCAACAGAGCAGCAAGACTTTCTGCACTACTGTCAGTATTTCTTGTCGGCGTAATCCACCCAGCCGCCGGCCAGCACCAGGGCCTTGTCAAACTGAGAAATCTCGAATTTAAAGGTTTTCTGTTTGCCACCGCCGCTCATGGTCAGGGTCTGGGCCTCGATGTCCAGGGTCATGGCGGCATCATCGTCGTTGCTGTGGGAGAAGATCTGGTCAAGATCCGCCTTTGGCAGTTCAATGGCAGCCATGCCGCAGTTAAACATGTTCTGGCGGAAGATCCGCGCAAATGACTCGGCGATGACCGCAGTGATGCCATTGACCTCAAACACCCAGGGCGCATGCTCGCGGGAAGAACCGCAGCCGAAATTGCCCCGGCTGACAATGACCCGAGCAGCTTTGGTCTTCGGCCCCTTGGGATCGAAACCGGGGAGCTTCAGATCTTCGAGGATATAAGGCTTGAGGTCTTCCTTGGTGATCTCGGTCAGATATTTCGCCGGGATGATCTCATCGGTATTTATGTCTGCGCGGTCAAGAAACAGAACCGGCCCGCCAAATGTTTTCATGTGTAGATCTCCTTGATAATATTAGTCAATATCAGCAAAATTTCTCTGAAGCGTGGTTTTTTCGATAAGCGCCAGGCGCCCAAGAGATTGCGCGGAGGCGTACATTTTGTACGTCGCACAAGCAATCACGATGGGCAACACCGCGATTGCGAAAAAGCCTTGTCCCTTATAAATACTTCCTAGGGTCTGCGATTTTTCCTTCGATAGCCGTAGCCGCGCTGGTTGCCGGAGACATCAGATGCACCATCCCTCCCTTACCCATCCGACCCATGAAGTTGCGGTTGGTAGTGGAGGCGCAGACCTCGCCATCGGCAAGGACTCCGTTGCTCATCCCCAGGCAGGCGCCACAGGTCGGATTGGTGACACAGAAACCGGCATCCATGAAGATATCGATCAGCCCCTCTTTCATCGCCTCCTGATAAATATGCGGGGTGGCAGGGGACAAAATCCCCCGGACATTTGGAGCAATTTTCTTCCCTTTAAGAATCTGAGCCGCGATACGCAGGTCCTCAAGACGCCCGTTGGTACAAGACCCGATGTAAACCTGATCAACAGCCTCTCCGGCAATCTCGCTGACAGGCTTTACCTGGTCCGGCTTGTAGCCGAAGGTGATGGTCGGCTCCAGGTTTGACAGATCGATATTTAAGACCTGATCGTAAACAGCGTCGTCGTCTGAGCACCACTCCTTGAAAGCGGCCAGTGCCGCCTCCTTGGAGGCATATTCGTCTTTTATGAACGGCCAGAGGAAATCAACCGTGACCATGTCCGGCATGCAGATCCCCGAAGTGCCTCCGGCTTCTATAGCCATGTTGCACAGGGTCATGCGAGACTCCATGGTCATAGCGTCAACGACCGGTCCGCGGAACTCCATGACCCTGTCCGTTGCGCCGTTGACGCCGATAAGCCCGATAACATGGAGGATGGCGTCCTTGGCATAGACCCCTTTCGGCAGCGTGCCGTTCAGGTTGAAGCGGATGGTTTTCGGTTCACGGAAAGCGCAAACGCCTTTCAGAATACCCACTTCCAGGTCAGTGGTCCCTACCCCAGCGGCAAAGGCACCGAATGCGCCATGGGTGCAGGTGTGAGAATCGCCCATGATTACAGTGTACCCAGGACGGATAAACCCTTTTTCCGGGAACAGGGCGTGGCAGACGCCGTTGGCGCCAATGTCGAAAAAGTCCTTGATATTATGTCTCCGCGCCCAGTCGCGCAGGATCTTGGCCTGGGTGGCGGTCTTGGTGTCCTTGCTCGGGGTAACATGATCAACCACTGCCTTGATGTTTGAGGCGCTGAAAACCCGGTCTTTGCCACGGGCCATAAGATCGGCGATGGCAATGGGAGTGGTGATCTCGTGGCACATCACCACATCAAGCTTCAGCACCTTGGTGCCGGCAAACGGTTCGTCAACCAGGTGACTGGCAAATATTTTTTCCGCTGTTGTCTTGCCCATGATAACAATCCTTTCGAGATGAGACTCACAAACTATTCAGTTTCAAATAACAAATTGGAAACCGGCCATACTCTAACCCAAACAGCACGGGCAAATCAACGGTATTTTATTCTTTAAACCCGCATCACATTTGCCTGTGTATAAGGTAGGTGGTATACTCCCCCATATTCAAAGACCAAGGAGACAACATCATCTATGGAACTTAGTTTTACAAAGTCCAACGGCGAGCTTGATCAGGCAATCCTTGATCTTATTCAAAAAGCCGAAGGGATCCATCACCCGGAATATGTCAGGGAGATGATCATCTCAGCACTTAAAGCCGGCCAGGAGACCGATTACTTGGCAGACCTCAAGATGCTCAACAACACCATGAAGGAGATGCGCTACACCAACAAGGTCTTCGCGCCCTACCGGCGCAAGAAGAAGGTGACCATCTTCGGGTCCGCCAGAACCGAGCCGAGTGAGCCGATTTATCAAAAATGCGTCGAATTCAGCCGAGAGCTAGTCAGGCGAGGATTCATGACCATTACCGGCGGCGGGGGCGGCATCATGCAGGCCGGCAACCTGGGCGCCGGCAGCGAGAACTCATTTGCCGTCAATATCCGCCTCCCTTTTGAACAGTCCCCCAACCCGGTCATGGCCCAGAATCCCCGTCTTATTACCTACAAATACTTTTTCAACAGGAAAGTGGCATTTGTCAAAGAGGCTGATGCCATTGCCGTTTTCCCCGGGGGGTTCGGCACCCTGGATGAGGCCATGGAAGTGTTCACCCTGATCCAGACCGGGAAAACAGCGCCGAAACCGCTCGTATTGATTGACGACGACAGTGGTTACTGGGACCGCTTTTTTGAATTTGTAAAAGCCTCGATGTTGGGCAGAGGGCTGATTTCGGCCGAGGATTTTTCTATTTTCTCGATCAGCCAGTCTGTAGAAGATGCGATAAGTGTCATTGAGGGGTTCTATCATAACTATCACTCGCTTCGGTTTGTGGACGGAATACTCGTTGTAAGACTAACCAAGGAACTGTCGGATGACCAGATCGAAACTCTCTCTAGCGAGTTTCCGGAGATTAGGCACCCAGGAACGGTCATCAATCGCTGTCTGCCTTTTCCTGAAGAATCCGACGAACCAGACCTGCTCAACCTCCCCCGCATTGCGTTCCGTTTTGACCACCAGCATTATGGTCTGCTGATCGCCTTTATCGGGAGAATCAACACATTTTGACAAAACTGGAAATTAAAACCAAAAATCTTGACACTATTATTTCTCACATGCTAGTTTTACGCTGCAGTAGGTTTCGGACGTTTTTGCAGAACCAGGAAATGCGAAGATCCCCGTTGGACCTTGCTCTTCCCTGTCAGAAGACTCCGGCAACTGCGGTCACCCCCAAACATCCGGCAACAAGAACCGGAGCAACACAAGGAGGAAGCAGAAAATGGCACAGGGCAAGGTAAAATGGTTCAACGACGCAAAGGGATTCGGTTTCATCGAGCAGGACAACGGCGAGGATGTATTTGTTCACTTTTCCGCAATCCAGGGCGAAGGGTTCAAGTCGCTGGCAGAAGGCCAGGCAGTGACCTTTGATGTCATCAACGGACCAAAAGGGCTCCAGGCATCCAACGTACGCAAAGCCTAAAATTAACCGCTTGACGCACAACATGAAGGCCCTGTCGCGATATCCGGCAGGGCCTTCATTTTTTTGAATTCAACTGTGTTCTTCAAACGTCAGGATGTAATCCGCCCGCGGATCAGTGTCCACGCCAGCAACCCCAGCAGCAAGGGAGCAACGCTCTCCGGGTGCTCAACAGTGACAACCAGAGGAGCGAGCAGTGCCCGGCACCCCTTGGCTAGCCACTGGTGACGGGATATGACTGCCGCCAGAGGCGGGCTTACCCGGTAGTAGAGGCTTACCAGCCACTTTCCCGGCAGATTGGTCAGCAACCAGCGATCCCGGAAATCCCTTAAAACCATTACCTTGGGGTGCATATAGCTGCCATAAGCTGCGGTAGCAATGAAACATCCGCCCCCGCCTCCACCGCCACCTGTTGCAGTTGTGGTTGCTGTTGCACTGCCGCTATTGCTTAACACCAGGATGTCGGCGTTGCTGGTCGATACCGAGTCTGCCAACACCTCTGCCGGCTTGGCTGAGAGATCGACCCCGCCGATAGAATTGAGGGGATAGCTGAAGAATGCCAGGGAATAAGGTTGGGCGGGAAACTCTGAAAGCGGCAGAGGAGATGTGCCGGTCTGTGACGGCAGAGGGTGAGCATAGATACGCGATATATCATGCTGATGGCTAGCCCAGTTCTGCAGGGCCAACCTCTTGCCAAAGCCGATCAGCTCAGTACCAATCCCATCACCCAGAACCTCCTCCAGCACCGGGAGCATCGGGATATCATTGCCGTCGGTCGGCGCCCCTCGCTGTGCCAGCCTGGTCCAGATGGTGCGCACCATGTCCAGACCACGGGTCTCGGCAATATACCGGTTGAACAGCCACCGGCCATAACCGCCGCCGCTTGAAACGCTTACCGCTGCATTGAGAGGCAGACCGAAATTCTGGAACCATGGCGGAAGATAATCATAGAGCTGGTTGACGGAATCATAGACCTCGTCCTCGATCCAGGTAGAGGTCGCCTCAGCGTACCAGGGATCGAAATAGGCATTGTAGCCGTATTGAATGGCGTGGTGGTACTCGTGGGCAGCCGTAATCTGCAGATAATCCAGTGCTGAATACTTATCATGGTTGAATTCGGCAAAGTCGTTGTCGATAGTTATGTAACTGCCATACGATGCCGTACTGAATGGGATATCAGAATTGGTGAATCCTAGATATTTGGCGATGCCGCCGCCAAGATTCTGCAGATAGACGTCATAAGGGACGCCTCCGGCAGTCGGAGCCGGGTTGTAGTGCAGGCTGTTCACCTCAGCCGCATAAACCGTCTCAAAAACCGCAGCAACGGTCTCAACCCAGTCCGGGACTCCGTTGCCATTGGCATCGGTCAATGGCGGTGCGTCAAGGCCACTGGTAGCATAATGAATCGTAAAGCGTCCGCCAGAAGAAGTAAACTGAGCTGGATCTGCCAGCGCTGGCTTGGCAAGGTACTTGGCCAGCACCTGCTGGGTACCGACGGTCAGTTTTTGCCAGTCACGGCGCAAGGAATGGTAAACCGGAGTGTAACACCGGTCCAGCGGAAGCTCTCCGGTAGCTTGCGACACCGCTGACAAGCCGGATAGGGGGGTTGACCGGCCCGGCTTCTCCCCAAAGCGCTCAAGATAGTAATCATCCAGACCGGCAGCAAAGAGAGCCGGCGCTGCAAGCGACATGACGATAAGGACCGTCAATAATTTCAAGGTGAAAGACATCATGGGAAATATCCTACCACAGATTTCTCCCTATACCCACTCCCTGATAAAAAGAAAGGGGGCGCCCAAGCACCCCCCATGTACAGATTTCAAGCTGCTCGTTGACCAGAATTGATTACAGCCCCTCGATGAACTTACCCTTCTGGTAATGAAGACGGTTGAGGGCATTGATATAGGCTTTGGCCGACGCCTCGATGATATCGGTCGATGAGCCGCGGCCCATCACGGTCTTGTCGCCGTCGGCAACACGGACGGTAACTTCCCCCTGGGCATCGGTACCGCCGGTTATGGAACCGACATTGTACTGGAGCAGCTTCCCTTTGGTTTTGGTCAGTTTCTTTATCGCCTTCAGGGTTGCGTCAACCGGGCCGTCGCCAAGTTCGGCAGTCCTTACCGGCAAGCCATCAATCTCCAGCTGTACCGTCGCTGTGGCCACGGCAAAAGAACCGCAGGTCACGGTGATATGGTCCAGCTTGTATTTTTCCGCCGGTCGCAACACTTCTTCGGCAATAAGCGCTTCCAGGTCTTCATCGAAAACCTCTTTCTTAAGGTCAGCCAAGGCCTTGAATTTGTCGAAGGCCTTGTTCAGATCCTCGTCACTCAGGTCATGGCCCAGTTCTACCAAGCGCTTCTTGAAGGCGTGCCGTCCGGAATGCTTGCCAAGGACGAGGAGATTGGCTTTTAACCCGACTGAATCAGGAGTCATGATCTCGTAGGTGGATTTCTCCATCAACACCCCGTGCTGATGGATTCCAGACTCGTGGGCAAAGGCGTTGGCGCCGACAACCGCTTTATTGGGCTGGACAGCAATACCGGTAATGGTAGAAAGGAGGCGGCTTGCCGGGGTTATCTGTTCCGTGGCTACATTGCACCGGAACGGCAGGATATCGGCCCTGGTCTTGAGGATCATGACAAATTCTTCCAGCGAACAGTTGCCGGCACGCTCACCGATGCCGTTGATGGTGCATTCAACCTGCCCTGCGCCGGCCTGGATCGCAGCGATCGAATTTGCCACGGAAAGACCAAGGTCATTGTGGCAGTGGACAGAGATAACCGCCTTGTCAATATTGCGGACGTTGTCCTTGAGATGTTTGATAATGTTGAAGTATTCAAACGGGATCGTGTAACCGACCGTATCCGGGATATTGACGGTTGTGGCACCGGCATCGATCACCGCCTCCACAACCTCTGCCAGGAAATCAATGCGAGTGCGCACGGCATCCTCGCACGAGAACTCGACATTGGGTGTGTAAGAACTAGCGCGCTTGACTGCCTTAACCGCTGCCTCAAGGACCTTGCCCGGCTCCATCTTCAGTTTGTATTTCATGTGGATATCAGAAGTCGCGATAAAGGTGTGGATCCGCCCCTTCTCGCCGGCATGCTTGAGCGCTTCCCATGCCCGGTCAATATCCTTGTCGCTTGAACGGCACAGTCCGGCAATCTCAGGCCCTTTGATGGTCTGGGCAATCCTTTTGACCGCCTCGAAATCCCCTTCGGAGGCGATTGGAAAACCGGCCTCGATCACGTCAACATTCAGCTTTTGCAGCTGTTTGGCAACACGGAGTTTCTCCTCGATGTTCATGCTGTTGCCCGGTGACTGCTCACCGTCGCGCAGCGTCGTATCAAAAATCCTTATCAGCCTGCGATCATCCTTTTTTGTAGCTTTTGCCATGTTGTACGCTCCTTTCGTGCCGCATTCGGAAATAAAAAAGCCTCCGCCCCAAACAAGGGGCGAAGGCTTGAGCCTCGCGGTACCACCCTTTTCACCTACCGACCAGAGATCGACAGGCCTTAATTAATCCTTAACGCGGAATTACGTCTCCAGTTACTGTTCATTCACCGGAGCGGCTCCAAGGCGAGTTCATCGTTTCCCCTCACCGGCTCGCACCAACCGCCGGCTCTCTCAAGAGGTTCCATGATTACTACTCCTCTTCACTGCCTTTCAAATTTATATGACATTAGATAAAACAGCGGTTTGATGTCAAGGAATTTCTTTCAGATTTTATTTTTTATCGTAACAGCCCATATTTGACTATGCACCAGATCGCCTTGACGCCGTCTTTCCACCCTATTTTCTTGCCTTCGGCATAGGTTCTGCCACTATAGGATATGCCGACCTCGTAGATACGGCAGCCGGTTCGTGCAACTTTTGCCGTTATTTCAGGCTCGAACCCGAACCGATCCTGCTCCAGCGCGATCCCCTTGACGATTTCCGTGCGGAATACCTTATAACAGGTCTCCATATCGGTAAGATTCAGGTTGGTAAACATATTGGACAGCAGGGTCAGGAAGCGGTTCCCGAGAGAGTGCCAGAAATAAAGGACGCGGTGCTCTTCGCCACCCACGAACCGCGAACCGAAAACAACGTCGGCCTTGCCGTCCAGAATCGGCTTGATCAGCTTGGGATATTCCACCGGATCATATTCGAGATCAGCATCCTGAATAATGAACATGTCCCCCCGGACGTGGCGGATGCCGGTGCGAATGGCCGCACCCTTTCCCTGATTGACTTCATGGCGGACCACGGTCACCGGGTATTTAGAGACAAGTTGACTGATGATATCGCGGGTTCCATCAGTTGAACAGTCGTCAACAATGATCAACTCCTTATCGATAGGCACTTCATCGACACGGCGGATGATTTCGGCAATAGTTGCCCGCTCATTATACACAGGGATTATGACACTTAGCATTGGCTACTCCAAAAACTCGTAAACGGCAACCCCGGCACTGGCAGGGTCACTATACAATAACACGAGACGAAGATCTGGCACTGGGCGATACCCCTCACCCTTGACAATAATAAGCCCTTTTAACGAAGATGAAAGCAAGGGGCTTAACAGCGGCAACATCTGGGGACGTGCCCCTAAAAGCGTGCCGTCGGCAACAATATAGCGGGCATGATTCTTCCTGGCTTCATTAAGAATCTCGTCAAAACCTGCCTGGGGAATATCCACCCGTGACATATCAGCGTAGAAGGTTAGCCTGGCATCGCGAGCCATGACAACTGACCGTTTGGGAAGCTGTTGCTTCAGCATCTTGCCGATCAGTTTATGATCGTAGCGGGCGCCGTCATCAGCATAATGATAAGGTTTTGTTGTACCGAACGACAGATGCGGTTGCAGCATGATTACACCGAGGATCACCCCAGCAATGGCTGCGAACGGCAGGCGCAACATGAAACGGCTTAAAGGCCGTTCAGCGCAAAGGGCAGGAATTTTCTGGAGCAGCGTCTGGAGCGCAACCAGCCCCTGGGCGGCAAAGATCAGGAAAAAAGGCAAAAACGGCGCAGTATATACATTACCGAGGAAAAAAAAGACGATCAGGACAAGAAGCGGCGAGCAGGCGCAAAGGATAAGAAGTCGGCTTCTCAGCCACCCAGCACGCGCAGTGCCGGCAACCATCCCCAAGAGCATCAGCAACCAGATATACACCGGCAGAGTCTCATCCCATAAGGCCTTGATGTTGTGCACTGAATTTTTCCAGATGAAATCCGGATACTTGCGAATTACATCCATATAACCGATTCCGGCAAATGAAGGCTCACGTTTCATGTCCGGCCGGTCCAGATACCAGCCGAGAGAATCCGCAAGGGTTACGCTGGACTTCCCCGAAAGCTGCCAAGCACCGGTCAAGTCATGGAGGAGGAGAATATATGGCACGGCAAGAACCAGGAATCCACCCAGGACAAAACACAGCACCGTGAGATGCCGTTTGGCGCAGTTCCGGGCAACAATCGGGACAACAAAAAAAAGCAGCAAAGTGGCAACCAGGATGATGATCGCCTCAGGGCGGGTCAGATAGGCAGCGCCGAACAACAGTCCTGCTGCGATACCCCAGCGTCTCTGCAAAAGCTCGACTGACCTCCACAAACAGAAAAGAGCGGTAAGCACCAGCGTCAAATAGGTTGACTGGGTCAGCACCTCGCTGCTGAGCTTTGCAAGAGCAGGCGATAACGCAACTAAAAGTGCTGCAACCACTGCCGTTTGCCTTGAAAAAAGAGTTTTCGCAAGCAGGTAGACCGGGACAACGAGCGCGGTCCCCATGACCATGGAGACCAGCTTGCCGGCCAGTTCGTCATCCCCCACCAGCACATTCATCAATCCGATCAGCAAGGGAAACACGGGGGGGTAATGTACTGTCCCAGAAAACCCTTCTCCGCGAAAGATCGAGCGCGCTATGTTCACATATGAGATGCCGTCGGCCGCAATGACTCTGGCAATCGGAAAGGTATAGATTCTCAGCGCAAGGGCGAGAATAACAACTCCTGCAATCACCAGGAAATCGTCGCGACGGAACATTGAATCAGTAGTTGTCGTTGATCCGCCAACTGACTTCCAGATCATTGGAGGGGCCTGTTTGACTCATGACCCTTGTGGATCGCTTTTTCCAGCCGTCTCCGTCGGGGCCAGGTCAAAATAAAGGCGACCGGGCCGGACAGGATGTAACATAGAAAAATCGTGAAGAGCATGAGCACCGGTTCTGCAGCGACCACGACAAACAGCAGGACAATCAGCACTAGGAAACCGAACGGCTGCCGTTTGATCAGTTCCGGATCCTTAAAGGAGTAAAACTTAAAATTGGAAACCATCAGGAAGGCAAGGAGATAGATCAAAACCAGAATCGCCAGCTTCTTGAACGAACTCGGCCAGCCGAAGTGATAGAAAAGCAGGACCGTTGCCGAGACCATGCTGGCAGCCGCAGGTGTCGGCAGGCCAATGAACCGTTTGCTCTCGACCGTATCCACCTGAACATTGAAACGGGCCAGGCGCAAAGCGGCGCAGGCCACAAAAAGGAAGGCGGCAACCCACCCCAGTCGACCAAATGGTCGCAGTGCCCATGCGTACATGAGAAAGCCGGGGGTGACGCCAAACGAAACCACATCGGCCAGAGAATCGTATTCTACCCCGAACTTACTGGTAGTGCCGGTGGCACGCGCCACCTTACCGTCAAGGCCGTCAAAAATAGATGCCGCGAGAATCCAGATGGCGGCCGTGCGGTAATCTCCGGACAACGTTGCGACCATGCTGTAAAAGCCGGCAAAAAGACTGCCTGTGGTAAAGAGGTTAGGGAGGATGTAAATCCCTTTCCGTATACTCTCGCTTCTTTCGGTTTTTTCGCTTTCGTTCACCCGAGTATCCCCAGGACCGTTTCTCCTGCCACGGTCTTTTGCCCCATCTTTACCATTATTTCGGTCTCTTTGGGGAGATATACATCAAGCCTTGAACCGAACCGGATCAGGCCGTAGCGCTTACCTCGTTCCAGCAGATCGCCCTTACCAGCATAGCATACGATACGCCGGGCGATCAGTCCAGCCACCTGAACCACAACAATCTTTTTGCCACCATTGGTTGCAATCACCAGGCCACTCTGCTCGTTTTCAAAGGTTGCCCGTTCATGCCGCACATCGAGAAATTTCCCGGAGATGTAGAACGAATCCAGCACCGTGCCGGTAACCGGTGCCCGGTTGACGTGCACATTGAAAACAGACATGAAAATACTGATCTTGGTCATTTCCTGGCCAAGATGTGGCTCGACTGCGTCTCCAAGATAGATCACCACGCCATCGGCTGGCGCAACCAGTTTATCCTCGCCACTCGGTGCGTTTCGTACAGGGTTTCTGAAGAAAAAAACAATAAACAGCGTTACCACCAGCATAAAAGCCGCAGGTAGAGACCAGCAAAGCCAAGCCAGGACTGCAGTAACAATCCCCCCGGCAATAATAAACGGGAATCCTTCAGGTGCTACTGGGAAATTTCCGGGTCTGTCCATCAATAAGGAATCCTTCACTAAAAAACCGGGTCACCCGCTCTCAGGAATGAGAAAGCGGGGCCCGGCATTTATGATCGAAATTGATCAGTTCTTGGTCTTGTCGACGATTTTCTGGATCCAGGGCATCATACTCCGCAGCTGTCCGCCGACCTGCTCGATCGGGTGGGCAGCGTTGAGCCGACGGCGGGCCGTCATCTCCGGATAATTCGACATACCTTCGAGAATGAAGCGCTTGGCGTATTCTCCGGTCTGGATGTTAGCCAGGCATTCCTTCATAGCCTTACGGCTCTGCTCGTTGATCACCTGCGGACCGGTGACGTATTCGCCATATTCGGCATTGTTGGAAATGGAGTAGTTCATGTTGGCAATGCCGCCTTCATACATCAGGTCAACGATCAGCTTGAGCTCATGCAGGCACTCGAAATAGGCCATTTCCGGGGCATAACCTGCCTCTACCAGCGTCTCGAAGCCAGCCTTGACCAGCTCCACTGCGCCGCCGCAAAGCACAGCCTGCTCGCCGAACAGGTCAGTCTCGGTTTCGTCCTTGAAGGTGGTTTCAATGATGCCGGTACGGCCGCCGCCAATGGCGCTGGCATAGGACAGTGCTACCTCGCGGGCTTTGCCGGAGGCATCCTGGAAAACCGCGATCAGGTCGGGAATGCCGCCACCCTTGACGAACTCCGAGCGAACGGTGTGACCAGGCGCCTTGGGAGCGATCATGATAACGTCCAGGTCCGCACGGGGTACAACCTGGTTATAGTGTATGGCAAAGCCGTGGGCAAAAGCCAGGGTAGCGCCCTGCTTCAACTTCGGCTCGATCTCATCACGGTAGAGACGGGACTGAAACTCGTCTGGAGTAAGAATCATCACCAGGTCTGCCGCAGCCACGGCGTCGGCAACACTCGCTACCTTCAGTCCGGCATTCTGCGCCTTGACAGCCGATGTCGAACCAGGCCGCAGCGCCACAGTCACGTCAACCCCGGAATCCTTGAGGTTACAGGCATGGGCATGCCCCTGAGAACCGTAGCCAACCACCGCAACTTTTTTACCTTTGATGATCGCGAGATCACAATCTCTGTCGTAATAAACGTTCATTTACTTCCTCCATGTATTTTCTGCACAGATATCTCTGGCATATGCATATTTTACTCTGTTAACGGAACAACAACTCCGCAAGGTTCTAGGTTCTTACCCTTTCCAACCCTTTGAGCCCCTGCCGATGGCAACCGGCCCGGTCCGGACAAGCTCTTTGAGCCCAAGAGGCCGCAGGAGTTCGAGAATCGCGTCAATCTTGGCGGGTGACCCGGTGGCCTCAATAGTATACGAGCGTGGGGTGACATCGATAATTTTCGCACGGAAAATATCAACAATCCTCAGGACCTCCGCCCTGCTTTCATCCTCGGCAGTCACCTTGACCAGAGCCATTTCACGCTCAATGCCACTGCCGTCGGTGAAGTCGATGACCTTGATTACATCGATCAGCTTGTTGAGCTGCTTGCTGATCTGTTCCAGGATCTGGTCATCGCCCCGGGTTACCAGGGTGATCCGGGAGATGGTCTCATCATTGGTCGGAGCCACTGACAGCGAATCGATATTAAAGCCGCGCCCGGAAAACAGGGCCGCCACTCGGGACAGCACCCCGAATTCGTTTTCCACCAATACTGAAATTGTATGCTTCATGAGGAATAACCTCCATATACATTGATTGTAGAGGCGCATTGAGATGCGCCCAAAACAGGGCGGATAGCAATCCGCCCCTACATGGCTCTAGGCATTAAGCACCATCTCGTTCAGTGAAGCCCCTGCCGGCACCATCGGCAACACCTTTTCCTCGCGGGCGATCTTGAACTCCATGATGACCGGGCCGTCATAGGCAAATCCTTGCTTGATGGTATCCTCAACCTCATCGGTCTTGGTTGCCTGAAAGCCCTTGGCGCCGAATGCCTCGGCAAGCTTGATGAAATCGATCGGCTGTTCCATACAGGTCTGTGAGTAGCGCTTGTCGAAGAACAGCTCCTGCCACTGCCGCACCATGCCGAGGAAGTTGTTGTTCAGGATGACGATCTTTACCGGAAGCCGGTTCTGCACCAGAGTGGCCATCTCCTGCAGGTTCATCTGGAATCCGCCGTCACCGCAGACCACAATTACCTGCCGCTTCGGGAAGGCAGCCTGTGCCCCCATGGCAGCCGGCAATCCATACCCCATGGTACCAAGACCACCCGACGACAACAGGGTACGAGGCTTGGTAAAGGTGAAGAACTGGGCAGTCCACATCTGGTGCTGTCCGACATCGGTTGCCACAATAGCATCGGGATCCGACAGTTCGCGCAGCTTCTCGATCACGTACTGCGGCTTGATGACATTGGCGGCATGCTTGTAGGTCAGCGGGTGCTTCGCTTTCCAGGCGGCAATCTCTTCATGCCACTCCTTTGTCGCCTCCTTGAAGGCCTTTACCTTATCGGGATGGGCCTCTACCTCTTTGATCATCTTGAAAAGCACGTCTTTGACATCACCGACGATCGGCAGATCAACCGGCACGTTCTTCTTGATCGAGGTCGGATCAACGTCGATGTGGATGATCTTGGCATGCGGGGCAAAGGTTGCCAGCTTGCCGGTCACCCGGTCATCGAAACGGGCGCCGATTGCCACCAGCACATCGGTGTTGGTCATTGCCATGTTGGCGTAGTAAGTACCGTGCATCCCGAGCATCCGCAAGGAATTGGGCGAATCCTCAGGATAAGCGCCAAGCCCCATCAAGGTGGTGGTTACCGGTACTTCGAGCATATTGCACAGCTTGGTCAACTCCTCAGCAGCATTGGCCAGAATGACCCCGCCGCCTACGTAGACCACCGGCTTGCGTGAACCGAGCAGCATCTCGATCGCTCGCTCCACCTGCTTCGGATGACCTTCCAAGTTCGGCTTGTACCCTCTGATATCCACTTTTTCGGGATACTTGAACTCTGCCTGGGCGATCTGCACATCTTTCGGGATATCAACTAGTACCGGCCCGGGACGACCGCTCCTGGCAATGTAAAAGGCCTTCTTGAGAATACCGGCCAGTTCGTTGACGTCGCGCACCAGGAAGTTGTGCTTGGTACAGGGCCGGGTAATACCGATGATATCGACCTCCTGAAAGGCATCGTTGCCGATCAGCGGCGTCGGCACCTGTCCGGTGATGATGACGACCGGTATCGAATCCATGTAAGCGGTCGCAATCCCGGTGACAGTATTGGTTGCACCGGGGCCAGACGTTGCAATGGCAACCCCGACCCGGCCGGTGGCGCGGGCATAACCGTCAGCGGCATGCACCCCTGCCTGCTCATGGCGTGGCAGGATATGGTGGATATCCTTGAAGCCGTGCAGTTCGTCGTAAATATTGATTACCGTGCCGCCGGGGTAGCCGAAAACCGTATCGACCCCCTCCTTTTTGAGGCACTCCAGGAGTATTCTTGCTCCATTCATTTTCATGTATATGTCCTCCCCTAGATAGGGATTGATTTTATGTAGGGCAGGCCGATGTGCCTGCCCGGATTGCAGGCGGCCACATCGGGCCGCCCAACAGATTATTTATTCGGTAATTGCTCCGGTGTGCGCCGAGGTAACCACCTTGGCATACCTTGCCAGCCAGCCGCCTTTAATCTTCGGTTCAGGCGCCTGCCACTTGGCCCGGCGGGCCGAAAGGGTCGCCTCGTCAACCAGCAGGTCGAGCTTCCGGTTCGGGATATCGAGCAGAATCCGGTCGCCGTCCTCAACCAGAGCTATCGGGCCGCCATCGGCCGCTTCAGGAGAGATGTGGCCGATACATGGGCCGCGCGTACCACCGGAGAACCTGCCGTCGGTAATGAGCGCAACGCTGTCGCCAAGCCCCATCCCCATGATGGCAGCTGTAGGTGCCAGCATCTCCCGCATTCCCGGGCCGCCTTTCGGCCCTTCGTAGCGGATGACCACCACATCGCCGGACTTGATCCGGCCTTCCATGATGGCGGCCATGGCAAGCTCCTCGGCATTAAAGCACCGGGCCGTCCCCTCGAACCTCATCATCGGGGCAGAAACGCCGGACTGCTTGACTACTGCCCCCTTCGGCGCGATTGAGCCGAAGAGGACAGCGATACCTCCTTCTTTCTTCACCGGGTTCGCAACAGGACGGATAACCGTCTCGTCTACGTTCGCGATGCTCGAAGCGATCTGCAGGGTCGAAAGACCCAAAACTGTCGGGTTATCCTTGATCTTGTCGCCAAGCTGTTTCAACACCCCGGCTACTCCGCCGGCAGCGTCCAGATCTTCCATGAAATGCTCACCGGCAGGGTTCATCGAAGCAAGCTGCGGCGTCTCCTTGGCCAGGATATCGAAAGTCTCCAGTGGCAGGTCAACACCGGCATCCCGAGCGATTGCCAGCAGGTGCAGCACGGTATTGGACGAGCCGCCCAGCGCCAGGTCAACGCGGATGGCGTTCTCAAAGGCAGCGCGGGTCATTATCTGCCGCGGGGTAACATTGTTTTTCACCAGTTCTACGATCTTTTCGCCCGACGCAAAGGCAATGCGGCGTTTCAGGGCCGATACGGCCAAAGCAGTGCCACAGCGGGGCAGACTCATCCCGAGGGTCTCGGTGAGGATTGCCATGGTATTGGCGGTGAACAACCCCTGGCAGGAACCCATCCCGGGACAGGCGTTGTCTTCGCAAACCTGCAGCTCCTTGGCATCAATCACGCCGGCCTTGTAGCGGGCCATTGCCTCGAAGGTGTCGGTCACAAACGAGTACTTTCTCCCCCCGTCGCCCCGGCCCGAAAGCATGGGGCCGGCAGTAACCACGATACAGGGGATATCGAGCCGCGCGGCAGCCATGAGCATACCGGGGGTAATCTTATCGCAGTTGGTCAGGAGCACCAGGCCATCGAGACGATGGGCCTCGGCAATCGACTCCACCATGTCGGCGATCAGTTCGCGGGTCGGGAGCGAGTAGTGCATCCCTTTGTGCCCCATGGCAATACCGTCGCAAACGCCGGGGATGCCAAAGAAGAACGAGTAGCCCCCCCCGGTGTGAACCCCCTTCTCAATGAAACGCTCAAGGTCCCGCATCCCGACATGGCCGGGGATCAGGTCGGTAAAACTGGTGGCAACACCGATAAAAGGCTTCTCCAATTCGCTCTGGGGAACTCCGGTTCCCTTGATAAGAGCGCGGTGCGGTGTTCGCTCCAGCCCCTTCTTAATCATGTCGCTTCGCATGAGTACACTCCGGCAGCATATGCTAGAAAAAATGTGAATGAAGAAAATACTGTATTTTGCAGGGGGATGTCAACATGAATAAAATACTGTTATTGAAATAAAATCAACAGGAACGCTGCCTTAGAAATGGTTTACAAACCGATGATTGCAGCAGACCGAAAAAAATCTGCAAAAAGTTTAATGCCGTTAATGCAAGTTGCTATAAAGCCCACCAAATTGCCATACCGATCTCAATATGAGTTATTTAAATATATTTTATTATTTAAATAACCCTAACATTCATATATAGTTTCGCCATTTATTGAATTGGAGGGTCTATTCCATGCTTATCCGTCCCTTGTGGTCAAGGCTCAGGCTAGCTATTCTCATTGTTGCGATCGTGGCTTTGTCGCTGGCCTCAGTATCTTACGGAAGCGACCAGTGGCAAAGTGTCGGGCCAAATGGCAAATCACTGGCAATCTCCCCCAATTTTGCCTTGGATCATACGATATATGCAGGATCGGAGACAGCCGGTATCGTGAAAAGCACGAACGGCGGAGCAAGTTGGACGCAGGTGAACAACGGCATTACCAACTTGACCATCTGGGCCATCGCGATTTCCCCCGGATACTCTTCAGACCATACCCTCTTTGCCGCGACTGACGTGGGAATCTTCAAGAGCACAAACGACGGTGCCAGCTGGGCCCCGGCCTATTACGGCATCCCCCCCCAATCGGTCCGCTCCCTGGCCCTGTCGCCAAACTACCAGAACGATCAAAACATCTTTGCCGGGACATGGGGGGGAGGTCTTTACAAAAGCTCAGACAGCGGAATGACCTGGGCCCTTTCCGGCACCGGCATTACCGAGCCTTATATCCCTTCCCTCGCCTTCTCGCCGGCCTATAGCGTTGACCGCACCATATTTGCCGGCACCTTGACCAATGGAGTTTTCAAGAGCACCGACGGCGGCGCAAACTGGAACTCGGTCGGCATCACTTACAACCATACTATTCACGCGCTTGCCGTTTCACCGGGATATGCAACCGACCAGACCATCTATGTCGGCATCGGCGGTGGCGGCGGTGTTGTAAAAAGCATGAACGGAGGAACGTCCTGGCAACCAGTCACCAACGGGCTCAGCAACCTGAATATCCTGTCAATGGCCATCTCCCCCGGATATGCCGATGACCCGACGCCGCCGGGCTCCCCTGGCGACCGCACGCTGTACTCGGGAACATTCGGCGGCGGGGTATTCAGAAGCAATGATGGCGGCTCAAGCTGGACCACCATCAACAACGGCCTCAGCAACCTCAATGCGTGGGCAATTACCGTTTCACCGGCATACAGAAGTGACCTGACTGTATTCGCCGGCACAGACACCGGCCTGTTTAAGCTGGCATCTCCATCTGCACCCCCTGTCGTATCTGTCACGCCAACCGGACTCAGTTTCGGTGATCAGTTCATCAACACAGCGTCAGTGGAGCAAAGCGTCACCATAAGCAATAGCGGCGCGGCTCCCCTGGCAATCAGCTCCATCAGCATCACCGATGCCAACCCGGCGCAATACGCCATCACCTCATACGGCAGTTGCGGAACCCCAAACCCCTACCTGGCCCCAGGGACAAGCTGTACGATTTCCGTAGGTTTTTCACCGACAACAGAAGGTAACCACTATGCAACCCTGATGATCTCATCCAACGACCCGGTCACACCTCTCAGCTCAGTGCCGCTTTACGGTGTCGGCGTGTTTGTTCCTGCACCGACGGTTATCTCCAGACAACCGGCCAACGGCACTACCGCCCCGCTCACTACCATGGTGCAAGCCACCTTCAGCGAACAAATGGATGAATTTTCCATCACAACAACGACCTTCAACCTCACGCAGCTAACCAGTGTTGCCATCAGCACCATTGCTGCCGGAGGTTCACACTCAGTAGCATTGAAAAGCGACGGCAGCGTAACAGCCTGGGGGGACAACAGCTCGGGGCAGAGTACGGTGCCCGGAGGCTTGGCCGGAGTGACCGGTATTGCCGCCGGAGACAGCCACACCCTGGCAGTAACAGCTAACGGCATGGTCAGTGCGTGGGGCAAAAACGACTACAACCAGTCAACTGTTCCCCAAGGTCTTACCGGAGTGATTGCCGTGGCAGCAGGTGGATCGCACTCCCTTGCCCTGAAGAGCGATGGCACGGTCACGGCATGGGGAAGCAACCAGTTCGGGCAGGCAACACCCCCGGAAGGGCTTACCGGGGTGATCGCCATTGCCGCCGGTGGCACCCATTCCGTTGCGCTCAAGAGTAATGGAACTGTTGTGGCCTGGGGACATGGCATAAACGGACAGACAACTATCCCGGAAGGTCTCTCCAATGTAACGGCGATTGCCGCCGGAGGGGATCATTGCCTTGCCCTCAAAAACGATGGGACTGTGGTGGCCTGGGGATATGGCTATTATGGCCAGACAACGGTCCCGGAGGGACTCTCCGGAGTCATTGCGGTCGCAGCGGGTGGATTGCACTCGCTCGCCCTGAAAAACGACGGTACCGTGGTCGCATGGGGCTACAACATTCTCAATCAGTCGCTGGTGCCGGGCGGGCTAGCCGGAGTAAAAGGGATAGCCGCCGGCTATGTCCACTCCCTTGTTGTGAAAAATGACAATATGCTGGTTGGCTGGGGATATGACGGCAACGGCCAAATCTCAATTCCGGGAGATCTGCATACCGGCATCAATGTAACCGGATCGGTAAGCTATGATCAAGCCACCCAAACTGCGTCATTCACACCAGCGGCACCGCTGGTCAACGCCAGCAACTACCACGCTGCCATAAGTGGAGTACGCAGTCTTGCAGGGATTACCCTTGCCACTCCGGTCACCTGGAGCTTTACTGCTTTGGGGCCTGCCCTGCAGCTTGCCCCGGTATCGCGCTCTTTCGGAACCGTGCCGGTATTCTCGTCAACAGCAACTTCATTCACCATCAGCAACTCAAGCCAGAGTCAGCTATCACTGAACACCGTTGCAATCTCCGGAGCCGATGCGACGCAGTTCAGCATAAACACCGGCAGTTGCAGCAGCCTTACGCCAACCCTTGCCGCCGGCGAAAGCTGCCAGGTGCAGATCGTTTTTGCCCCTGACTCTGTCGGCGCCAAAAGCGCGACTTTGCTGATTTCCGCGGCAAGCCCGGCGATTGAGCTAGCCGCTTCCCTTACCGGCACCGGCATAGCAGCAGCCACTTACCCGTTGTATCTTGGTGTTGACGGACCGGGTTCGGGGATCGTGACTTTTTCTGCGCCGATATCGACAGCAGACTGCAGTGCAAGCTGCAGCAAAACCTTTGCCGGCGGCACCTCTGTAACATTGTCGCCAACAGCAGCAGCCGGCTCTTTCTTTTCCGGCTGGACCGGCTGTGACTCTGTATCCGGCAACATCTGCACTGTGATGATGGCCGGAGCCAAAAGAGTCTCAGCCCACTTCGCGATTGGCGACTCACTGATCAAACCAGCTGTTGCCGCAGGAATGGCCAACACGCTCATCCTGAAAAATGACGGCACGGTGTGGCGCTGGGGCGGAATGTTCAACGGCTCTCCAGTGCCCCAACAGCTAACCGAGCTGATTGACGCCGTGGCCATCTCAACTGGCACCGAGCACTCCGTAGCACTAACCAGCGAAGGGAGAGTCCGGATCTGGGGCGGCAACAGCAGAGGACAGCTGGGTTCCGGGCTGGTCGGTCCGAGATCAGAAATCATGGGGCTGTCCGGAATAACGTCACTAGCTGCTGGCCATTGGTATACGGCCGCAGTAAGAGGGGATGGAACCGTCTGGAGCTTTGGCGACAACAGCGATGGCTGTCTCGGCGACGGCACCACCAACCTGCGTGGCGATCTGGTTCAGGCAGTAGGACTCACCGGAGTAAAGGCTGTGGCAACCAGCCACTCGACCCTGGCACTCAAAACCGACGGAACGGTCTGGTCATGGGGGAGAAATGATCTCGGCCAGCTTGGGGACGGCACAACCACCCAGCGCAGTACTCCGGCGCAAATAAACGGCCTGTCCGGCATCGTGGCTGTTGCCTCCGGCAATTCTCACTCACTGGCCCTGAGCGCACTCGGCACCGTCTATGGCTGGGGTGGCAGTTATGGACCATACCCGTGGTCGCTCACCGGTATTAGCAATGTTGTCGCAATAGCAGCCGGGGAGAGCAGCAGCATCGCCCTGAAGGCAGACGGCACTGTCTGGGAGTGGACCGGCCTCAACACACCGGTGCAGGTAGCCGGTATCTCCGGGGTAACAGCCATTTCGGCGTCAGACCATGTGATGGCCATGAAGAGTGACGGGACCATCTGGGGATGGGGGAATAATTACGCCGGCCAGCTTGGAGACGGCACTTTAACCTATAGCAGCATCCCGGTTAAGGCAACGGCCGAAACCACAGTACGGATGCCGCTCACAATCAGCATAAGCGGCAATGGCACAGTCTATTCACCTACTGCGCCACCATGCAGCGGAACATGCACCCAATGGCTAGCCAAAGGTGAAACAGTGGGGATTTCGCCAGCAGCCGACAGCGGCCAGGTCTTTGTCGGCTGGTCAGGGTGCGGTTCCGTAGTGGGGAATGAATGCATGGTGACCATGTCAGGGGGGCAATTTATCTCGGCCGCATTCGCGCCCAACACCCCTTACACATTGACGGCAACGAAAATCGGCAGCGGCAGCGGCCAGGTGTTGAGCGTCTCCCCAGACACCCGGATAAACCTCACAGATCAACCGAGCAGTGCGGCCCAGTATATGGCCGGCAGCTTGGTTACCCTAACTGCCAGCGCTGACAGCGGCTCATCATTCAGCGGCTGGAGAGGCGTCTGCAGCGGTACTGCACCCTGCAATATCCAGATTGGCGGCGACAGAGAAGTTGTCGCAGTTTTCACCAACACCGCAACCGGCAACCCCGGCCCGGTGCAGCTGAATAACCAGTATTTCGCACTGCTCCAAGATGCCTACTCAAGCCTACAGGTCAATGCAGCGGCAGTTATTTTCGCCAATGCCTTGGCGGTAACAGAGAACCTGGTCTTTGACCGGGATATTGCCGTTACCCTCAAAGGCGGTTACGACAACGGCTTTGGGACCAGCAGCGGCCAGACCATCCTCAAAGGAACCCTGACCATCACCAACGGCTCGGTGATCATGGAGAATATCGTTATTCAGTAGTGCCACCCCGGACAGACAAAAGCCCCCTGGACCGCAGAATGGACCAGGGGGCTTTCTATTGTGTATCTGATACTGCGCAAGCCTGCCTAGCGTTGTTTGGCCATTTCCGCCTCGGAAAGCCTCAGATAAACCGGGAGCAGGTCAACAGCGGAGACGCCATCGCCACGCTGCAAGGCGGCATAGGCCAGCATGGCGCCATTGGAGGCTCTTGGCAGGTGGACATGCGGTGGGGCAAAAATGGCGCGATCACCGAGCAACGCCAGAAGTTGCTCCCGATAGCGAAGAGCGCCGTCACCGACCAGGATGGTTGGCCCGGTAAGCCATTGGGCAACAGCTTCAGGAGCAATGACCGCATCGCCTCTGATCGGGACCGGCAGGGCTGAGCTGCAGGCATAGAGTCCGGCATACACCTCGTTTTTGCGGGCATCGTACAGTGCACAGACCGGCAGATTCGAGAGGGGGATGTTCATGGCCAGCATTGCCAGAGAAGAAATCCCTGCCACCGGCTTGCCAGTGGCCAGCGCCAGCCCTTTCACCGCGGCAATACCCACCCGAAGTCCGGTAAAGGCGCCGGGTCCGGTGACAACCCCGAAAGCGTCAATCGCCCCCATGGCTACACCGCAATCGGTCGTCAATCGCTCAATGGCATCGAAAAGCCGCGACGAGGCGCCCTTGCCGCCGGCAAGCAGGTACTCGCCGATCAGCTGTTCACCTTCGGTAAGCGCCACACTGCAGACAGTTGAGGATGTGTCGATGGTAAGAAGTTTCAACCCTGCCCCAAAAAATATCTCATAATATCGTTGTAGAATGCCAGTACCATCAGGCTCAGCAGCAGGAACAGCCCAACCTGCTGGGCCATTTCTCGGGCTTTCTGGCTAACCGGCTTCCTGAAGACCACTTCCCAGGCAAAGAAAAAGAGGTGTCCGCCGTCAAGGATCGGTACCGGCAGGAGATTGAGAACCCCCAGGTTGATGGAGAGCAGCGCCATAAAGGCGATAAAGCTGACCCCGCCTTCAGAAGCCTGCTGGCCGGCCATCTTGGCGATCATGATCGGTCCACCGACCGTGTCGAGCGGAATGGCCCGTTCAACCAGCTTTACCAAGGAAAGAACCGTGAGATGGATCATGTTCCAGGTCTGGGCACTCCCTTTTAGCAGGGCCTCACCCGGACCGAACCGTTCCTGCACTTCGTCGCCGGCAGAAACGATCCCAATGGCCGGCGAGGTGACACTCTCGCCAAACAGGTTCTTTGCTTTCCTGGTCTCAGGGGTGACCTTGAACCCCAAAATCGCGCCAGCACGCTTAACCTGTATTTCCAGAGTTTTGCCATCGCTTTCCGCGATCTCCTTGGCTACTTCATCCCAACGACTTACCGGTTTCCCGGCAATGGCAATAACCTGATCCCCGGTCAAAATCCCTGCTTTTGCCGCAGGTTTGTCCTTGATTACCTCGCCGATCTTGCTGGTGACTGATGGAACGCCGATCATGTAGATCAGCACGAACAGGACCCATGCAAAAACCAGGTTGAAAATCGGACCGGCAGCAACAATGGCAATTCTCTGCAACGGCGGCTTTGCCGCAAACGAGCGGGCCTGGTCCTCCTCGCTCACTTCAGCGTCGCTCCCCTCCCCGACCATCTTGACATAGCCGCCAAGAGGAAAGGCTGAGATCAGATACTCGGTCTCGCCCTTTTTGAAGCCGATCAGCTTGGTGCCGAAACCGAGGGAAAACTTTTCCACCCCGACACCGAACAGCTTGGCAAAAAGGAAGTGCCCCAGTTCATGAACAAAGATCAGAGCGCCAAGCACTATAATTGCAGCAATTATACTGGTCATTTTACCCCTCTACGGTTAGCTCGTCACTTTTCACAACGTAGGCAACAGCTCACACGCTTTCGCTCGCCCCCAGGCATCAACCGAGAGCACTTCTTCTATCGAGCTAAGCTGGTGAGCAGTGTGGCTATCCATGGTCCGGACAATAAGCTCAGAAATCCCCAGGAACGGAATTTTGCCGTTGAGAAAGGCCTCCACTGCGACCTCGTTGGCGGCATTCATTACTGCGGGCATGCTCTCGCCGGCAGCCATGGCATCGTATGCCAGCTGCAGACAGCGAAATTTCTCCAGGTCGGGTTTAAAAAAAGTGAGCGCGGACAACTGGGTCAGGTCAAGCGGCTTGACTCCGGTAGATACCCGCTCCGGATATGACAGGGCATAGGCGATGGGAGCCTTCATGTCCGGGGTGCCGAGCTGCGCGATGACACAACCGTCCACATATTCGACCATTGAGTGGATGATGCTCTGCGGATGGATATTGACGTCGATCTTCACCGGATCAACATCAAACAGCCAGCGGGCTTCTATGACTTCCAACCCTTTGTTCATCATGGAGGCCGAATCGATGGTGATCTTACGCCCCATGCTCCAGTTGGGATGGTTGAGGGCATCAGCCACCGTAACCTTTTTGAGTTGCTCAAGAGGAGTGTTGAGGAACGGACCACCGGAAGCGGTCAGGATGATCTTCTCGATATCCTCGCTACGGTGCCCCTCTATTGACTGAAAGACCGCACTATGCTCGCTGTCCACCGGGTACAGCTTGACTCCTGCCTTTGCCACCTCTTCCATGAAGAGGTGCCCGGCAGTAACCAGTGTCTCCTTGTTGGCCAGGGCTATATCCTTGCCGGCCCTGATGGCGGACGCTGTCGGCAGCAGACCGGCAGCACCGACGATGGCAGCCACTACCATCTCCGTGTCCGGATGGATCGCAGCCCCAATCAGACCATCGACGCCAGCCATGATTTCCGGCACCGGACCGGGAGGGAGCATTTTTTTGAGTGCTGCGGCAAGATCATTATCAAGCACCGATACCAGCTTCGGTCGGAATGCAGAGATCTGCTGCACCAGCAGATCCAGGTTTCTCCCTGCGGTCAGGGCAACGACTTCAAACCGGTCAGGATGCGCCGCCACTATCTCCAGAGTGCTGACGCCGATTGACCCTGTTGACCCTAAAACTGTAAGTTTCTTCATGCCGTCTCCTGATGCAATCGACTAACCTCGAGTAAAGATGAAATGTGCATACCACCATGCCGCCGGGGCCGCGAAAAGAATACTATCGAGCCGGTCAAGGATGCCGCCATGGCCGGGGACAATGGTTCCTGAATCCTTTACCCCGCAACTCCTCTTTAGCAGTGACTCGAAGAGATCCCCCAGTTGCCCGAGCACCCCAAGGACCAGGGCAGTGGCTATGCAATCCACTACCCCGAGCTGCGGAAAGAAGGTCAGTTTTGCCACGAAGGCACCTGCCACACTCCCGGCAAGCCCGCCCAGCGCCCCCTCAATACTCTTGTTGGGGCTGACAGCTGGATAGAGCTTATTCCTGCCAAGCGCGGAACCAACGTAGTAGGCAGCCGAATCACCGGACATGACAATCAGCATCATCAGCAGGATCCAGCACTCGCCGAACGGCTCGGCTTTCAGAAGCAGCAGTTGTGAAAGGAGGAGCGGCACATAGAGCAAACCGGCGGCAAGAAGCGCCCATTCCTGGGCTGCCTGGCGGATATCGCTAAAACGGAACAGCAGTGCCAAAGCAGCGATCAGCACGAGCGCCGTCAGTACCGGGAGCAGCAATGGATTGGACAGCAGTGGAACCAGAGCCAGAGGAGCGCCCAGAACTGAAGCGACCACAGCTTCTGTTTTCCGACCGGGGAGCGCCATCCGGTAGAATTCCGCCAGACCGATAACGGCGACGACCAGGATAAAGGCGGCGAAAAGAGGCTGGCTCCCCTTAACAATCAGGGCAATCAACAGAGGAAGGGCGATGACCGCGGTAAGCAATCTTTTTATGGCGTCCTCCTTATGAGCACGAGCGCAGCTGCTCGCTGGTCAGCCCGAACCGTCTTTCCCGGTCCTGGTAGTCTTTGAGGGCCTTGTAAAGCTGAGCGGCGTCGAAATCCGGCCAGTTCACATCAGTGAAATACAGCTCGGTATAAGCCAGCTGCCAGAGGAGAAAGTTGCTGATTCTCATCTCGCCGCTGGTGCGAATCAGAAAATCCGGGTCAGGAATGCCATCGGTAAAGAGATACCCGGAGAAGACCTTCTCATCCAGCTTGGACGGATCAATCTTCCCTGACGCAGCATCGGCTGCGATCCTGACAACAGCACCAAGCATCTCCTGACGTGAACCGTAGGAGAGCGCAAGAGTCAGGAGCATGCCGCTGTTAGTAGCTGTCCTGGTTATCGCTTCGTCGATTTCCTTATTGACTGCCGGGGGGAGTTCATGACGATTGCCGATGACGGCAAAACGGATATTGTTCTGCATCATCCGCGGGACTTCAGAGCGGATATACTTTTTCAACAACGCCATCAAGGCCTGTACTTCGGTCTTCGGCCGAAGCCAGTTCTCGGAGGAAAAGGCAAACAGGGTCAGGTAACCGATGCCGACCCGTGAACACTCCTCTACGATCATCCGGACCGTTTCCACTCCCTTCTGGTGGCCGACGATCCGTTGCAGCATCCGTTGTTTGGCCCAGCGGCCATTGCCATCCATGATGATGGCCAGATGCCGGGGCAACCTGTCCGGTTTCAATCGATGCATCTTTTCATATGCTCCAGTAACAAAAAAACCCCTTCCGTCAGGGGTTTCGGATTTAAGCACAATTCAGAAAGCCGTGCAAGGGAAATTCAGATCAGACCTCCATGACCTCTTTCTCTTTGTGGGCCAGGACTTCGTCAATCTTGTTCTCGTAGTTTTTAGTCAGGTCCTGGACATCTTTTTCAGCACGCTTGAGGTCATCCTCAGAGATCTGCTTGTCCTTTTCGAGCTTCTTGACCCCATCAATGGCATCGCGACGGATATTGCGCAAGGCAACCTTGGCCTCTTCCGCCATCTTCTTGAGTTGCTTCACAATCTCCTTGCGCCGCTCCTCGGTCAGAGGGGGAAGGACCAACCGGATCAGCTTGCCGTCATTGGCCGGCGTTACCCCGATGTTGGCATTCATGATCGCCTTTTCAATCAGAGGGATCAGTTTTGCCTCCCAGGGCTGCAGGGTGATGGTGCGCGGCTCGGGCACCGCCAGAGTGGCGACCTGGTTGACTGCTGTCGGGGTCCCGTAATAATCGATCTTTATGTCATCCAAAAGCGAGGTACTGGCCCTGCCGGTACGCACCTTCTGATACTCGCGACGAAGGGCATCTATGGTCTTTTCCATGTGGCTTTTTAAATTGGCGATGACATCCTTGGTCATTTTATTCTCCTTTTACAATGGTGCCGATAGTCTCGCCGCATACAACCTTCTTGACGTTGCCATGCGAGGTGATATCGAAAACAATGATGGGAAGGCTGTTGTCCATGCACAGCGATGTGGCGGTGGCATCCATGACCTGGAGCCCTTTCTTGAGAACATCGATATAGGTAAGCGTGGAGAACTTGACGGCATTCGGGTCTTTCTTGGGGTCAGAGGAATAAACACCGTCTACCTTGGTCCCTTTCAGGATTGCCTCAGCGCCGATCTCCATGGCCCTGAGACTGGCGGCCGTATCGGTGGTGAAATAGGGGTTGCCAGTGCCGGCACCAAAGATCACGACCCGGCCTTTCTCCAGATGCCTGATGGCACGCCTTCTGATGTAAGGTTCGGCAACCTCCTGCATGGCAATGGCTGACTGAACACGGGTATCGACACCAACCTTCTCAAGTGCATCCTGCATGGCAAGAGAGTTGATCACTGTTGCCAGCATCCCCATGTAATCGGCGCTGGCCCGGTCCATCCCCTTGGAAGATGCAGCCAGACCGCGGAAAATATTGCCGCCGCCGATAACCAGTGCCAGCTGGACACCGCACTCAACTACATCCTTTACCTCGCGGGCAATGCCTTCAATGGTCTTGGGATCAATGCCGTATCCCTGATCGCCGCCCAGTGCTTCGCCGGACAGCTTGAGGAGTACCCTCTTGAAAGTAGGCTTCATGATATCTCCCTGGTTCGTGTGGTGGCATCTGCTCAGCTAAAAATTGCCGCCAATGCAAAAAGAGCCGACCATCTGAATGGCCGGCTCCGGTCAGCAACTAGTTGCCGGCTGCTGCAGCAACTTCAGCAGCAAAGTCGCTCTCTTTCTTTTCCAGCCCTTCGCCCAGGACGAACCGGGCAAAGCGCCGAATCGACATATTTTCGCCGATCGTGGCAATGGTCTCATTCAGGTAGGTCTGAACCGTCTTGTCCGGATCCTTCACATACGGCTGCTCAAGAAGGCAGATATCCGCATAGAATTTGTTGACCTGGCCTTCGATAATCTTTTCGATGATGTTATCCGGCTTGCCGGACTCGCGAGCCTTGGAACGGTAAATCTCCTTCTCGCGCTCGAGCACGTCGCTAGAAACCTCTTCGCGGCGCACAAACATCGGTGAAGCAGCAGCAATGTGCATGGCGATATCTTTGACGAAATTCTGGAAATTATCGTTCTTGGCAACAAAGTCGGTTTCGCAGTTCACTTCCACGAGTACACCGATCTTGCCGCCGGCATGGATATAGGAGCCAACCGAACCTTCGCTGGCTACGCGGCCGGCCTTTTTGGAAGCAGCAGCCAGACCTTTCTTGCGAAGGTAATCAACGGCCTTTTCTTGATCGCCGTCAGTCTCCTGCAGCGCCTTCTTGCAGTCCATGAGACCAGCGCCCGTTACTTTCCTCAATTCATTAACCTGTGCAGCCGAAATACTCACGTCCATCCTCCATAACGGCCTTGCAGCCGAAAGTTGAATTTTATAAGAGGCGCACGTTAGCGTGCGCCGGTACTTGTTAGGCAGTCAATTCCTCTGCTGCGTCCTTATCGGATACTTCAACCCCGGCATCTTCCCCTTCGGAATCGCTCTGGAGATCGGTGTTGCGATTTTCAGAACCTTCGATGACGGCATCGGCAATCTTGCTGGTAAGCAGGCGAATCGCGCGGATGGCATCGTCGTTGCCCGGAATTACGTAATCGATATCGTCAGGGTCGCAGTTGGTATCAACAATTGCCACAACCTTGATGCCGAGTTTCTTTGCTTCCTTGATGGCAATCTCTTCGTTCTTAGGGTCAATAACAAAGATAACGCCGGGAACGCGGCCCATGCCCTTGATACCGCCAAGGATTTTTTCCAGCTTCTGGCGCTCCTTGTCGAACTTGAGAGCTTCCTTCTTGGTGTAGGCGTCTGCAGTGCCGTCGGTCAGCATGGTATCAAGACGCTTGAGGCGGTCGATGCTCTGCTTGACAGTGGAAAAGTTGGTCAGCATGCCGCCGAGCCAACGCTGATTTACGTAGAACATGCCGCAACGGCTTGCTTCCTCGGCAACAGAATCCTGAGCCTGCTTCTTGGTGCCGATGAACATTACCGTCTCGCCCGAGCGAACAGCATCGGTTACGAAGTTGTAGGCGTTCTTGAACAGCCTGACCGTCTTCTGCAGGTCGATGATGTAAATACCGTTCCGTGCCCCAAAGATATACGGTTTCATTTTGGGGTTCCATCTCTTGGTCTGATGACCGAAGTGAACGCCGGCCTCCAGAAGTTCCTTCATGGTGATACTTGACATTTTTTATCCTCCGTGTGGTTTGTCCTCCGCCTGCAGCCATTTCCCGGGAATCCTTTCATCAAGGACACCACCCCAGGGACCGACAGGCGTGCGTGATAAGGCAGCGGATGTATATATCACACCACCTGTTTCATGGCAAGGCATTTTTATCGCTGCGCTTTACTTGGCAGCGGTTCTCATGTATCATCGCCGCCATGCCATCGACCATCGACCGCTACATATTCCGAGAGATCACCATTCCATTTCTTCTCGGGATGACGGCATTCACCGGTGCCCTGCTCATGGGGCGGTTTCTGAAAATAGCCGAGATGGTGGTAGCCAAAGGGGTGCCGCTCAGCAAAATCTGCCTGCTAATAGCCTACCTGCTCCCGTCGTTTGCCCTGGTAACCATCCCGATGGCTTTTCTGCTGGCGATCCTGCTGGCCTTTGGGCGGCTCTCAGCCGACAGTGAGATTATCGCCATGAAAGCGAGCGGTGTCGGCCTGTCCAGACTGATGGCCCCGGTCATGGCATTCGCCGTGATCACTGCCATCTCGACCCTTGCCATTGCTGTCTATGCCGTCCCAGCCGGCAACACCTCTTTCAAAGAACTCCTGACCAAGGCCATTGAGGGCAATACCGACCTCGACATCCGCGAGCGGGTCTTTGTCGATACCATCCCCGGACTGGTTATCTATGTTGAAAGCTACAACAGCAACAGCCGCACCATGAAAGGGGTCATGATCCAGGATGACCGGAAACCCGAAAATCCGCTGACCATCTTTGCCGGGCGCGGCACCGTATCCATAGACACCCGCTCACGCCGGGCCCACCTTCTGCTTGAAGGGGGCAGCATCCACAACATCCACGAAGACAGCTACCGCTTGGTTAATTTCCGGGAATACGAGTTAAACCTGAAACTTGACCAGTCGATTCGCGCCATCAGCAGGAACGAGCTTGACATGAGCCTCGCCGAACTCAATGCCGGGATCAATGGCAGTGCCAAGGACCCACGGCTCAGAAAAGATATGGAGCTTGAGTACCATCGACGCTTTGCCACACCGTTCGCCTGTTTCGTTTTTGCGCTTGCCGGTGTTCCGCTCGGCATCCAGAACCGAAGGTCCGGCAAAGGGGGTGGCTTTGCCGTAAGCATCGGTCTGCTGATTGTCTATTACATCGTGCTCTCGGCAGCCAAGACCGCCGGAGAAAAGGATCTGCTCAATGCGGCGCTGGCAATGTGGTTGCCCAACGTCATATTCCTGGCTCTGGGAGGCTGGTTTTTCTTTAGATCAGCACAAGAAAAGAGTGTGCTAGGGCCTCTGGCGCCGGCAGCCATTGCCGACTTTTTCGTTAAGATCTTCTCTGGCGCAGGAAAAACGCGATGACTATTTTCACCCGATATATTGCATCGATACAGATCAGGCTCTTGATGCTCTGCTATGGGGCGTTTGCCTCGATCTACCTGGTCATCGATATCCTGGAAAGGGTCGGCAAACTGACCCGCTCCGGCGGCCGGCCTGACCAAATCCTGCTTTTTTTCCTCTGGAAATTGCCGGAGATTTCGATCCAGATCATTCCGCTGGCTGTGCTGATGGCTACTCTGCTGGCTCTCGGCAGCCTGTCGAGGACCTCGGAGATTACGGCAATGAGATGTTCCGGGGCAGGATTGCTGCGGATCACTGCGCCGCTACTCGGTATCGCCCTGGTGGCCAGCCTGATCAACCTGGCCCTTTCCGAAATTGTCGTGCCCAGCAGCTTTGAAAAAATGCGTTATATCGAAGAAGTCCAGATCAAGAAAAAGAACCCGAATACCTTTTTTCGCCAAGGCGCCATCTGGTACCGCGACCACAGGGACATTCTGAATGCCAGGATGTTTGACCCGGACACGGCAACGCTGCGCGGGATAACCATCTGGCAGGTCGGCGAAAACTTGCAGCCAATAGCACGCATTGAAGCCACCGAAGGGAAGCTGCAGGGGGATAGCTGGCAGTTGAGCAAGGCGATTCTGTACCGCTACAGTTCAAGCGGTATTACGCAATCAACGAAAAAAGCCGGCATGAAAGCGGAAATCAAGTTGTCAACTACCGACCTCAAGACCGTCGGCAAACTGGCCGAAAACATGGGTTTTGTCGATCTCTACAACTACTGCGACAACCTGCAAAAAGGGGGGTACGATCCAACCCGCTATCTGACGCTGCTGCACGCCAAACTGGCAGCCCCGTTCAGCCCGATCGTCATGGCCTTTCTTGCCATCCCTTTTTCCATCCGTACCGGTCGCTCCAGCGGCCCGGCCATCGGCATCGGCCTGAGCCTGGTAATCGGCCTCGCCTATTTTATCGTCAATGCCTTCCTCATCTCCTTTGGCCAGGCCGGCGCCCTTCCGCCGCTGGTCTCAGCCTGGGCAGCCAATATCATCTTTTGCGCCATCGGCATCTGGCTGGCGTTGACTATCAACCGTTGACATCGGGTCTCTCCGTGATTTAATGCAATAGACGGTAACGATATTCACCCCTCGACGTTAAAGGAGCTAACATGCCAGGATTATTGACTATCCTTATTGCCCTGCTGCTTACCCTCCCCGCAGCAGCAGCCGAGATTGCTCCGAAACCAGCCGTGAAGCCCCCGGTTAAGAAGACTCTATCCCAGCAAGAGAGGATCACCATCCTGAGCATCATCCCTGCCCAAGGTGAACCGGGGATTACCGTTACCCTTTCCGGCACCGGCTTTTCAGAAAAGAGCACGGTATTTCTCGGCAGCGCAGAGCTCCCGGCAAAACTGCTCGGGCCCAAGCAGTTGAGCTTTGAGATCCCGCGGATCCAACCCGGTCTGTATGCCCTGTTTGTTAAGAATGACGAAGCGACAACCAGCAAAACCTATAATTTCACCATTCAGCCGCTCAAACCGGTTGTCCAGTCGCTTTCCCCGGATACAGTGCCGTTCTGCACCGCCTATGGCAGCCGGGAGGTAACGGTCACCGGCAAGAATTTCCAGGAAGGTGCCCAGATCCTGTTTGACGGCGCCGGAATAAAGAGCCGGTATTCGTCCCCGGAATCCGTCGGTTTTACCGTACCGGCAGTACGGGGCGGAATCCACCAGGTTCAGGTCAGAAACCCGGAAGAAACCGTTTCATCACCGTTGGCACTGCTCATCGACAGCAGGCCGGAGATTTCCGGTATCACACCAGGTGCGGATTTCGTAAATTATTATGAACTCTCCATAGACGGCAAAAATTTTCATCAAGGTTCGGTGCTGGTGGTTGACGGAGAGCGGATTGCGGCAGGCACCCCGGCTCCCGGCAACAGGGACAAGCTGATTTTCATGGACTGCACCCGTCTGATCTACCAGCGCCACCCTGCCGACCCGGCAGCCAAGACCCTGCGCGTTCAGGTGGTGAATCCGGGAAACGAAGAGAGCCCGGTGGTAACAATCAGCACCCCGTAACACCTGGACCGACATGCCGCCAATTGCAATAAGGACAGAGCAAGGAAACCTGATGACCGTTGATGAAGCAAATCTGGTGCTGCAGCAGGCCGATATTCTGGCCGATGCCGAACAGGTGACTGCCGCAATAGGGCAGATGGCTGAAGAGATAACTGTGCGCCTGCAAGCTGCCCGGCCGGTGGTGATCTGCGTCATGAACGGCGGACTAGTGTTTGCCGGGCAGTTGCTGACCAGATTGGTATTTCCGCTGGAACTGACCTACGTGCATGCCACCAGGTACGGCGCTGAAATCCATGGGGCACAGCTCAACTGGCTCTATCGCCCGGCAAGCGACCTGAGTGGCAGAACCGTGCTGCTGCTGGACGACATTCTTGACGAGGGGATAACCCTGGCAGCCATTGCCGATTGGTGCCGGGAACAGGGAGCAGCTGAGGTACTGATGGCCGTTCTGGTAGACAAACGACACGATCGCAAGGTTACGCCTGGTTTTCGGGCCGATTTCACCGGACTGGAAACGGAAGACCGCTTCCTTTTCGGCTATGGGCTTGATTTCCAGGGGTATTGGCGCAATGCGCCCGGAATATATGCCGTGAAAGGTTGCTAGGAAAACGTTCTAACTGCTTCAGGAAAGACTCCAGATACCGGCCCCCATGTTGACCTTGATATCCCGACGTCCCAGATAGTCACTCTGCACCCGCAGGCCATCATCCAGCAGCGACATGCTGACCTCAACCTCGTGAAACGCACCGAAGCGCCGCCGATCGCCGACAACCAGCAGGATTGTCGCCTTGATATGCCTGAGTTTCAGATAGAGCTCAGCGATATTTTTCAGGTTTTCCGGAAAGAAATCCTCTACCGGATCAATCACGATCAGTTTGGTTTTGTAGTATTCGCTGAACTGCTGCAGGTAGGCATAGGTCTTGGTCATGCTCCCCGAGCCGTCGATCAGGTGTGGCGAGACGCCATAACATTCATCGAACAGAGAAATATGGGTAAAATTGGCACTATCCGCCTCAATCCGAGACGGTAAATCCGGCACCCCTTTTGACCATTCCCTGACCAGCCGTTTAAAGCGGCGGTGACAATCCTCGTCGGTATCACGGGCGTTGATGAAGAGCACCTTGCCGGGTTGCAGACAGCGATAGCGGTCCAGAAACGGTACATTGAAGGCCACGGACATGGCCAACTGCACGGCCATGGTGGTTTTGCCATAAACATCGTTGGTCTGCATACAGACCAGGGAATTGGCCGGGATCAAGCCGTCGATCAGGTATTCCTCCGGCTTGGGCACTGTCAGCTCCCGCTGCAGCCATTTGCCAACCCCGACCGTTTCGGCAAGAGGATTTTCTTCAATTCTGAACATGGTCATGAACAATACTCCCGTCTTTTAACTCAGGATCAACTCTACTTTCCTCCAATGTCTTGTCAAGTCAAGCTGTGCAGAAACGAAAACGGGCGACACCTTACGATGCCGCCCGTCTAGCGCTACAATAAACCGTCAGATCAGTAGCGATAATGCTCCGCTTTGTACGGCCCTTCCACCGGCACGCCAATATAGTCGGCCTGCTGTTTGGTCAGGGTGGAGAGCTGAGCATTCAGCTTCTTCAGCTGGAGCCGCGCCACTTTCTCATCCAGATGCTTCGGCAGGGTGTAGACGCCGGTGGGGTACTTGCCCGGGTTGCAGAAGATCTCGATCTGGGCGATGGTCTGGTTGGCAAAGGAGGATGACATGACGTAACTCGGATGGCCGGTGGCACAGCCGAGATTTACCAGACGCCCTTTGGCCAGCAGGATGATCTTGTTGCCGCTCGGCATGACCACATGATCCACCTGAGGTTTGATCTCTTCCCACTGGTACTTCTCGATGGAAGCGACATCGATCTCATTGTCGAAGTGGCCGATGTTGCAAACGATTGCCTGATCCTTCATCTTCACCATATGCTCATGGGTGATGACATGGAAGTTGCCGGTGCAGGTCACGAAGATGTCGGCCTTGTCGCAGGCGTAATCCATGGTCACTACGCGATACCCTTCCATGGCGGCCTGCAGGGCGCAGATCGGGTCGATTTCTGTGACCCACACCTGGGCCGACAGGGCGCGCAGCGCTTGGGCCGAACCTTTGCCGACATCGCCGTAGCCGCAGACCAGGGCGACCTTGCCAGCCACCATCACGTCGGTGGCCCGCTTGATCCCGTCCACCAGCGACTCGCGGCAGCCGTAAAGATTGTCGAACTTGGACTTGGTTACCGAGTCATTAACATTGATGGCCGGGAAGGCCAACTCACCCTTCTCGTGCATTTGGTAGAGACGGTGGACACCGGTGGTGGTTTCCTCGGTGACCCCTTTGATTTGGGCCAGACGAGTGGAGTACCAGGTGGGATTGGTAGCGAGCTTCTTCTTGATGGCAGCAAACAGGATGGTCTCTTCTTCCGAGCCGGGATTGTTCAGCACCGAGATATCCTTCTCAGCCTTGGTCCCCAGGTGCAGCAGCAGGGTGGCATCGCCGCCGTCGTCAAGGATCATGTTGGAGAAACCGCCATCGGACCACTCGAAGATCCGGTGGGTATAGTCCCAGTAATCGACCAGGGTCTCGCCCTTGACGGCAAAGACCGGCACCCCTGACTTCGCAATCGCCGCTGCAGCATGGTCCTGGGTAGAGAAGATGTTGCACGACGCCCAGCGCACTTCAGCGCCAAGCGCGGTCAGAGTCTCGATCAGCACTGCGGTCTGAATGGTCATGTGCAGCGAACCGGTAATGCGTGCCCCTTTCAGCGGCTGAGCGGCTGCGAACTCCTCGCGGATGGCCATTAATCCCGGCATCTCGGTCTCGGCAATCCTGATCTCCTTGCGACCCCAATCGGCTAAGCCAAGGTCTGCTACGATAAAATCTTGTGACATGATTACGCTCCTTTTCGTGATGTTGATTCTTTAGCAATTTTCAGACATTTTGTCTTACCTGTAACAAGCAAAACCGCTTCTTCCCCTGCTCCCGCAGGAATACGCTCGATAGCTACGCTCATGAAACTACCTTTCTTCAACCAGCCGGCCAACTCCGCCTCATCAAAGCCCAACCACTGGTCGGCCAGCCGCTCCCGGGCAACCTCCCGCTCATGGCGAACCAGATCGGCCAGGACCAGGAGGCCACCAGGAAGCAGAACCCGCCGGATCTCGGCCAGCACTGTAAGCGGATCGGCAGCATGGTGCAGCACCATGTTGGCCACAACACAATCAACCGAGGCATCGGGGAGCGGCAGATGGGCCATCTCACCCAAGCGCAGCGCCACAGAATCGATGCCGTCCCTTGCCAGGCGGTTGCGGGCCTCTTCCAGCATGGCAGGGGAATGATCGACACCGATCACTTTCCCTCCACGTGCCGCAAGTTCGGCCAGCAGCCCGCCGGTGCCGATGCCGATCTCCAGCACTGTTACCCCCCGGGGGATCAATGCCAGCAGCTTTTCCCGGCAGTCAGGCACTGGGAGCAGCGTCCTGGCCAGGTCATCCCACTGGCGGCCATACCGGTCAAAGAATTCCCGGCTCCGCCTGCGACGCTCCTCCAGTACCTCAGCCACAGCAGCCAAATCTGCGGTACGCTCGGGAAGCGCTTCAATCTCCAGCTCTAATTGTTGCCGGATGCCGGCAAAGAATGAACTGCCGTCGCCAACACGATAATAGCTCCAGGTCCCCTGTCGTTTGACCGACAGTACGCCAGCCTCGGTAAGAATCTTCAGGTGGCGGGAGATGCGCGACTGGCCCATCCCCATGATCCGGGTCAGCTCCTGCACGGTGAATTCTCCGCGTAGCAGCACTGCCGTAAGGCGCAAACGACAAGGATCAGCCAGGGCTTTCAGGGTTTCAAGCATTATTCATCCACTAAACCAGAATAACTATATCAACTTTTCTTGATATAACATGCTTTAGCGATTTGTAAAACAAAAAAAGCCTGGCGGAGCAAATCCGGCAGGCCTTATAAAACACAAATATGGGGAGCGCTAGGCGGCTTCCGCCTCTTCAGAAGCAGTTGCAGCTCCTGCACCGAACAGTTCGTCGAAGATCTCCTGAACCGTGGTGATCCGGTCGGCCTTCCAGGCATTGGTGCCGCAGAAAACGAGACCGGTATGAACATCACCCTTCTGGGCGCGGTCCAGTGACTTCACAATACAAAAGCGCTCACCCGATTCCTTGTAGGAACACTTTTTAAGACAACCGTTGTCGCAGATCGTATTATTAAGCTGATCGTAATTGACTATATCGTCCTGATTCTTCAGGATCGCCCGACCAGGGAGTCCAGCAGGACTCATGATCAAGCCGATATCCTCCTTGCAGCAGTCCAGGTACGCCTGTTTGAACTCCGGCGCAGCGTCGCACTCGACAGTCGGCACAAAGCGGCTCGCCATCTGGACGCCGTCGGCCCCCTGCTCAAGGGCATATAGCAGATCAGCGCGGTCCCAGACACCTCCGGCAGCAATCACCGGCACATGCACGCCATACTCAGCGATGAAGAACTCCTTGACGCCACGGACAGTGGCATATTGGTCGTATGTCCCCTTGCCGATATTTTCCAGTTTCTCGCCAAGATGCCCACCAGCAGTATCCGGATCTTCAACAACCACGGCATCAGGAAGACGATTGAAACCCTTGTCCCATTTTTTTGCTATCAGCTGGGCAGCCTTTACTGAAGAGACGATCGGCACCAGCGCCACATCAGGCGCATGGGCGGTAAGTCCCGGCAGGCTGAGCGGCAGTCCGGCACCACAGACAATGACCTTTGCCCCACCTTCGATGGAAGCCCTGACCAGATCCTCGAAATCAGACAGGGCAACCATGACATTGACACCAACAACACCGTCCGGAGCTATTCGGCAGGCTTTTTCAATCTCGTCGCGCAGCGCCTGCGGATCTGACTGCATATAGTTTTTACCGTCGTACCGGTTGCTTCCCAGGGCAATTCCTGCCGCAGCAACCAGACCAACCCCTCCGCAAAGGGCAACATGACCTGCCAATGATCCGCCTGAGATACGAACTCCCATCCCTCCCTGAATCAGCGGATAGCGCACTTCATATTTCCCGATCTTAAGCGGTTTCACCATCTGGGCCCCCTCTTTCGTGCTGTTGTTTACAGAATGAAGAGTAACAGACAACCGGAGTTTCTTTTGTAATAGAAATGTAAAAGCTTAACGCCAACAAGCTTGCGGATTGACAACTATGGTGGTACACAGAGTTCATGCGCTGGTACAGGAAACTCTTCAGTCCAATCATTACCTTCATCGGCATCCAGCTGGTCTGGATCATGGTCGTTATTTTCTGGATTTACTGGTTCGTCGGCCGCCACAAGGAGTTCCGGGAGATCGCCGAGCGCTACCGCCCGGAAATCGCGGCCAGGGGGCTGGACTGGATCGTTCTGGTAGAAGGGCTGATTCTCCTGATCGTCATCCTTGCCGGGGTTTATGTCCTGTTCCTGGTCTGGCGCAGACAGTCTACGCTGTACCGGGAGCAAAAAAACTTCATCTCGCAGGTGACCCATGAGCTGAAATCGCCGCTGGCTTCCATTCAGCTGCACCTTGAAACGATTCGTCTCAGGAAACCTCCGCCCGAAAAAATGGAACGCTTCCTGGACACCATGCTCGCCGATACCGACCGGCTCCACGCGCTTATCAACAACCTGCTGATGGCCGCACGGCTGGAAGACCGCCGTCGCTCCAGTTCGATGCCAGTGATCGATTTCTCTGAATTCGTCAGCCAATATCTTGAGAAAAAGCGCTCTACCCTTCCCGAAGGGGGCAGCCTGATACTGGAGGTCGAAGAGCATATCCAGGTTGCGGTCGATTCCGAGGAGATGGAATCGGTATTACGTAACCTGTTTGAGAATGCCCTGCTCTACTCCCCGGTATCTCCCGAGATCAAGGTGGAACTGAAGCAGGACAAAAATCAATGCCAGCTGACGTTCCGGGACAACGGCATCGGAATTGACCAAAAAAACCTCAAAAAGATTTTCCGGATGTTCTTCCGGGTGAGAAGGCTCGGAGAAAATATTCGCGGCACTGGCCTGGGGCTTTATATCGTCAAACAGGCAGTGACCGAACATGGTGGGACAGTGACTGCCGAAAGCGCGGGACAGGGTAAAGGATGCGCCTTCATTATCAGGCTGCCCATTGCCCGAAACGGCTAGTTGCTTACGGTTTACAAGGTGATTCATGACTCTCTCGACATGGATGTGACATGACTGACGACAAACCGCACATACTGCTGGTAGAGGACGAGATAAACCTAGCCAGAGGAATCTGCTTCAACCTGGAGATGGAAGAGTACCGGGTAAGCCATGTGGAAACCGGCGAAGAAGCACTGGTAAGGCTCAATGTCGATCGCTTTTCCCTGGTGATCCTTGATGTCATGCTTCCGGGAATGGACGGTTTCTCGGTATGCCGTGAAATCCGCAAAAGCGATACCAAGGTGCCAATCCTTATACTTACTGCCCGTTCCGACGAAGGAGACCGCATTACCGGGCTTGAGAGCGGCGCCGACGACTATCTGACCAAACCGTTCAGCCTCAATGAGTTCCTTCTTAGGGTGAAGGGGATGCTCAAGCGGTCGGCCTGGTATCGTCCCGACCCCGTGGAAGAGGCGTACCGGTTCGGGGATAATGAAGTGTTTCTCCTCTCCTACCATGCCCGTACCGCCCAAGGGGAGATCGACCTCACCGATCTTGAAGTAAGGATGCTTTCTCTGTTTTTTCAGAAGGAAGGGGAAGCCGTTACCAGAAAGCAGCTATTGGAAAGAGTGTGGGGATATGCCACCGATGCTGAGACCCGGACCCTGGACAACTTTATTGTCAGGCTCCGCAAATATTTTGAACCTGATCCGGCCAGCCCGGTTTTTTTCCAGACCGTCAGGGGCGTCGGCTACCGGTTCTCTCGAAAAGGCACTATCAGGGAGTTGTAATCTAAAGCTAGAGTTTATTACAGCAAAAGGCCAGAAGGTTTCCCTTCCGGCCTTTTGCATTCACTAGTTACAACAGACGACTAAATCCCGGCTTTTTCCTTGATGATTGCGGCCTTGTCGGTCCGCTCCCAGGTAAATTCCGGGAGTTCGCGACCGAAGTGCCCGTATGCTGCGGTCTTTTTGTAAATCGGACGCAGGAGGTCAAGCTGCTGAATTATGGCACGCGGCCTCATGTCAAAGACCTCGCGCACGATTTCAGCGATGCGCTTTGAAGGAATCTTGCCGGTGCCGGCAGTATCGACCAGAACCGAAACCGGCTCAGCCACGCCGATAGCATAGGCCACCTGGACTTCGCACTTCTCGCACAACCCGGCAGCAACCAGGTTCTTGGCCACATAACGCCCCATGTAAGCAGCGGAACGATCGACCTTGGAAGGGTCCTTGCCCGAGAAAGCGCCGCCGCCGTGAGCACCGTGACCGCCATAGCTGTCGACGATTATCTTGCGACCAGTCAAGCCGCAGTCACCCATCGGTCCGCCGATTACGAAGCGACCGGTCGGGTTGATGAGGTAACGGGTCTTGTCGTTAATCATGTTTGCCGGGATAACCCTTTTGACAACCTCTTCGATAATCCCTTCCTTGATAGTATCGTGGGTAACTTCAGGGGAATGCTGCGAAGAGATTACCACGGTATCGACATATGCCGGCTTGCCGTCGATGTACTGAATGGAAACCTGGGACTTGGAATCAGGCCGAAGGAAGTTGAGCAGCCCGGACTTGCGGACATCGGCAAGTTTCTTCACCAGCTGATGGGACAGCAGAATGGTCATCGGCATCAACTCTTTGGTCTCGGTACAGGCATAACCGAACATGAGGCCCTGGTCGCCTGCTCCCTGCTCCTTGTAAAGGCCTTCACCTTCGGTAACTCCCTGGGAGATGTCAGGTGACTGCTTGTCTATGGAGGTGAGAACCGCGCAGGTCTCCCAATCGAAACCCATTGCCGAATCGTTGTAGCCGATCTCCTTGATGGTTTCGCGCACAATCTTCGGATAATCAACAATGGCGTTGGTGGTGATCTCGCCGGCAATAACCGCCATACCGGTGGTTACCATGGTCTCGCAGGCAACCCTGGATGTTGGGTCCTGGGCAAGAATTGCATCGAGAATGGCGTCAGAGATCTGGTCAGCTACCTTGTCCGGATGCCCCTCTGAAACCGACTCGGAAGTAAAAATGAAATCGTCCATCTCCTGCATGGCATGCTCCTCCTTGATATATATTTGACACTGAAATTACTTAAAAAGACTGTAATTTATAACTTCCATACTTTGAGAAGTCAAGAGCGAAAACCGGCCTAACCAACCATCTCAAGCCAAACCCGTGCAGTGATACGGGCGTCGTCGAGCGCCCGATGCAGGCGGCAGTCAGCCGGAATCTCCCCCAGGAGATGCCGGGCGACGGTTTCGAGTTTGTGGTTGGGGAGCTGTGGCAGGTGCTTGCGGGCCAGCCGGACGGTACAGTGCCAGGGGTTCGGCAACTGCAGGGCAAGCAAGGAAAGCTCATACCGGATAAAGGCACTGTCGAACGATGAGTTGTGGGCAATTAGAGGAGCATCCCCAACAAAATCAAGGAAGCGAGGCCAGGTGTCTTGCGGGGTTGGTTTGCCGCGCAACATGGCTGAGGATATGCCGTGAACCCGTTGCGCTCCCCAGTGGATCGGGGTTTCCGTATTGATGAGGCTGGAGAGTTCCCCAACAATTTCCAGATTCTCTACAGCAACCGCGCCGATCTCAATCACCCTGCCGCCGTTTTTCGACGACATGCCGGTGGTCTCGACATCAACGATGACATGACGTTTCAGGCGTTCCATGGATTAACTCAATCATGACAGCGGATAGGATAGATGAAGCAAGGCATCAATCGAAGCTGTCGGCATAATGTGCCGTTATTTCAGACTTCAGAAACCGGTCGATTTCCTCGGCAGTGTGGTAGGTCAGCGCCTTTTTTACAAGCTGTTCCGCCTCTCCCCGTGAGCAACGGCGCAGGATCTCCTTGACGCGGGGAATGGAAATCGCATTCATGGAAAGTTCATCGAACCCCAGCCCGAGCAGAATGGGTAGATATTGTGACTCTCCAGCCATCTCGCCACACATGCAGGCATCAATACCAGCAGCATGGGCAGCGTCAACCACCATCTTCAGAGAACGGAGCACTGCCGGGTGCAGCGGCTCGTAAAGGTTGGCCAGATGCTCGTTGGTGCGGTCTATCGCCAGGGAATACTGAATAAGGTCATTAGTACCGACACTGAAGAAATCGACCTCCTGCGCGAGAAGATCGGCGATTATTACCGCTGACGGAATCTCGATCATGATACCGATCTCGATATGCTCGTCAAATGGCACACCTTCGGCAAGAAGTTCCAGCTTCGCCTCTTCCAGAAGCCTCTTTGCCGCCCGGATCTCGGCAACGCCAGAGATCATGGGGAAAAAGATCCTGACCTTCCCCAAAGCGCTGGCACGCAATATAGCCCTGAGCTGAGGCCGGAAGGTCTCCGGTTTCCTGAGCGAGAGGCGAATGGCGCGAAGACCCAGGGCAGGGTTCAATTCGTCGTCAAGGTTGAGATCCGGGACAAATTTGTCACCACCGACATCCAGGGTGCGGATGGTTACCGGCAGCGGCGCCACCTCTTTGACAACGGCAGAGTAATGGGCAAACTGCTCCTCTTCTCCCGGAAGATCGTCACGATTAAAAAAGAGCATTTCGGTGCGATAAAGGCCGATCCCTTCAGCGCCATGCCCTGTCAGGGAAGGGATTTCTTCGATGAATTCCACGTTCCCCTTAAGGCTGATCCGGCAGCCGTCAGTGGTTATGGCAGGGAGGTCGCGGAGCTTGGCAAGCTCCCGCTCAATGTACTCATGATGCAGTTTGCGTTTGAGATATTCACGGAAGGTTTCTTCATCGGGGTTTATGATCACAATACCGGCTGAGCCGTCAATGATCATATGCTCCCCGTCCAGAGCTTCTGAGGTGATCCGCTCCAGGCCAACCACTGCCGGAATCTCAAGGGACCGGGCAAGAATGGCCGAATGGGAGGTCTTGCCCCCAAGGTCGGTGACGAAACCGATAATCTTCTGCCGGTCAATCTGGAGGATGTCTGCCGGGGAGAGATCGTGGGCAACCACCAGGGACATGCTGTGAACATCGTTCAGCGGTTCGTGCTGCTTGCCCACGAGCTTCCTCAGAACCCGTTCACCAACGATCTCAATATCGCCAACCCGCTCACGCAGGTAGTCGTCCTCTATTGCCGCGAAAAAATCGCGGAACTTTAAAACTGTCCTCTTGAGCGCCCATTCGGCATTGATCGCCTCGGACTCGATCAAAGCAAGCGTCTCCCGCTTGAACATACTGTCCTGAAGCATCATCAAGTGGGTTTCGATAACGTAGAGGTGTTCCGGCCCATGCTCTTCAGAAAGCTGATCCCTGACGGCAACCAGCTCTTCGCGTGCCTGATCAAGGGCCTCTATAAAGCGTGCGACTTCACCCTGGACTTCACCAGGCTTCAGATACTCTTCATGAACAGCAACCCGGCTGCGGTCAGTGATCCTGACCCGCCCGATCGCTATACCGGGTGATGCGCCAACACCCTGAATTTGTCGATTGCTACTCTTCGCCAAACCCATTGTTGATAAGCTCTCCCAAGGAGGCCATAGCCTCGGCCTCGTCGCTGCCTTCAATCCTGAGCCTGATGGTGCTCCCCTTGGCTGCCGCCAGCATCATGATCCCCATGATGCTTTTGCCGTTTACCTCCACGTCATCCCGCGCAACCTTCACTTCAGAAGAAAAGGGCATGGCGGTTTTCACAAAAAGGGCGGAAGCACGGGCATGAAGCCCAAGTTTATTGATTATGGTGAATTGCTGTTCAAGCATATATCAGAACTATTCTCCTGTATGACGGTAAGAAGTCTTGCGTATTGGGGCAAAGCTTCGGGTGCACAGTGCAAGACATGAAAAAACGGTTATCCCCGGAAACTCCCTAGCAGCGGGTGTACATAACGCAGCCTGCAAAATCGTGCTGCTAACGGAGATAATCCCCGGCAACCGATATGCTCTCTCTGCCGCACTCCTTGATCTGGGCCGCAAGCTCAGCAATACCAAAGCGGCTCCGATCACTAAAAAACTTGATCAGCATCGGCAGATTGACCCCGGTGAGAACTTCAACCCTGTTCTCTTCCAAAAAAGACAGGCTCATATTGGAAGGTGTTCCTCCAAACATGTCGGTCATCAGTAGAATCTCTTCCGAGTTAACACTGGCAAAAGCTTTTTCTATGGAGCTGCGGATGGCATCTACAGGCTCGCCGGGATTGATTCCAACGGCTTCCGCCTTCTCAATCGGACCGACTATCATCTCTGCGGCAGCGAGCAGTTCACGTGCAAGACCGGCATGGGTTACAATTACAAGTCCAATCATCTGGTCATCCCTTTTCTATATCGCGATGCGTAACCTTAAGCTCCACGTTTTTATCGGTAAAATAGTTTTTCAGCTCTTCTGCTATGGCTACTGACCTGTGCCGCCCGCCGGTACATCCGACTGACAGAGTCAGGTATGTCTTTCCTTCACGCTGATATCCAGGGAGCAAAAGATCAAGGAGCTCCCGGTATCTGACCAGAAACTCTTTGGTAATGGCCTGTTCGAGGACAAACTCTTTGACCTTGGGTTCCTGCCCGCTGAATTTTTTTAACGATTCCACGAAATACGGATTCGGCAAAAACCGGACGTCAATTACCAGGTCGGAGTCAAGCGGGAGCCCGTACCTGAAGCCGAATGACTGGACATGGACGGTAAGGCGTTTTGCATTGCCATCTTCTCCACGGATGAATGCCAGCACCGTCTCTTTGAGCTGATGCACATTCATTTCCGAAGTATCGAAAACCCTGGTGGCTATCCGGTGCAAACCGGCCAGTGACTCACGCTCAAAACGGATGGCATCCGGTACCGATGCCCCCGGCAGGGCGGGATGACGACGGCGCGTCTCGGAAAAACGACGGATAAGGACTTCGTCCGTGGTATCGAAGAACAGGATATCAAGGTTGTGGCCAATACTCCGAAGGCCAAGGAGGATCTCCTCCCAACCCTTGAGAAAATCTTTGCCGCGGATATCCATAACCAGAGCGACATCACGCACCTGGTCCTTTGACCGCTCAACCAACTCGATGAACGTAGGAATCAGGGTAACCGGAAGATTGTCGATACAGAAAAACCCCTCATCCTCAAGGGCCTTTACCGCTGTAGACTTTCCTGAACCCGACAGCCCGGTGATAACGACTATCCGCATCTCACTCCACCTCGGCGCCGATGGGCCGGATCTCCATCCTCGCCATCAGCTTCTCGTGAAACTCTTTGGCAGAATGGTACCCCATCCCCTTAAGAAGATAGTTGCGAGCAGCAACCTCAATGATCGAGGTCAGGTTTCTCCCCGGTCGGACCGGAATTATCAGGTGGGGAAGCTCTATTCCAAGAATGGTATGAACCTTTTCATCTATCCCGAGACGATCATATTCCTGCTGGGGGTTCCACTCGACAAGCTCCAGCACCATGTCGATTATCTTCTTTTCCCGAATTGAGGAAACACCGAAGAGATCCTTGATATTGATAATACCGAGGCCCCTGATCTCCATATGGTACTGGATAGTTTCGGCCGCCTGGCCCACAAGAGCTGCCGGCATCTTTTTCTTGATAAATACCACATCGTCGGCCACCAGTCGATGACCACGAATTACCAGATCCAGGGCGCACTCGCTTTTGCCGATACCGCTCTTGCCGAGCAGAAGCACCCCTACGCCCAAAACGTCGGTCAGCACGCCGTGAACATGAGTAGTCGGCAGCAAACGCTCTTCAAGAAATTTTGTAATCAGGGAGATAAACGTGGATGACTGCAATGATGTCACAAGAAGAGGAATGCCGGCTTTCTCTGTTTCCCTTCTGAGCATCGGAGGCGGATCAAGCCCCTTGGTGACGATAAAACAGGAAATAGGGAAAGAACAGAGCTTGCTGAGACTCGCTGCAGCCTGTTGCTCCGGAATCTGGAGCATGTATGATATTTCGGTGTTGCCAAGCACCTGCAACCGATCAGGGTGGAGATGCTCGGTATACCCGGTGAGCGCCAACCCCGGTTTTTGAATCCGGGAACTGTACAAGCGGTGAGACAGGCCGTGTTCTCCGGAAACCATCCGCAGGTCCAGGCCATATTCTTCGTCTTTGAGCAGATCATCAATGGAAAGACTGATAGCAGTCATCTGGTGCCCCCCTGCCTCATCACGATCTCAACTACCTCCTCGGCAGAAGTTGCCTCCAGGAGCCTGTTTCTTACGTCTGCCCCCTTAAGCAGGTGCGAAATGCGCGACAGAAGCTTCAGATGTGTTCCGGCAGCATCTTCCGGAGTAACCAGCAGAAAGAAAAGCCGAGCAGGCTTATCGTCAACGGACTTGAAATCAATCCCGGCATCACTCCGACCAAACAGAATCACCGGCGCATTGAGCGCCGGTGACTTACAGTGAGGAATGGCAATACCGTCTCCGATACCGGTGCTCCCCAGGCTTTCCCGCTCCAGAAGCAGTTGCAGAATTGCACTGCCCGACGGCAAGGAGCACCTTGCAGCAACCTTATCGGCAAATTCTGATAGCACGCCGTTTTTGGTTGACGCTGACAGCGGCAGGATCACATCTTCCGGTTCAAACCTGAATACACCCTGCATGTTCAGACACCACTATTGATGAAAATGTGACCGGTTCTCACTTCGCCGTTTCAATAAGGCCAAAATTGCCGTCACGCCGACGATAGATAACATTGATACTGTCCGAACCGGCATCAGTGAACACCAGGAAGTCTTTATGCAGCAGATCCATCTGCATGACCGCCTCGTCAACTGACATCGGCTTGATGGATACAGTCTTGGTTTTGATAACTACCGGCTCCTTGCTCTGCTCAAGATCCTCTGCAGCAATTATCTTTTTCTGTACTTGGCGCTCAGGAGCATCAGCAGGCTTGTGCCCCTTGAGGCGTTCCTTGTAACGACGTAACTGGCGCTCGATCTTGTCGATGACTGCGTCGATTGCGGCATACATGTCGTTGGTCGCTTCTGACGCCTTGGTGCTGACGCCCTTGGCATTGATGGATATTTCGACGATATGGCGGATCTTTTCCACAGTCAGATAAACCTGGACCACAACCGGTTCATCGATATACTTCTTGATCCTTTCCAGTTTTTCCTCGGCATAGCTCTTCAGGGCGTCACTTGGTTCCATGTGCCTGAACGTGGTAGAAATTTGCATGATGCGCTCCTCCTGTGTCGGTATTCATATGATAATGGCACTTTCGCGTGGCTTGATGCCGCGGCTGCTCCAGTGCCAGGTGCTGCTGATCAGAAAAGTCGTTTCCGCTCCGATGATGACCCGATACGGAGCATCTCCCGATATTTGGTAACCGTGCGGCGGGCAATGTTTATCTGGTTTGCGGACAACAGTTCAGCGAGCTTCTGGTCGCTGTAAGGCTTCTTGGGATCCTCATTCTCCAGGATCTCCTTGATTTTGTTCTTGACGCTTTCTGAAGCTATGAAGTCGCCGTCGGATGTGGATATGCCGCTGTTGAAGAAATATTTCAACTCGAACAACCCCTGCGGGGTCTGCATGTATTTATTGGTCGTGACGCGACTGATCGTCGATTCGTGCATCCCGATATCTTCGGCAACATCCCGTAAAACCAACGGTTTAAGATATTCAATCCCTTTATCGAAGAATTCCCGTTGGAATTTCACAATACTCTTTGCTGTCTTGTATATGGTTCTCTGGCGTTGGTGAATACTCTTGATGAGCCACATTGCCGATCTCATCTTGTCATTGATGTACTCGTCAACCTTTGCCCCACCATTGTCCTTTTCAGGCTTTTCTACTTTTTCTCCCTTTGGCTCAGGTGCGTAAAGAGGATTTATCCGAAGATTCGGCAGACCTTCCTCGTTCAGCGTAACCACATACTCCTCGCCGACCTTGTAGACAAAGATGTCGGGAGATATGTACTGGATATCTTCCTGGCCATAAATGCGGCCCGGTTTAGGGTCCAGAGAAGCAATAACCCGGGCGGCAAGCAGGATATCATTTACTTCGCAGCCGAGAGCTTTAGCAATCGGCTTGTATTTTCTCAGCTCAAGATCCTTGAGGTGGTGCAGCAGTATCCCTTCCACCAGGGTACCACCCATGTTGAGGCTGCGAACCTGAAGGAGAAGACACTCCCTGAGATCCCTGGCCCCTGCACCCGGAGGGTCGAAATCCTGTATTCTCAAAAGCACCTGTTCGACAGCCGGCTCATCAACCTGGCAAACATGGGCAATATCGGCAGTAGTCGTCCTGAGGTAGCCATCCTCGTCGATGTTGCCGATAATCTCGGCACCGATCATTCGTTCCTGATCGCTGAAACGGTTCAGGTTCAACTGCCAGACAAGATGATCGAACAGCGTCCCCTTTTTGGTCAGGATGTTTTCATATGATGGACGATCCTCGTCATCATCATAATACTGTTCACCCGCACTGTAGTTGTACCCCTCAAGATACGATTCCCAATCCAGCTCAGACCTGGTCTCTTCTCCGGCGGCAACCTCCTTGAAATCCCCGGAGTCAACCGGAGGGAGTTCCTCCTTTTCCTGCAATTCAAACTGATCAGCGTCCCGTATTTCTTCCTGCTCCAGCGATTCGTCAAGGACAGGGTTTTCCTCAAGTTCCTGACGAACCACATCCTGAAGCTCAATCCTGGAAAGTTGAAGGAGCTTGATGGCCTGCTGCAGCTGGGGGGTCATCACCAACTGCTGAACCATCTTCATCTGTTGACGCATCTCAATAGCCATGAAACCTCATTTTACAGTCTGAAGGAGTCGCCCAGATAAATCTCTTTTGCTTTTTTGCTCTCGGCTATCTGCTGAGGATCGCCATATTCAAGCACTTCGCCGGCATTGACAATGTAAGCAGCATCACAAACCCCAAGGGTTTCACGAACATTGTGGTCAGAAATCAAGATACCGATTCCTCTGCGGCTAAGCCCGACGATGATCCCCTGAATATCAGCCACCGCAATCGGGTCGATCCCGGCAAAAGGCTCATCAAGCAGAATGAAAGAAGGGTTGGTCGCCAGTGCCCTTGCAATTTCAACTCTTCGGCGTTCACCGCCTGATAGGGCAAATCCCTGACTAGCAGCGATATGTTCGATCCCAAGGTCATTCAGCAACTCTTCAGCCCGTTCCTGGCGGCTCCCCCTGGAAAGATCCATCATTTCCAGAACAGCAAGGAGGTTCTGCTTAACTGTCAATTTGCGAAAAACCGATGGTTCCTGTGGAAGATAACTTATCCCCTTGCGGGCCCGCATATGCATCGGCAGAGAAGTCAATTCCTCATCATTCAGAAGCACGGCACCGCTGTCAGGACGGCATAGTCCCACCACCATATAAAAAGTAGTGGTTTTGCCGGCACCATTCGGACCGAGAAGCCCGATCACCCGACCGGAGGAGACCTCCAAGTCTACCCCCCTGACCACTTCCCTGCCACCGTAGCTCTTTCTGAGGCCGCGAGCCTTCAGGCAATGATCAGGGTTTGGTGCCAACATCGATCCCTGCGCCTTTGGGCTTTATCTCTGCCTCTACTCGTCGATCAGTGCCGCCGGTTACCACACTTTTCTGTTCATTGAGATAAAAGGTAATAACTTTCCCGGTAATGGTATCACTACCCTGGCTGATCCGTGGATTATCTTCAAGAACGATAGTCCCTGCCTGATTGTCAAAGAGTGCCCGGCCAGCCAAGCCTTGGCGGTTCCCCTGCACTATTCTGACATTCCCCTGCGCCTCCACCTTTGAGATATCCCGTTCTTTCGCACCATAATGAACCACAAGGCGGTCGCAGAAAATTGTAACATCCCCCTGACGTGCAACAACAGATCCGCTGAATGTTGCAACTTTGCCAGCGCCGTCGGATGACAGCTCATTTGATTTGATCTGAATCGGCAGATCGCTTCTCTGCGCCGGCGATACAACAGCACTCTGGACCGTGCCGACAAGAAACGCTGCCAGGATCAGCGAGGCAGACAGGACAGCAAAAATTCTCACTGGCTTTTACCACCTCTATAAGTAGCGGTCACATCACTTGTGACCTTGAGAGCGGAAGTAGCCACATTGAACTCCATACCATTACCTTCAAGTGTCAGCAAATCATCAGTAAACCGGACAGGGTCAACCGTGGTCACAACCCCATGACTGCCAATAAAACGAACCGATCTGGTTGTGAACTCCATACCTTTAGAGCTTCTGGCCTTTACCCCGCCTGCCAGATTAACATCCTTGGTTCCGGTATTGTAGGTCGCTGTCGGGGAAGTCAGCACCAGTTCGCCCAGCTTGGCGTCTACGGGAACCACCGATAGCCGAACATCAGCAAGCTTCACCTGAGAACGTTTCGTATCGTATTCCGCCTTTTCCGCAATGAGTAACCACCGGGTAGAGCCGTTCGAACTCTCGTTAACGCGTATGCCCCGTAATGTCAATTCGGCCTGACGCTCTCCGTCTGTTGCCACTGCAGATGGTGACTGCCCATGAGTCGGAAACTTTTTCATGGACATCACTATCAGAGAGACAACGGCCGCAACAATCGCCAAGGCCAACAGTAGCCTGATTTTACCTGCGGTTAGCATAATTCGCCCAAAGTATAGCATCGGTCAGGGGGTGTGTAAAGTGCATTATGGCAGGAAAAATTGACTTTGGCACAAAGATTGAACAAGGGGTTATCAAAACCAGGCAAATAACTAACAAAACTACGAGAGTTAGCTTAAAAAACACCTGACAGCCGCAAGCCAGTTTTTGCTATTCTCTGTGAATAGTATTGGCTACAATGGCCTCACTTAATCCTCAGGGGGGGACCATGCACTATTCAGAAAAGATTTTCATCGTCGGTTGTGGAGATATCGGCAGAAGAATTGCGAAACTGGGGCACGCTATGGGGTGGCAGCCATCTGCCCTGCTCCGCACCACTAACAAACTCGATCCAATGAGAGAGATTTTTGAGCTCATCATCGAGGCTAACCTCGATGATCCATCGACGCTGGAATCTCTACCTACTGCGGACGCCACAATCTTCTACCTGGCTCCGCCACCCGGAGGCGGGATCATTGACTCGCGCATGCGAAATTTTTGCGCTGCCCTTGCCCCGGACAGGAAACCGAAAAAAGTTGTCTACCTCAGCACAAGTGGTGTGTATGGTGACTGTGGCGACTTGACGGTTACCGAAAAGACCCCGGTAAATCCTCAGACAACACGAGCAAAGAGGCGCCTTGATGCCGAAACCACCATCACCGGTTGGGGGCGTGATCATGGAGTGCCGGTCGTAATTCTCAGAGTAACCGGCATTTATGGCCCGGGCAGGCTCCCCCTGCAACACCTGATGAGCGGAACACCGCTGCTTTCTGAAAAAGAGGCGCCCATTACCAACCGGATTCACGCCGATGACCTTGCCCGAGTTTGCATAGCTGCAGCAGACCGGGGTGAGGACGGCGACATCGTCAACGTAAGTGATGGCGATCATGGGACCATGACCCAATACTTCAATGCAATAGCCGACCTCCTGGGGATCGCGCGACCACGGCAGGTCAGTCGTGAGGAGGCAGCGGCCACCATGCCACCGCTGCTGTATTCTTATTTTTCCGAAAGCCGCAGGATCGACAATTCACTTATGAAGAATAAACTGGGAGTAAAACTGCTGTACCCGACATTGGCTGACGGCCTCCCCTCATGCAAACCCGAACAATGGCCCACAACCTCAAACCAGCAGTAGCATTTTAATGAACTACTTGATTTTTCGCTATAATTGAATAGAATTGGCAGGCAGCTAATGAGTAATTCCATCAGGTCGATCAACGAGGCAACAATGAAAAAAGTAAAAATCCTATTGGTTGAAGACAATCCTGATGACGAATTCCTGACCACGCGTATTCTCTTTAAACTGGGTTATTCTGCGATAGACGTGGTGCATCAGGGAGGGGAAGCGTTGGAATACCTATTTGGAGGAGAGCGGAATTTTACATCAGCTGTGCCGGTGAACAAGCCGGACCTTATCCTGCTGGATATGAGAATGCCCCTGATTGATGGGATCGAGTTTCTTGAAGCCGCCCATGCAAACCTGAAGACCCACGAAATCCCAGTGGTTGTCATCAGTTCATCAAAACAGGAAAAAGAGGTGAACCGCTGTTTAGAGCTTGGAGCAAAGGCATTTCTGTACAAACCTATCAACAGTGAGGAAATCGGACAAGCCATTGCCAATTTCTGCCCTGCTTACTCCTGATAATAGCGTGCCGTCACCTCGTCCCATAACCCTTTGCCTTTGATTATCAGGTCGCAAACTTCTCTTACCGCCCCCCATCCCCCTCGATTTCGAGCGACATAATCGGCATGTTCCGAGACATAGTCAATGGCATCAAGAGGTGCCGCAGCAAAACCGACACGACGCATCACCGGGATATCGATGATATCGTCGCCCATGAAGGCAACTTCTTCGTCCTTCAACCCCTTATCAAGTAAGATCTCCAGATAAGGGGCAAGCTTATCAAGCGCTTTCTGGTAAACGATCGCTATGCCGAGTTCTGCAGCACGGTTGGTAACCACCTGTGATGCCCTGCCGGAGATTATCCCGACCTCTACGCCGGCACGCTGCAGCATCTTGATTCCGTGCCCATCCTTGACATTGAAAAACTTGGTTTCAACGCCATTGGCGTCGTAGACGATACGGCCATCGGTCATGACCCCGTCCACATCCAGTAGCAACAGTTTGATATTTTGCAGCTGTTCGTTCTTCACAGTTCACCCGTCATGACACTAAGCGATTCCGGCCTTCAGCAGATCATGCAGATGGACGACGCCGACCGGGGCCTCCCCATGGGTATCGTCAAAAACAAAAAGCGAGGTTATCGAGTACTGTTCCATCTGCTGCAGAGCCCGTGCGGCAAGCTCAGAACTCTTGATCCGTTTGGGGTTGCCGGACATCATGACGCCGGCTGACTGGTTCATGATATCGATCCCTTTTTCAAGGGCACGGCGCAAATCACCGTCGGTGATGACGCCAATCAGCCTGCCAGTGGCATCAACAACGCCAGTTATCCCCAGTTTCTTTGCCGTTATCTCGAACAGGGCTTCTCGCATCAGGGTGTTTTCTGCAACAAGAGGAATAGCATCACCAGCGTGCATCAGGTCATTGACCGTCAGCAGCAGTTTCTTGCCGAGCGAGCCGCCGGGATGAAAAAGGGCAAAATCCTCGGCACTGAAGCCGCGTTTTTGCAACAGTGCAACCGCTAGGGCATCACCCATGGCAAGGGTTGCGGTCGTAGATGCCGTTGGCGCCAACCCCAATGGGCACGCCTCTTCCTTAACTGATATATCTAGGACTACATCCCCGGATCGGGCCAAAGTTGACGCCGGGTTGCCGGTCATGGCGACAAGTGATGCCCCAAGACGTTTGATCACCGGGAGTATCCTGATCAGCTCTTCGGTCTCGCCACTGTTCGATAAGGCAATTACTACGTCACCCTTCATGATCATCCCGAGATCGCCATGAATCCCTTCTGCAGGATGCAGGAAAAATGCAGGCGTTCCGGTAGAGGCCATGGTGGAGGCGATCTTAAGACCGATCAGCCCCGATTTACCCATCCCGGTAACAACAACCCGCCCTTTTGAGGCTAGGATCAGGTTCACCGCTGTCTCAAAGTCGCCATCAATACGGTCGGCCAATGCTTGAAGGGCCTCAGCCTCAACCCTTATCACGCGTCTCGCTTCTTCGATTATCATGGTTTTTTCACGATCGCATCAATGGATTTGAGTTGTTTGAGCAGATCGGCAAGATCATCCAGCTTGATTGAATTCGGGCCGTCGCAAAGTGCCTTGTCGGGATTCTCATGAACCTCCATGAAAATTCCGTCAATGCAGGTGGCAACCGCAGCGCGCGACAGGTATTCGACAAATTCCCTCTGGCCGCCCGATGAGCCTCCCTGGCCGCCAGGAAGCTGGACGCTGTGCGTTGCGTCAAAAACCACCGGGAATCCGGAATTACGCATGATCGGGAAACTGCGCATGTCAACAACCAGGTTGTTGTAGCCGAAAGAAACCCCACGCTCCGTAAGGATAATACGCTCGTTGCCGGTCGACTCGGCCTTGCCAACGGCATTTTCCATATCCCACGGGGCCAGGAATTGCCCTTTCTTGACATTGACAACCTTGCCGGTCTTTGCCACCGCCACGACAAGATCGGTCTGGCGACACAGGAATGCCGGGATCTGAATAACATCGAGTACTTCAGCAGCCGGCTGCACCTGCTCAATGGAATGGACATCGGAAAGCACTGGGATTTCCAGCGACGACTTCACCTTCTCCAGAATCCTCAGCCCCTCTTTCATTCCGACGCCACGGAATGAGGTGACAGACGTCCTGTTTGCCTTATCGTAAGAGGCCTTGAATATCAAAGGGATATCCACGGCATTGCAGATCGTCATCAGCCGTTCTGCAGCTCGCAGTGTTGCCAATTCGTTTTCTATGACGCACGGCCCGGCAATCAACATAAGAGGCCGGTTGCCGCCAATCTTCACATCCCCGATAGATATTTCTCGAACCACTGTCATACCTTAGCAAGTGACCGGCGAAGAACTAAGAGTGACCAGTTTGTCTCTCTTGTCAATGTTACCGATTCACCCCTTTCTATTGTTGAGTGCCGCCGCAATAAAGGCCCTGAAAAGGGGGTGCGGGTTCAGAGGCTTGGATTTGAACTCCGGGTGGAACTGACATCCAAGGAACCAAGGGTGATCAGCAATCTCCACCACCTCAACCAGGTCAACTTCCGGATAAACGCCTGAAAGCACCAGGCCGTTGGACTTAAGAGTCTCACGATAACTGTTGTTGAATTCATAACGGTGTCGATGCCGCTCGTAAATATCAGTCGCCCCATACGCTTTCTGGGCAAAGGTGCCTTTGGCTAGACTGCACGGATAGGCACCAAGACGCATGGTCCCACCTTTTTTCGAAACGCCCTTCTGCTCCTCCATCAGGTGTATGACCGGGTTTTCGCACCCTGGCTTGAATTCGCTGGAGAAAGCATCCGTCAAGCCGCACACGTTTCTGGCAAACTCCACGACAGCCATCTGCATGCCGAGGCAGATGCCAAAGAAAGGAATCTTTTTTACACGGGCATATTCGATGGCCATTATCTTCCCCTCAGTGCCCCGCTCACCAAAGCCACCAGGAACAAGGATGCCATCAGCATTGTCCAGCAGACCGTCAACCCCCTCCTGCTCGATTCTCTCAGAATCGACAAAGGTGAGCTTGACCCTGCTCTCATTGGCGATCCCGCCATGTACAAGGGCCTCATTGAGCGATTTGTAGGAATCTGCGAGGTTTACATACTTACCGACAATGGCGATTTTCACCTCGCCATTGGCCGGCTTTCTCAGCTTTTCCACCATCTCCTGCCAAGGGGCAAGGTCCGGCGATTTGGTCCAGATATTGAGCTTTTCCACCACCTGCTCATCCATCCCCTCCCGATGAAGGTTCAGCGGGACGGCATATATCGAATCAGCGTCTGCCGAGGTTATAACTGCTTTTTCGTCCACATTGCAGAACAGGGCGATCTTCGCCTTCAGCTCTCTGGGGAGTTCCTGTTCGCACCGGCAAAGGAGGATATCCGGTTGGATCCCTATCTCCTGTAGCTCCTTTACCGAGTGCTGGGTCGGCTTTGACTTCAGTTCGCCGGCAGTCTTGATATAAGGCACCAGGGTCACATGGAGATAAAGCGTATTGCCTGCCCCACGGTCATGGCGAAACTGACGGATTGCTTCGAGGAATGGCAGCGATTCGATATCGCCGACAGTACCGCCAACCTCGACAATAGCGACATCATGGCCCTTGGCATTTTCCAGAATCTTGCTTTTGATCTCATCGGTTATGTGCGGAATGACCTGGACGGTACCGCCAAGATAGTCGCCACGCCGCTCTTTCTCGATAACCGAATAATAAACCTGTCCGGTGGTAAAGTTACTTTTTTTGGAAAGTTTGGCCGTGGTATATCGTTCATAATGGCCAAGATCCAGATCGGTTTCCGCACCGTCATCAGTAACAAAAACCTCACCATGTTGAAATGGCGACATGGTTCCGGGATCAACATTAATATAGGGATCAAGCTTCTGCAGAGTAACGCGAAGGCCACGTGACTCCAAAAGGGCACCCAGGGATGCAGAGGCCAGCCCTTTGCCGATAGAGGAAACAACCCCTCCAGTTACGAATATAAATTTGGTTTTCATAGCAACTCCAAGCAGTATCTCATTTTCATTGTTTCTTAAGCCATGCCAGAACTTTTTCCAGATCAGCAGGGGTATCTACCCCAATTGATTCATGGGAAGTTTCCACGACTTTTATTCGGTAGCCGTTTTCCAGAGCCCGTAACTGCTCGAGCATTTCCGCTTTTTCAAGGAAGGTAGGCGGAAGCTGTGAGAATTTGAGCAGGAAATCACGGCGATAGACATAAAGACCGACGTGTTTGTAACACAAGAGTTTTCCTGAAACAAAGGCCTCATCCTTCAAGTCGTTCCATTTGTCCCTAAAGTTCGGTAAAGGCGACCGGGAAAAATACAGGGCAAATCCCGCAGAATCAGTCACCACCTTGACCACATTGGGCGAAAGGAAGTCGTGAAGGTTACAGATACGGGATTTGAGCGTACCCATGACAATCGCGGCATCTTCGATGAGTGGAGCAATCGCCGCATCTATCATATCAGGGTCAATAAGCGGCTCATCCCCTTGCACATTGACGATTATGTCGCTATCAAGGCGAGCAGCAACCTCGGCCAGACGATCAGTCCCGGTCTCATGATCTTTGGACGTCATCGCAGCCCGGCCGCCAAACGACCTTACCGCAGCAGCAATCCTCTCATCATCGGTAGCAACGATGACTTCCGAGACAAGAGCAGCCTTTTCAGTTCGCTCATATACATGCTGAACCATCGGTTTACCATGGATATCGGAAAGCGCCTTGCCTTCGAACCTGGTGGACGAGTATCTGGCGGGAATAACCGCTGTGATCTTCATGGGTTTCTTCGCCTTGCGGTGGAATAGTAGCACAAAAGCAATCATGTGCTTCCGTGAAACCGTCCCTTCCTGGGGTGGGACGAACAAGGCTACACTAAATGGTGGAATAGTGTCAAGGAGGGAAAATCAGCTCAGGAGTATTCAGCGAGCCCCTTTGACCAGGCAATGGTTTCCAGTTGGGCAGAAGCCAGCTGGGCGGCAGAAAGCTGAACTTGTGTCAGCAGATCTTCTGCTGCACTGAAGTCCGCCTTTTCCATCTCTTCTGCTATCTGCAGCAGTGTCCCAAGACTCCCCTCCCGGTAAAGCAGGGCGCTTCGAATATCGTCGGTGAGATTGAGCGAAGCAACAACATCATCCACAGTTGTCGAAAGGAGAACATCAACAAGCGACAGGACACCAGCCATGAAAGCCCGCTCCCCCCATTCCTTGTCCTGCATGGGCATATTAGGAACCTGCAGCGCCAGCATCTCCATTAAGCGACCGCGCACCGATGCAAGCTCCAGAAGAGGACTGACTGTCGCTGTGGCCCCTGCACCCTGGCCAGCATAGAGCGCAAGCACAACCCATCTCCTTAGTTGTTGCCGTCCCAGAACCATGATCGCATGCTTGAGTGACCGCACCTTCTCCCGAAGTCCGAAAGCAACGGAATTGACAAGCCTGAGCAACCCATAAATCAGGTTCGGGTTCTGCCTGAAAGAGATTTCAATTTCTGCAAGGTCTGAATCAAGCTGGAGCTGGTTCAGCAACTTCAGCAGGGTTGCGCGCGCCGTATCGATCCTTTTCTGCTTGAGCACCACTGGCCGGGAAAAGTAATATCCCTGGAAAAGCTCAAAACCAAGGGCATGGCAGGCATCGTACTGTTCGCGTGTTTCCACTTTTTCGGCAAGAAATGTGAACCGCCAGCGATTTAACTGCTTCATCATTTCAGGGAGCTGGTCTATGGGTGTCAGCAAAATATCGAACTTGATGACATCTATCACGTTGTATAACGGCTCATACTCTGGAGAGTAGGTATGGTCATCAGCAGCCAACATGAACCCTTTTTCTTTAAGTTCAAGACAACGCGCTATGACCTGATCGGTAATCTCAATATTCTCAAGGAGCTCGATAACGACATGGTCTTTGGGGAGCAGTTCCAGAGGATCGCTCATCAACATATCGGTATTGACGTTGAAAAACGCTTTATGGCGACCGACAACATTGTCGATTCCGAAATCGGTCATTGCATTGAGAATCACACTGGCACTGGCCTGGGTCTGGTCAGTAAAGTCGGCATACTGTTTGTCGGCTGAACGAAACAGGAGTTCGAAGGCAACTATCTGTTGCTCCCGATCCAAGATCGGCTGCCGCCCAAGAAAGAATTTTTCTTCTGCCATGATTCCAGCCCTGCAACTTAAGTAAGTTGAGATTAGTATCTCATGCCGAGAGTCTTAGGACTTCGCGGGCAATCATGTCCAACGGCTTTACATGGTCGACCCCGCCAAGCTTGATCGCTTCGTTCGGCATGCCAAACACCACCGAAGTCGCCTCATCCTGCGCAATGTTTACAGCGCCAGCCTCTTTCATCTCCAGCATCCCCTTGGCGCCATCATCACCCATGCCGGTCATTATGACACCAACGGCATTTTTGCCGGCATAGCGAGCCGCCGAACGAAACAGTACATCGACCGAAGGCCTGTGACGCGACACCAGAGGACCGTCCTTTATTTCGACATAATAGCGAGCCCCACTGCTTTTGAGAAGCATATGGCGATTACCCGGAGCGATCAAGGCACAGCCACGCACTACCGAGTCATTATCTTCAGCCTCTTTTACGGTAATGCGGCAGATGCCGTTCAGACGCTGTGAAAAGGCCCGGGTAAAACCTTCCGGCATATGCTGGACGATGACAATCCCCGGTGAATCAGCAGGGAGGGATTCCAGAAACACACGTAGCGCCTCGGTGCCACCTGTTGACGCCCCCACAACAACCACCTTTTCAGTGGTCCTGATCATGGCCCTCGATGTCGGTTTTTCCATGATAACATCTGCGGTCAGCTTCGGCTGGACCTCGTGGCTTCTCGTGGGGATGCGCCCAAGACGGGCCTCTGAGGCAGCCTTAACAGCATCGCAGATTCTCACTCGTGACTCTTCAAGGAACTGCTTGGTTCCCAGACGCGGCTTGGTAATAATCTCAACAGCACCATATTCCAAAGCCTTGAGAGCAGTCTCCGAACCTTTTTCCGTCAGGCTGGAGCACATCACTACCGGAATGGGGTGCTGGCTCATGATTTTTTGCAGAAAGGTTATCCCGTCCATTCTGGGCATTTCGACATCAAGAGTTATGACATCGGGCACAGCTTCTTTGATCCGCTCGGCAGCAACAAACGGATCGGATGCCGTGGCCATTACCTGAATCTGAGGGTCGGAATTAAGAATATCGGCAAGGGTTTGACGCACTACCGCGGAGTCGTCAACGATCAGAACCTTGATTATCTTTTTCATAAGCAGCCCCCCGGAAGATGTGTAGTATCAGGCATTCAGATCAGTTGGAGAAATCAAAGCGTTGATTTCTCCGATAACAAGGTCCATCGACCGTTCCAACTCCGGGAATAAATCTGCAACACGCTTCATATTCCCTTCTCTGGCAGATTTTTCAATTTCAAATGAAATACATCTAAGCCTCTCGGCACCGATATTTCCGGCAATTCCCTTGAGAGAATGAGCACGTCGCTCCGTTGAGGATTGGTCTTCTGTCCGGATTGCCAAGGCAAGCTCGTTACGCACCTGTGGCGATTCTTCAAGAAAAGTCTGCCAGAGCTCGACAAGAAACTCATCATCACACTCAAGCCTAGCTTTTACTGATTCCGGATCAAGGTGACGCTCTTTTCCTATTGCGACCTCATTGCCACGAGCGTTTTGTAAAAAGTTAAGCATATCGCTTAGAGCGGCGCCATCAAACGGAGCAGCAATAAACTTATTCACAGCTGACTGCTGTTGTCCTTCAAGAAGAGCACCATCCCGATCTGACCCGATTGCCACAATCGGCACAGTACTATTCGTTCCGGCAAATCTGACATTCCGGACCAACGCAACCAAGTCCATGCCATCGATCCCCGGATTATCCATGTTGATAACTATACCATCAAAACAGTAGCGTTCCAGTGCAGCCAGCGCCTCCGTCATGTTCTCAGTATTTTCAAGATGTGCATTGAATAGGTCTGACCGTTCTGCCAAAAGCGCTACCCAGCTCTCATCACATCCGAAAAAGAGAAGTCTCATTTTGCGATCCTCAAAGTTTACGGTAAACGGTTGGATGCACGGTACTCAGCGGAACATTTAGCCCGTTTAGCGTCTCAGAATGCCCCATAAACAGATACCCTCCCGGGACAAGAACCCGACAGAACTTGTTGATCAAGCACTCCTGCGTAGCACGGTCAAAATAGATAATTACGTTGCGGCAAAAAATGATCTCTGCCTGTTCCCGCATGCCGAAATCACTATCCATGAAGTTCAAGCGCCTGAAATAGACCTTTTCCCGCAATTCGGGAACAATGCGAACCATGGGATTTTCGCGATCCTTGCTTCTGAGCAGGTATTTTTTCTTCAATGCCATCGGCACCGGATCTACTTTTTCCTCCTCGTAAACAGCTGTCCTGGCTTTTTCCAAAACCCTCGTCGAGATATCGGTTGCGAGAATATTGTAGGAAAATCCGGCATGGGCCTCAGCATAGTTACTCAACACCATTGAAAGCGTATATGGTTCCTCACCAGTAGAGCACCCAGCACTCCATACCAGAAGCCGCTTTGCGGCACCGGGATGCTGCTTTCTTTCCCATTCAGGCAATACCTGACGCACAAGATAATCAAAATGATCCGGCTCCCTGAAAAAATCGGTCTTGTTCGTTGTAATCAGGTCAATCATCTGGATCAACTCTTCTTCCATCCCTTTATCACTAAAAAGGTAATCGCAGTATTCCGAAAAAGATGTCATCCGCAGCGTCCTGAGACGTTTTTGCAGCCGTGCCTCCAACATGGTTTTTTTAGCGATCGGCATTTTTATGCCGCATTGGCTGTATATGAACTGACTGAGCCGGTTAAAGTCCGCATTGTTTAACCCAGCTCGATCTGAGATATAGGTATCGACAACCATGTCTGATTTCATTCCATTCATTTCCGGCACCCCTGTAACCAATGTTGATTTCGGCAAGCCAACCCTTTTAGGACGACCATAAAGATGAGAGGTTTAAGATCTGTCGATTGAGAGTTGATAACCGGCATCCGACTTTATATCGAGACGAAAAAACGATACCGATTCCTGCAACTGCTCGGCATGCAAGGAAAGCTCTTCCGCAGTTGAAGCTGTCTCTTCGGCCAGGGAGGAGTTATTTTGAATGACCTGGTCCAGTTGTTGAATTGCGATTGACACCTGCTCAATCCCCTGATGCTGCTCCCGGCAAGAGGCGCTTATTTCCTGGAGCAATTCAGCTGTTTTCTGTATCTCCGGAACGACTTTTTCCAGTAGACCTCCAGCTCGTTCAGACACGGTCAAACTAGAAGTAGTGAGTCTTGAAATTTCAGCTGCCGCTTTCTGACTCCGCTCGGCAAGTTTCCTGACCTCGCTTGCCACAACAGCAAAACCTTTCCCCTGTTCTCCAGCTCGCGCCGCCTCTATAGCGGCATTCAGAGCCAACAGATTAGTCTGCCGGGCAATCTCTTCAATAATAAAGGTGCGACCGGCAATTTCCTTCATTGCTCTTACTGTCTCACTAACAGCATTGCCGCCCTCTTTTGCATCAAGGGAATTCTGCATGGCTATCCTGTCTGTCTGCAATGCATTGTCAGCGGTCTGCCTCACGGTTGAAGCCATCTCCTCCATTGAAGAAGATGCCTGTTCTGCAGCGGAAGCCTGCTCGCTGGAGCCCTGGGAAAGCTCCTCTGCGCTTGCCGACAATTGTCGGCTCCCTGTTGCGACGGAATCAGCCGACTGCTTTACCTGCTTAACCACAAACTTCAGCCGTTCAACCATCTGTTGCATCGCCTTAAGAAGTTGAGCCGCTTCGTCACTCCCATCGACATCAATCTGCATGGTCAGATCTCCAGAGGCAAGCCTGTTGGAAAGATCAACCGCGACCCCAAGAGGAGTTACAATACTCCTGGTGATAACTATAGTCTCAGCAATCGCGATAACAATCGCGATCACGCTGAAAATCATGAGTGAGTAAAACATGTTTGAAGATTTTTCTATAATGCCTTTGCGCACATCATCCATCCGGGCAACACTATTACGCGCAAAATCATCAGCTATCATTTCCATGGTGCGAATGTTTGCCTTTACCGGCATCAACGCCTTGTTTGCGTCCTCACCGCTAAGCAGTTTTCCACGATCGATCTGCTCATAAATCTGGTTGAACCCATTTAGGTAAATCTGCACATTATCGTGAAGTTTGCGAATGCTCTGGCGGTCATTTTCGCTGGGGGAAAGCTTTTCCAGTGCAGTTAGCGCGGTGTTAAGAGCAGTGCCGGCCTCTTTCCATTTCTGGTAATAATCATCCCTGATCGATTTTGACACTTCAACGTTCAGGAACAGGTCTTTCTCGTAACGTCGCATTTCAAGAACACTGATTTTAAGTGCTGCGGCCTGGCGCACAACTTCCGCATCTCCATCAAGCATGCCGATGGTGACATGTTCCACAGATTTCAACCCCCCACCACCCATGTACGCCACCAGCACCAGAAGAACCACCACAGAACCAAAAGCGATTGACAGTCGCCTGCCAACCCTCATTTTCCCAAGCTTCATAATAATTACTCCACATACGTGCCATCTAATAATGACTATTAAATGCTCTTATCGACAGATATGAGAAATCCTTCAGGAAAGTTATCAAGGGACCAAAAAAAAGCGCCACAGGAAATGTGGCGCTTGATCAAGCTTACTGACTCAACTTGTGTGCAGCTAACAATAAAAGGCAAAAATTGTCTCAGCCAAATGAGGACTATTTAAAATCCGCGTATCGGGAAATCACATAATCTGTGGCAGCGGCATCCTTGGCATGACACTCAAAACAATTCTTAACCGGGTCGAGAGACTTGTTATGCTTGCCGTCAGGGGTGAAACCGGCAAAAAGCCAGCCGCCGGTTGCCTTTTGCTTCTTGTCCTTTTGCATCAGCACCACCATATTCTTCTTGCCTTTAACCGGTTTCCCGCCCTCTTCACGAATATTGTAGTAATCAACTACAAACTGACTCCCTTCGGGATATTTCCCGCCATTCCGGTAGGTAGCCATCGCCTTTTTGTCTACATAGATATAATGCACCCCATAAAACAAGGAACTCTTATCGGTAACAACCTTTTCCTTGCTCTTATCCCACTTTTCATAACCCTTGGGTAAACGAATCCCTGCTGCCGACGCAACCTGAAAAGATCCGGCAACTATGAGCATTGCCGCTACACTTCTGATAAACCATTTCATTTAAGCAGTCCTCCAGTATTTTTCTTCAATATTAAAATGAGGAAGGGCCACGACAAAAAATCCACGGCCCTTCCGGTTCCTCGATGTCCACTGCCATGCAGCGATTTACTGGCCAGTCACCCTATTTCTTTTTTTTGTTGCAGTTATCGCAATCATGGGTTTTCTTACTATTTTTATTTTTGTGTTTTCCGCAGCCACCCTTGGAACAATCCACTGGGTCAAGATCACATTCGGTCAAACAGCCGCCGGTAAGCCCCTGTCGCTTTGCAGAATCCTGAATTTTTGCTCTAAGGCCGACCATCTCCTTACGAAGCGCATCAACCTTGGCCTGATCGGGCTTCTTCTTTGCAAGCTCCTGCTTGAGTTCCAAACGCCTGATCATCATATCGTCGCGCTCGGTAAGCGTCTCTTTCTGGAATATCCGCACCTTCTCAATATCAGGATTGTCCCCAAACATCCCATCGCCACCATTACAACCGATACCGGCATAGACAGCAGTCCCTCCCAGAACAGTCAAAGCCAATGCAATGCCGATTGCCATTTTTTTTGTCATTGAGTGCTACCTCCTTTGATAATGATCCTTGTTTAACAGTTAAAAGCTATTTAAACCCGGTCAGGTAGAAATAAACGTCGAAATTATTACACAAGAGCACACTAAGAAGAAAGATTATTCGTAGGCACCGGGAAAGAAAGCGTCACAGTGGTTCCCTTCCCAAGTTCACTTGAAATGGCAACAGTCCCGCCGTGCAGGATCATGATAGACCTGACAATGGAGAGTCCAAGACCCGATCCTTTTATATTGGCCGTGCCCCCGCCCGAAACCCTGTAAAACCGATCAAAAAGTCTGTCCAGATGTTCCTTGTCAATACCGCAACCTTGATCCGACACCGATATTTCAACAAATTGCTGTTGATTTGCCGCCTCAAGAGTAATAATGCCACCTTCGGAACCATATTTAATGGCATTCGAGATAAGATTACTGATTGCCCTTCGTAACAAGGTAGCATCGGCCCAGACAAAAACGCCGGGGTCGCACAGCACGATGAAAGCCTTTCCCTGGGCATATTCAGCATAGTAATCCTGTAAATTATGAATTTCGTCATTTACCCTGATCTGTTCGAACTTCATCTCTACTTCCCTGGAGTCAGCCATCGCCAGGAAAAGTAGGCTTTCAACAATCCTTGTCAGCCGCTGGTACTCTTCCAGACTCGATTCTATAACTCTTTCATACTCTTCGCCGCTTCTCTTTCTATTGAGAGCGATCTCGGCCTCTCCCCTGAGAATGCCTAGCGGAGTGCGAATCTCGTGGGCAAGATTAGCAGCATAGCTTCTCATCCGATCAAACGACTCCTGCAATCGGTCCAGCATCACATCCAGAGAATTTGCAAGTGTTGATAATTCGCGAGGCCATATTTCCGAAGAGAACCGTTCGCCAAGCTTGCTTGCCGTGATCTGTCTGGCCTTGTCTGCTATTGCCGTAAGAGGACGCAAGCCTCGCGAGGTAATATAGCGCCCTGCCAAACCGGCAAGGGAGACCCCCAACAAAAGAGTAGCAAAGATCTTTATTGCATAATCCCTGAGGACATGTTCCAAGTTGGAAATATCCAGCGCAATCTGCACCGTCCTTAATCTGCTTGCAGTTACGTTCACAGCAAAGGCTTCAGCTAAATAAACTTTGTCATTGAGTTTTATCTTATCGAAATCATGCAGTGCAGGTAGGTTGTAGGGAACTGGAGAATGAAAGGCCTTCACCGGGATCAGATGACCCATGGACGGGGTCTCAATGACAGACACATCGTTGGCATCGAGCAGTCTGACATAAAGCTTTGCATATTCTTTCTCTCCAGAACTGATAATCTTCCTGGAAAGCCCGCCGAGATCGCCCAGATCAACCAGTGCGACGATCAGTGCCACCTCATCCCGCATGTAGGCAACAGTGTGACTTTTGAGGCTTTGCGACAACCCCCAGTAAAGCATCATCATGCAGATGAAAAGAATAATGAACACTGACAGCAGAAAATACGCTGCGAGTTGATTGGCAATAGAGAGTTTTGATGTCCCGGGAAGAGGCATTTAGCGCTCAGCCACGGTCTTCCAAAACATATCCGACCCCTCTTACCGTGTGAATCAATTTTTTTTCAAAGGGGTCATCAACTTTTGCCCTTAAACGACGCATATGGACATCAACAACATTGGTTTCATGAAAATCATCAAGATTCCAGATCCGCTCAGCTATCCGTGTTCGGGATAAGGCTTCGCCCTTGTTTTTAAGAAGCAGGGAAAGCAGGGTAAACTCCTTCGGAGTCAGGTCAATTCTGGTCCCTTGTCGTGTTACCCGGTGGGCGGCGAGATCAAGCTCCAGATCATCGACGGCATAACGGATCTCAACCGATCTAGGCTGCCCCCGACGCAAAACAGTATGGATTCGCGCCAGAAGCTCGGCAAAAGCAAACGGCTTGACGATATAATCATCAGCGCCCAGTTTCAGACCTTGCAGTCTATCCTCAAGACCATCCAGTGCTGTTAGAAATATGACCGGCGTCAAATTGCTCTTTTCACGAAGGCTTTTTAACACCTCCCTGCCATCCATCCCAGGTAACATGACATCCAGGATAATAATGTCATAATCAGAGGACGTAGCAAGTTTCAATGCGTCCGTGCCATAGTGAGCAACATCAACTCTGAAGCCGTTTTCCAGTAGCCCCTTTTTAATGAAATCAGCTGTTTTGAACTCATCCTCCACAACCAGAACTCTCATAAAAAACTTCTCCCCACATCCATTTTGACACTAACGGGTTTCAGTATATCATACGTTTGAGTTATCGGCCAAGACTCGCAAGAGAGTCAACCTACCGTCGGCAAGGGCTATTTTCTAACAATTATCTCCCGAGCCATCGCGGTGTCAATGGCAAACTCGGAAAACCCAACTCTGAAAATGTAGGATGGAAAGCTCTGCAACAAAGTTATTTTGTTCCCAGGCAGCACCCCAAGAGCCATAAGTTTCTGCATCTTTTTGTCGTCCCCGCTCTGCAGGTAAGCGATTTCCCCTTCTTCACCGGATTTCAGCTCGGTGAGCGACACCACACCCAGATCGCCACTGTTACGAGCAGCTTCACAGCAGTCACCCGCGGGAATCGCCTTGCCATGCGGACAGGTTGCCGGGTGGTTCAGCATGGTGCAGATCTTGGTGTCCACCCCCTCATTCAGCAGGTGTTCGAACTGGCAGGCCTTGTCTTCCGCATTCTCACCGCGAATGTTAAGGACATCCATCATCAAACGTTCAGCAAGTCGATGGCGGCGTATGGTAGTCCTCCCTTCTTCGCGTCCTTCGGGGCGGAAGTAAAGCCTCCCCTGCTTCAGCTCGACAAGGGCAAGAGAAGTGAGTTCCATGACTGCCGGGTCGTCGCTGGCAACACTGAGCGACTCCAACTCTGCAAACCCTTTCCCTTCCTCTTCTATAGCTATCCACATCGATTCCAGGATCTCTTCGGACTTTTCAGACAATTTCATGGTTTCGCTCCCTTTATCATCCCTTTCAGCTTTTTCAAAATTCCTGGTTCTTCCGGGTTTTCGTAGAAACATCTAGGGCACCGGACCATATGGCAGCCACCGGGCTTGCCGCATTGTCCGCATCCCCGTATCCCTTCCGACTCACCGAACTCATGGCCACAGTATCCGCACCGAATCATAACAGTCTAGTCACTACCAGAAACTGATTCAGCAGATAACCACTGCCGAAGGCCATGAATGTCACAAAAGCCCCAATTGCCAGAGAAACTGTCCAGCCGCGCTCCTTCTTCATAATCAGGAACTGGGCTACGCATGGTATGAACAAAGTCAGTGTTACTGCAGCTACCGTAAGCTGCCTCGCGTCAAGTATACCCTTGGTCTGCAGGTCGTAAAGTCCTGCAGCGCCATAATCTCTCCGAAAAAACCCGAAAATGAACGCCACGGTAACCTCCTTGGGCAACCCGAGGAGGTTCATGAGCGGAGTGAGCCAGTCAATAAGCTTTACGAAGAAGTTGGTGATCTTGCCGAGCCATAACAGTATCGACGCCAGGACGAACAGTGGCAGAATCTCCAGGAAATACCACTGCATCCGGGTGTAGGTCTTGGTCAGGATGTTTGATAACTGCGGCATCCTCATCGGCGGAAGTTCCATGTAAAACATCGGGGTTTCGCCCGGCATAAGCCTGGCCGCGAGAAAACCTATCACTAGAAAAATCAGGAGCAGGCAGGCGCCCCAGACCAGAAGTGTCGCCGGATTTTTCGATAGTATGGACAAAATCACCCCAAGCTGCGCCGAGCACGGAATTGCCAGCGCCAGCAACAATGTGGCAATCACCCGCTCCCTGACCGTTTCCAGGGTCCGGGTAACCATCGTTGCCATGGTATCGCAGCCGAAGCCGAGAACCATTGGGATAACCGCCCGGCCGGTAAGCCCTATTTTCTTAAAGATCCGGTCAACCAGAAGTGCCAGGCGGGGGAAATAGCCACTGTCCTCAAGTAGCGAGAAAAACAGGAAAAAAGTGGCGACAATCGGCAGAATTATGCCCACTGCGTAGCGGAGCCCCAAGGTTATGATGCCATATTCTCCGACCAAAAGTTCCTGAATTGCCCACCACGGAACCAGTCTCTTGACCACGTCAATTATCCATGGGTTAAAAAATCCTTCAAACACCTTCCCTTCCAGCAGATCCACCAGTGTCCCAGCGCCAAAATCACCAACAAACTTGTAAAGTCCAAAATACAGGACGATCAAAAGCAAAGGGATCCCGGTTGCCGGTCGCACGGCCAGGATCGACAACCGCTCGCCATTGGTAACCATACGCTTATCAGGCAACTGCAAAACGCCATGGATAATCCCCTTAACGATCCCCTTCCACTCCAGTGAAAGATCAAGATTGAAGGTTTCTCGCCGGGTAAAGGCAATCTCTTTTACCACTTCCTCGATTGAAGGGTAGCCTCCCCCCTCCTTTTCCCTGACTAGAGCAGCAACCTCATCGTCACGCTGCAGCAAAAGGAGAGCAAGCGAGCGCTTTGACAAGGGGTAATCTCCGCGCAACTGGCCGGCAACCCTTTCGATGTCCCGTTCCAGCGTCGGGCTGTACCTGACTGAAGATCGGCCAACCTCCCCAAAAGAGGATATGGCATCGCGGATAGCATCCAAGCCGCGCTTTCTGGCTGTAGCAGCACCAATAGCCTGCACTCCCAGTTTTTGGGAAAGCTGCTGAAAGTCTATCGTCAAACCAAGCCGCTCAGCCTCATCCATGATATTGACAACCAGGACAACCGGCAATCCAGCATCAATGAGCTGCAGAGTCATTGGCAGCATCCGCTCTAAATTGCGGCCATCCACGACATGTAGCACCACGTCTGGTCTTTCTGTAAGGAGGATTTCGCGTGCCACCCGCTCTTCTTCAGTAATCGGCAGTAAAGCATACATGCCGGGGGTATCTATTATTTCAAAACCCTCGCCATTGATCTGCGCCGAACCTCGGGAAACCTCAACCGAGGTGCCGGGATAGTTAGACACCGTAACATAGGCCCCGGTGAGGGCATTGAAAAGAGCACTTTTGCCGACATTCGGGTTGCCGACAAGCGCAACCCGCTTGCGTGATTTCATTTCTGAAGAGTTCTCAGTAGCATTTTTTCCGGATAACAAGGACATCAGGGTAATTCCTCTCAAACATATTGCTCTTGAAAATCATTTTCACTTATTGTGCAAAATAAATCACGCCTTGCATTTGGCGCAAACACCATACAACTCAAGCTTGTGGTTCTCAATCTGGAAGCCGTGCGCAGCGGCCACATCCTGCTGCAACTGCTCAATAGTCTCGTTCTCGAACTCGATAATCGTACCGCACCTGGTACAGACCAGATGGTCGTGATGCTCACCTTCGTTGGCATGTTCATAGCGGGTCTGACCGTCGCCAAACTGAATCTCGCGCGCAATGCCGGATTCAGCAAACAGCTTGAGAGTCCTGTAAACTGTTGCATAGCCTATGTTAGGGTTCTTAGTGCGAAGCTTAAGATACAACTCCTCAATACTGATATGCCTGCTGGAAGAGAGAAAACAGTCGAGAATGATATCCCGCTGCCGGGTGGACTTCAGCCCTTTCTGGGCAATGAACTGGCGAAACTTGTTGGTCTTTGTGTGTTTCACGCCACCCCCCTTTTTGAAAGTGATTTTCATCTTACATTTCACAATATCGTGCGTCAAGTATTAATTCTGTAAATGTAAAATTACAACTATAGTCTCACACACCGGAGTAGCATCTGCCACGGGTGTAGCTTAATTGCAACAATGGTAATATTTTTTCCTTGTGGTAAATACTTTACCGTACTCCAAACTAAAAACCGCCTGAAGGCGGGGAGCCACATGGCCTTTGCGAGACTCTACAACCCGGTATCACTCATTGTCGCATGCATGCTTTGTTTAGCCATGCTTGGCTTAACCAAGACAGCATATGCTTTGGAGAAGGCTACTGTGCAGCTCAAATGGCTGCACCATTTCCAATTTGCCGGGTATTATGCCGCCCTTGACAAAGGCTTCTACCGGGATGCCGGTCTGGATGTTTCAATAATTGAAGGCGGACCGACTACAGAGGTGGAAAAACTCGTCGCGGCAGGACGTGCCGATTTTGGCGTCGGAACATCTGCATTATTGCTGCATAACGCCCATGGCGAAGATTTTGTTGTTCTTGGCCAGGTGTTTCAGCATTCGCCAGCCGTTTTTCTGACCCCTCGCAAAACAGGTATCCGTACGATTGCCGATATGGCTGGGCGTAGATTTATGTACTCTAGCCAGCATGGTGACATGCTCGCTCTTTTGAGAAAACATGGAATAGAAGAAGACGACTTTACACCGATTGATCATCAGGGAGACCCGTACGATCTGATCAATGGCAAGGCCGATGTCATGCTTGCCTACAGCTTTAATGAGCCATTTATCCTTGAACAGTCAGGAGAGGCATATTTCACGTTTTCACCATTAACCAATGGTATCGATTTCTACGGAGACAATTTCTTTACCACACGCAAGCTCGCCAAGGATCGTCCTGAATATGTCAAAGCGTTCCGGGAGGCCACGCTCAAAGGGTGGCGCTACGCGTTGGACAACAAAGCAGAAATTTCAGACCTGATCCTTTCCAAATATTCAAAAGTTAAAAGCAAAGAGTGGCTGATGTTTGAGGCCAATCAACTGTACACACTTATCCAGCCCGAACTGGTCGAGCTGGGGTACCAAAATCCGGCACGCTGGAAACACATTAGCCAGACATTTGTCGGCCTGGGCATGCTCCCTTCTGGATTCGATCCTACACCAATCATCTACAACCCGAGCCCGCCAAGGGATTATCGCATACTGATAATGTCTATCGCAGTTGCCACGCTAATTATAACTGTGTTGAGCGGATTGGTAATTACTTTCAGAAGACTCAACCGGCAACTGTCCAATACCCACAGAGAATTGGAACATAACATTGGCCAACTACGCGTCTTATTTGAAACATCAATGGCCGGTATCTTGACGTGCGACCCGACAGGACGGATCACCATTGCCAACAAGCGAATGGAAGAAATGTTTGGCTACAGTACGGCTGAGCTCATCGGTTTCCCCTACCCGGAACTGGTACATCCCGATCAGAAAACCTTCGGCACTGACCTCATGCATCAGATTCTGTCTAAGAAAATTGATCATGTCAGCACTGAACGCCACTATATCCGCAAGGACGGGACCGATTTCTACGGCTATATATCCGTGCGCCGTCACGAAGATGCCAATGGCGACCTCATAAGCCTGGTATGCCACATATCAGATATCACTGAACTTAAACGAGCTGAACAGGATCAGCTATACCTGGAAAAGCAGTTCCTGCATGCCCAAAAACTTGAAAGCCTTGGGGTGCTTGCTGGGGGTATCGCCCATGATTTCAACAATCTGCTCACCGGAATCCTCGGCAATATTTCTTATGCCAGGATGTTGCTCGATGAATCCCATAAGGCGCACAAGATTCTCCTTGAAGCAGAAAAGGCCTCTCAGCGAGCATCCGGGCTTACCCAGCAGTTGCTGACCTTTGCCAAAGGGAGCCAGCCGATAAAAAAAGTCGCCTCAGCCAAACAGTTGATAGAATCGGCTACTTCGCTGGTTCTGAGTGGCTCAAAGGTAAAATGTTCCGTAGTGCTTCCGGATACCATTAATGCGCTTGAAGTAGACGAGGGGCAGATATTTCAGGCATTCCACAACATCATTATCAATGCGGTTCAGGCAATGCCGGATGGCGGCATATTGTCCATCTGCGCAGAAAACGCCACTGTTGACGCACAGAGCCTGCTCCCCTTGAATCCGGGTAGGTATGTCAAGTTCAGCTTTGCGGACAAAGGGCATGGCATATCGGAAGAGAACCAGAAAAAGATTTTCGATCCGTATTTTACTACAAAAGCAGATGGAAACGGACTTGGGCTGGCTTCGGTCTACTCAATCATCGTTAAGCATGGTGGGCATATATCGGTGCGTTCAACTATCGGTATTGGTACTACCTTTGAGATTTACCTGCCGGCCACCGCTGATAGACCCGATGAACCGGCGGATGAACTACCAGCGCTGCTGGCAAAAGGGAGCAGTACCGCATCGATCCTTTTGATGGATGATGAAGTAATGATCCGGAACCTTGCAGAAGACATGCTCACCAGCTTGGGATACCAAGTACAGACCTGTGTTAATGGGGAGGAAGCCATTTCCATGTACAAGGCTGCTCTCAAAGCAGGGACTCCATACGCTGCCGTCATCATGGACCTTACCATTCCCGGCGGCTTGGGCGGCAGAGAGGCGGCGAAAGAGATCCTTGATTTTGACAAAAATGCGGTGATGATCGTTTCCAGCGGCTACTCCAACGATCCGGTCATGGCTGAACATACTAAATTCGGTTTCCGGGCCGTGCTGGCCAAGCCGTATAAGGCCCATGAGATCGTAATGGTTTTAGATGAACTGCTCAAAGTAAAGCATTGAATCGATCTGCTTTAGCACAACCAACGCGAAACAGCCCATCCTTAAACCCTCTCACACATTAGAGTCTAGCCAATTGTTGCACAATTGTTCCATTTCCAACACAACTGCCGACAATCAGCTGCTAGCTTGCCCCAGCTAACACCCTATAATTACGCAGATAATCCCCTAAGCAACTATGGCACAATAGTTGTTATTAGACTCCTAGAGAAAAGCATATGTTCACCTGCGATAGAGAAAGGGGATCAATCAATGGAAACTACACAAACTTCGTCAGATAATAAAACAGGACTTAATGCCTTGCAGATGGTTGGATTTACCGTTGGAGAAGAGGAGTTCTGTGTAGATATCCTTAAGGTGCAGGAAATAATCCGCATGGTGAAAATCACCCATATGCCTAATGCACCTGAATATGTTGAGGGGATCATCAACCTCCGCAACAGGGTGATTCCGGTCATCGATTTCCGCAAGAAAATGCACTTTTCCGAAGCTACGCAAGCAAATGATAATGATCGCAGGATTGTCGTGATTTCATTCGGCAAGACCCTGGTGGGGCTGATCGTCGATAAAGTGTCGCATGTCATGAAAATAGCGCCGGATCAGATTACCGCCACCCCTGAAGTCATAAAGGGATATGACAGCGAATGTTTGATGGGCGTTGGTCGGGTAAACGAAAAATTGATCGTGCTGCTGGACCTGGACAAAATGTTCAAGCAGGAAGAGACGGAACTCCTTCCACAGGCAGCTTGACAGGCTCTTCGCCATAAAAACCAAACAAAGAGGCCGCGTCTTTTCAGATGCGGCCTCTTTGTTTTTGAGAGAACACAAGAATGGAGTTCAAGGTTGGCGCATCATTCCTTTCGCCTCACCTTCCAACGCACAACCAACTGCAGCATGATATCAAGGATCACCACAGCAGTGACAATCAGCAGTAGCAAACTGTTTTGCCCAAAATATGCCATGCAGTTGAAAAACATGTACAACGCGACAACAACTGACAGCAGTTTGCGAATGGAATTGGCAGTCCACGCCGCAGACTCCGCTTTTGCAGCTTCCATTTTACTGAGCAGCAAGGGAGCCATGAAATAGCCGAGAGTAGCATCAACGATCACAAGCAGCGCATTCCCCAGGAATACATAGGGGATGTACTGTTCCATCAGGATATATTGAGTCAGCATTTACGAACCAAGCCGCTTGATCTTCTCAAGGCTCTCGACAAGCACCTCTCTCTTGCCAGTTACCTCGACCAGCTTTTCACGTTCCTTGGCAACAATCTCAGCCGGCGCGCGGTCCACAAAACTCGGGTTTTCCAGCTTTTTGGAAAACATTTCTATCTCTTTCTCGATCTTGGCAATCTCCTTCAGCAGCCGTTTCTCTTCTTCTTCAACATTCACCAGCCCTTTGAGAGGCACGAAAATCCGGACATCCCCGGCGACCTGAATCGAGGCGTCTTCCGGCTTTTCGAGATCAATCCCTATCGCCAGGTCGGCGACTCGGGCCAGAGAGACGATTGCCCCTTCATTATGCTTCATCAGCTTCATGCTGTCAGCACTGCTGCATGAAAGAATAACCGCTATCTCCCTGGAAGGAGGGACCTCCATCTCGCCGCGAATGTTCCTGATTCCGCCGATAACGGCCATCACCTTTTCCATATTGTCGGCAGCCGTTGCAAAGGAACGCTTTTCTGAATACTCAGGATACGACGCCCGCATGATACTTGGGGAATCCTTGCTCCCCGGCAGCGTCTGCCAGATCTCTTCGGTAATGAACGGCATGAACGGGTGCAACAACCTGAGTAACTGCTCCAGAGTGCTCCAGAGTACATACTGGACAACAGCCTTCCGTCCCGGGTCACTGCCGTAAAGATCCTGCTTGGACAGTTCCAGATACCAATCACAGAACTCGCTCCAGGTGAATTGATACAGTCCCATGGCCGCCTCGTTGAACCGGTATTCGGCAAGGGCCTCGCTGGTAGTCCGGGCCGTCTCGTTCAAACGGTGGATAATCCATTTATCCGCTTCAGAAAGGAGCAGATCGTCATAGTTGACGGCATCCGGATCAAAGCCGTTCAGGTTCATCAGGGCAAAGCGGGCCGCGTTCCAGACCTTGTTGCAGAAATTGCGGTAACCTGCGATGCGCTCCTCGGCCAGCTTGATGTCGCGCCCTTGGGCAGCGAAAGCGGCAAGCGTGAAGCGGAAAGCATCGGTGCCATATTGGTCAATGATGGTAAGCGGGTCAATGACATTACCCTTGGACTTGCTCATCTTCTGCCCCTGGGCATCCCTGACCAGGGCATGGATATAAACATCGCCGAACGGCACCTCATCCATGAAATGCAGACCCATCATCATCATCCTGGCAACCCAGAAGAACAGGATATCAAACCCTGTGACCAGACAGGAGGTTGGATAGAAGCTGGCGAGCAACGGGGTCTTTTCCGGCCACCCCATGGTGGAGAACGGCCAGAGCGCCGAAGAGAACCAGGTATCAAGGACATCTGTCTCCTGGCGAATCTCGTCGCTGCCGCACTTGCAGCATTTCGTCGGATCCTCCATGGCAACGGTCACTTCGCCGCAATGGTCGCAGAACCATGCCGGGATGCGATGCCCCCACCAGATCTGGCGGGAGATGCACCAGTCGCGGATGTTCTCCATCCATTCGTAATAGGTGTTTTCCCACTGTTTCGGCACGATCTTGGTCTTGCCTTCTTTAACCGCCTTATATGCGCGCTCGGCGAGCGGACTGACCTTGACATACCACTGCAGGGACAGATAAGGTTCTACGACCGTCTTGCAGCGATAACAACCGCCAACAGCCATGGCATGATCAGCAACCTTTTCGAGCAGACCGGCCTCTTCCAGTTCGGCAACAATCCGTTTGCGCGCCTCAAAGCGGTCCATACCCTCGAACTGCCGACCAGCAGAGTTGATAATCCCGGATTCATCGAAGATATTGATCTTGTCCAGACCATGACGCAAACCGACCTCAAAATCATTGAAGTCATGGGCAGGGGTGATCTTGACCACTCCGGTGCCGAACTCCAGGTCAACGTATTCATCCGCCACAACCGGGATTTCCCGGTTTACCAGCGGCAAAATCACTGTTTTACCAATCAGGCCGCGGTATCGCTCATCATCGGGGTGAACTGCCACAGCGGTATCGCCAAGCATGGTCTCTGGGCGAGTCGTGGCCACAACCACGAATTTTCCGGGTTCGCCGGCAACCGGGTAACGGATGTGCCAGAGATGCCCCTTCTTCTCTTCATGCTCCACCTCAATATCCGAAAGCGCGGTATGGCACCTGGGGCACCAGTTGATGAGCCGATTGTCCCGATAGATCAGGCCATCTTCATACAGCTTTACAAAGACGGTACGCACGGCTTTGGACAGCCCCTCGTCCATGGTGAACCGTTCGCGCTCCCAATCACAGGAAGCGCCCAGACGTTTCAACTGCCCGATGATCTGACCGCCTGACTCGCCCTTCCACTTCCATACTCTCTCGATGAAAGCCTCACGCCCCAGATCGTGGCGGTCCTTGCCTTCCGCGGCAAGCTGGCGTTCAACGACATTCTGGGTGGCGATCCCCGCATGGTCCGTACCGGGCATCCAAAGGACGTTGTAACCCTGCATCCGCTTCCAGCGACAAAGGATATCCTGCAGGGTGTTATTCAGGGCATGCCCCATATGGAGCGCACCGGTGACATTGGGCGGAGGAATAACGATGCTGTAAGGCTTCTTATCGGAAGTCTCTGCTGCAGCAAAATACCCGCCTGATTCCCAATACCGGTACCATTTTTCCTCAACAGCCTGCGGCTCGTAAACCTTTGCCAGTTCCTTCTCTGTCATACCTTACCTCGTAACTCTGCACGATAATAAAAAAGGGGATTTGCATCCCCGTGTTCAAACAACCTTTTTCAATACTCAGGAGGGCAGCGCCTGCCCTCCTGAGCCTGGTTTCTATGAGCCGAACCCCTGCTTGATCTTTCTGATCTCTTCCCTAATAAGGTTTTCAGCAAGATCAGGCACAATCTCCCACACAATCTTTTCGATCGTTTCACGGGATATCTGGCTCAAAATGGCTCTGAGCTGCTCTTCACCAAGAGGCGCCATTTGTGGTGCAACCTCCGGAGCCGCCGAAATTTCAGGAGCACTGGTTACCGGCAACGGCTCCTCTTGGGCAGCAAGCGGCTCAAAATCGCCCTGCTCGGTAAACTGTTCCGGCTCATTGGCCAGCAAGGCCAAAGGCTCTCCCATGCCGATGGCAAAGGTCTCTCCAGGGGGTGTCGGCTCTTCATGTTGATAACTGAAGACCTCCTCTTCCAGAGGCTGCCATTGAGCTTCAAAACCTTTTTCAGCTACAGGTTCCAAGGATGCTACATTTTCTGAAGAGTCTTCAACAAAAGACTCCACGCCATAAGGATCAATAGTCTGCGGCTCTTCAATCTCTTCTTCGGCACTGGCTACAGCCTCGGTAGCCGCAGGAGGGGCAGAAGCTTCCTCCAGATCAACGAGATCGAACACACCCCAGGGATCATCTCCCGGCGCAGCTTCAACTATCTCGACTGCCAATGATGACGGTTCCTCAAAAGCGACGCTGCTGGTTTCAAACTGAACAGGCTCTACGTCGGCAAGGTTAAGGTCAAACATCTCGGGGAGAGGCTCGAAAGGTGTCTCAACTTCCTGAGCAGGCTCATCCCAAGGGCCGGCCAAGGAAGACGCGAAAAACTGCTCGTCAGTCTGGATGGCTGGTTCATCAGCCACGGCAGGAGCCGTTGCAACTCGCTGTTTGCCGATCTCCAGAAGCGCTTTGACTTTTTCCACCAACTGCTGGGATTCAAACGGCTTGGAGATAAAATCATCGGCACCGCATTCACGGGCCTTATTTTCGTCGAACGGCTCAAAGGCGCCAGTCATCAGCAACAAAGGGATATGCTTGAGCGTTGCGTCTGCTCGTACCTCCTGGCACACCTCATAACCGTTCCGGCCGGGCATCAGGGCATCTACCAGCATGGCATCAGGCATGCTCTCCCGGGCCTTGTCCAAGGCAAGAATGCCATTATCCACAACCGTCAGTTCATAATCCTCATTCGCAAAGATGATTCCTACCACCTTTTGAATGGTAATACTGTCATCAGCGAGGAGTAATTTGGTGCCCATCCATCCCTCCGGCGTTAATACGAAGTCGCATGCAATGCCTGCTTATTCATGGTCAGTTGCATGCATCTCGAAAAGAACATAAAGCACTTAAATACTGGCAATAATCGGTGAAAAGCTAACACACAAGCCCCTGGGTGTCAAGTCGATTACCTGTTATCAACGCTCCACAGTCAATGCCTGGAGCAGATCGGCAAGAGGTCGCTGCGGAGAAAGCTGAGCGGCAACGATGGTAGAGAGATTGCCCCGCAAGCGGCTCAACTCCTTGGTATGCCGGTAATCGAGCCGTGAGGTCAGCAGGACGACAAAGACGTCGGAGCTCGGGTCTAGCCAGAGAGAAGTGCCGGAATAACCGGTATGGCCGAATGATCCCTCAGAGAAGCCGGTGCCGCGTGGTGCGGAATAAGGCGAAGCAATGTCCCAACCAAGCCCGCGAACCACTGCCCCACCCCTGGCAAAATAAGGCGCCGTCATCTGTTCCACGGTGCGCGGCAAAAGGACTGTTTTTCCGCTGGACTCGCCTCGATTCAGAATCATCATGCAGAAGCGGCCAAGATCTGCGGCAGTGGAAAAAACGCCCGCGTGACCGGCAACGCCACCAAGTTTGCGGGCAAGGGAATCCTGTACCTCGCCTAAAAGAAGATTATGCTCGCCACCAAGGGTCGCGGAACAGCGCAGTGCCTGCTCCTTGCCGGGATTAAACTGGGTGTCGCGCATGTCGTTTGGGGCAAAGATGTTTAATGCCGCATACTGGTCAAGTGGCAGCGAACTGACGCGACGAACGATTTCCCCGAGAATAATGAAGTTGATATCAGCATAGCGAAACCTGTTGCCGACAAGCCCTTTTGCTTTCTGGGAGGCAGCTCCATCCAAGGCGCTCTGTATCGGATTGCTATTGGAAAGGGAAAAGTCGTCAAGGCCGGAGGTATGGGTCAGGAGATGCCAGATTAACAGGTCCTCTCTCTGGGAAAACTCAGGAATCCACTTTTTGACCGGGTCTACTAGGGAAAGACGCCCCTCTTCGGCAAGTTTCAGAATCGAGGGGGTGGTTGCCACGACCTTGGTAAGCGAGGCAATATCGAACACAGTATCAGCCGCCATTGGCCTGGAATCAGGTACCGCCGCAATACGCCCGTAAGGCTTTTCGAAGATGATCCCTTTGCCGGTGCCGACCAGGACCACCCCTCCGGCAATCAACCCTTTAGCCATGGCATCTTCCATCAGCTGATCAACCTGATCGGCATGGAACACCTGGTTGCTCAGGGCATTGCCGTTGCACGCTCCCGGAACAAGGAGGAGAATAATCGCTATGAGAATAAACCGGCATTGATTCATATCAAGATCAGCTCGCCCAACTCAAAATATCGATAGCTTGATGGCAAAGAAAAAGGGGGAAGCTCCCCCTTGTTAATTCATCCTGAACTTTACAGTCCTTAGCAGCTTGCCGTCGCTGTCCAAGGCATCTACCCTCCAGTCACCAGCCATCCCTTTTTCTACGACCCGGCTACTGTAGGTACGCCATTTTTTGCCTTTGACAGGTAGCTCCGATTCCCCTACCTTTTCGTTACCACGATACCAGACATGCTTTATGGTGGTTTCCTCTTCGTCATCGGAAACCAGCCGGGTAAAGCAGAAAAGCTGCTTAACCGATGCTGACGAAATCCGGTGAACAGAGTCAATCGGGTTGCCCCGCACAACCTTGGTGGTAACCGCCATCTCTGTTATTTTCAGCGTTGCAGCTTCGGAATCAGGCTGAAAAAGCATCAACAGGGGGAGAACCAGCGCCATCGTTGCTAAAGATATTTTTTTCATGCTGACCCGATACAAGTTCACGTTCTGTAATCCGCGTTAATCTTAACATAATCATATGAAAAGTCACTCGTGTAAACAGTGGACCGACCGTTTCCGAGCGCTAGGTCAATATTAACGGCGAATTCCGGCTTTTTCAATACCTCGGAGCCCTTTTTTTCTGCATCGCCACCGACAAACAGTCCACCGGCTACCATCTGCACGTCATCGAAGAACAGTGAAACCTGCGACTGCTCCACTGCAGCGCCGGAATAGCCGACCGCTGCCAAAATCCTACCCCAGTTGGCATCCTGACCAAAGAATGCGGTCTTGACCAGCGGCGAATTGGCAACTGCCATGGCCGCAAGCCGCGCATCGTCACCACTGGCCGCGCCGGAGACGTTGATGGTTACAAACTTGGTTGCGCCCTCGCCGTCCTTGACAATCGCCTTTGCCAGATCCAGCGCCACCTCGGATAAGAGTGCTGCGAACTGTCCGGCATCCGGCGAAGCAGCGTCAATCGGCGCATTGCCGGACATGCCATTGGCCATTATCAGCGCGGTATCGTTGGTCGACATATCATTGTCAACGGTGATGCAATTGAATGAAGAAGCAACCGCTGACTTAAAGGCATTCTTCAGAAATGTCGGCTCCACAGCAGCATCAGTGACGATGAACGATAGCATGGTAGCCATGTCAGGCCTGATCATCCCTGCACCCTTGGCCACCCCGGCAATAGTATAGGCATTGCCTCCGGCAACACCTTGCCGGGAAGAGATCTTGGGGAAAGTGTCGGTGGTCATGATCGCCCGGGCCACGTCATCAAGGGTTCCATCCGCCAACCCGCTAACCAGTGCCGGTATTGCCGCGCTTAGACGGTCCATCGGCATCTGTACCCCGATCACCCCGGTGGATGATGGTACGACATCGGCTTCAGACACCCCGGCAGCCTCAGCGACAAGCCGTGCTGTTTCTCTGGCCGCGGCCATTCCCGGCTCGCCGGTGCAGGCATTGGCATTGCCGCTGTTCACGACAACCGCACGGAGAATCCCGTCTGCCACTCTCTCCTGGCCGAGCAACACCGGAGCTGCCTTGACCTTGTTGGAGGTAAAGGTAGCCGCGCACACCGCCGGCACTTTTGATAAAATCAGAGCCAGATCCTTCCGACCCGGCTTCTTGATGGCCGCTTCAACCGTAGAAAACTTGAACCCTTTGATCTGCATCCTGTTCTCCAATGCTAAAATCTGTTCTAAAAATTGTATTAGCATAGAATCAAAGCTTTCGCCATGGTTTCCTTCCGGCCTTTCCTCTGATACTATCCTGAATATGTCAGCAACCCTGAAGCTCATCTCCGGCGGTCAGACCGGCGCCGACCGCGCCGGGCTTGACGCAGCTCTGCGCCACAACATTGCTACAGGCGGCTACTGCCCTCGCGGCAGGAGAGCGGAAGACGGAACAATCCCGCTGTGCTACCCGCTTATGGAGACCGATTCTCCTGACTATGCGGTCCGCACCCGCATGAACGTGCGGCAATCAGACGGCACCCTGATCCTGAACCTTGGAGCACTGGACGGAGGAACGAGGTTGACCGTCGAGTATGCCGCAAAGCGCAACAAGCCTTGCCTGGTGGTAAACCTTGACAGCAAAAACCACACACCGGCCCATGTGGCTGACTGGCTTGCCAAGCACAACATCTCCATGCTCAATATCGCAGGGCCGAGGGAGAGTAAGCGCCCCGGCATCTACCGCATTGCCCTGGCCTTCCTCGAGCGACTATTGAGGATACTCTCATCCCGGGCAGGGAAAGAAACGCAATTAAGAACCACAAGATACCTGAAAACCGTTTTCCCTGCTGCCCGTTATAAAGATATTTTTCTGGTTGGCGGGATTGTCCGCGACACCCTTATGGGCAAAGCCAACCAGGATATCGACATTGTCGCGGCAGTCCCTGAGGGAGAACTGCGAGATCAAGGCTTCCACTTAGTCCAAGGCAAGACCACAGCACCGATCATGTTCCGCAACGATCCGGTGTTCGGCAAGATAGAGGTGACGGTTATTCCCAGGGCTGAATTACTGGCCAGCGACCTGGCAAATCGCGACTTCACCTGTAATGCGCTGGCACTGAGCCTGGAAGGTAAGCTGATCGATCCTCTTCACGGCAAAAGGGACCTACAGAGCAAAAAACTGCGCGCCTGCACCCCTTTGGTGTTTCACAATGATCCGATCAGGATCTTTCGTGCCTTCCGTTTTGAAGCTGACGGCTGGACCATGACCCAGGCCACCGAAATCTTGATCCGGCAGTCACCCGGGCTTGCAACAATGGCAACGATCCCTGTAGAACGATTCTCTCGCGAAATGGTTAAAGCGCTCGCAGGAAACAACCCGGCACGTTTTTTCAGGCGAATGCTGGAGTCAGGAACCGGAGCATGCTACCTGCCGGAGCTGTTCAGAATGCCGCACATCCCGGCAGGACCGATCGAGCATCACCCGGAAGGCGACCTGTTCAGCCACTCCTGCCAGGTCCTAACCAGAGTATCTTCTGCCACATCAGACTCGCTGGCCCGTTTCTGCGCGTTTTTCCATGATCTGGGGAAACTCGCCACCAACCCGGAATGCTACCCGAAACACCACGGCCATGATGACGCAGGATTTGAGATGGCCACTGCTTTCTGTGACCGACTGAAGCTGCCGACAGCTTGGAAGAGAGCCCTTGCCTGGACCAACCGGCTGCACGGCAATGCCAACAACTGGGAGGAATTACGGGATAGCACCAGGATCAGAATAGCGGAACAGGCTATCAAAAGTAGGATCACAGAGATCCTGCCTTTAGTGTCGGCAGCAGACAAGCCGCGGCCTGCTGTCATGCCCGGATGGCCGGAGACCCTACGGATTGCGGAGATGACCACCGAAGAACTGGGGATCGCGCCGCTGCAACTGGAGATGATGGCAGCGAAGCACCGGGGGGAGTTTATCCTGCAGAAACGAATCGAAACCTTGCGAAGAAGTCATAAACAGTCCCGACGCTGACCGCTACCGCCAGGGTGATAGCGGCAACGGTCAGCGATCAGATATTTAGGCTGGTTATGGCTGCGCCCTTCCCACCACTTATTTCTTCATGTACTGAATCAGCTTTTTCATCTCGGCATTCGGTTCACCTTTGGTATAGAGCATCACCTTGACCGTGAGTTTAGGATCATCAAGAGCTTTTACCTTGTCATTGAGGACTGCGGAAGAAGCGATGCCAATGGCCCCCTTGTTGCCGGCCACGGCAAATATAACATCCTGGGCCGAGCGAACCATCAGGTTTTCCTTGGTAATCGGAGCACTGCCGAATACTTTGCTGCTGGCCAGTTCGGTAAGCCCTTTGGTCAGTTCACCAAGCACAACGATGGTTTCATCCTCAGCTCCGCCAACAGCCTTCCAGTTCTCGACCTTCCCTGAAAACACTGAGGTCAGCTGTTCTTTGGTCAGCTTGCTGACCGGGTTTGCCGGGTTCACGACAAAGACGACCGTATCCTCCAGCATCACGTCACCCTTGGTGGCTGCCATATCCAAAGGCACATTGACTTTCTTGGCGAACTTTCCCAGATCTTCCGGAACCAGAAAGAGGAGCATCGCATCGACCTTGCCGTTAGTAAAGTCCTTAAGGGCATTATCCGGCCCTTGGGCGAAGGCAACAACAGATATGCCGGTTTCCTTGGTGAACTTGTCCTTGACCGGGGTCAGTACCTTTTCAATGGGGGACGCGCCGCCGGCGATGCGGATTTCAGCAGAGGCTGAAGCAGCAACCATTGTCAGGATAAGAGCTAAGCAAAGAGTCAACTTTTTAAACATGGGCAAACCTCCGAAGTAAGTAGTTAGCCGGGACAATCGCACTGATTAGAACATATCCCGACATTCAGACTTTTATAATATCGGTTAGTAATGCGGGATCTTTAGCTAACACGCTAATTAACCGTCTAATTATTTAACTTTACACAGGTAAGATTGCTACGTTTATTTTGCCTGCAGCGTTAGATTCAGTTGACAGCCGACACGAACCGGGGCATTACAACGACCTAAAAAACAACCCCCAAACCACTTAAGATTTGGGGGTTGCCATTGATGCTGTTAATGCCGAATTGGGTGAGACTTTCAGTTCGGCCAAATGGGCAGTTATTTTATTTGCCGCAGCAACGTTTGTACTTCTTGCCACTGCCACACGGGCACTGATCATTCCGGCCGGCGGTCTTGTCGCTCTTTGCCGGCTGATGCTGGGCAGCCTCGGCTTCGCCCATATTGTACTGGATCTTGCGCTTCTTCTTGTGCTCTTCCTCCAGCCGCTCAACCTCTTCTTCGAGGTCCTCTTCCTTGGCCAGCTGCACCCAGAATATCTTCTCGACAACCTCTGCTCTGATCCGCACGATCATGGACATGAACAGGTTGAACGCCTCTTTCTTGTACTCGTTCTTCGGGTCTTTCTGGCCGTAACCACGGAGGCCGATCCCCTCCTTGAGGTGGTCAATGTTCAGGAGGTGGTCTTTCCACTGCTGGTCAATGGTCGAAAGCATGATCCACTTGATCAGATAATCCATGTTTTCTTCGCCGAAATGCCCCAGCTTTTTGTCAAAGATCGCCATAACCTCTTCCTTGAGCAACTTGCGGAAGTTGTCAGGGGTCAGGCGGCGGATGGTATCTTCCGGCAGCTCCAGCTCAAGCCCGAAGGTCTTGCTAAGTGTCTCGGTCAGGCTCTCCCAGTCCCACTCATGCCCCGGAACCTTGTCAATGGCGTATTCAGTGACGATATCACCAACGCTCTCGTCAAGCATCTCCAGGAAGATATTGCGGATGTCATCACCGGCAAGGATCTCCTTGCGCTGGGTGTAGATCACCTCGCGCTGCTTGTTCATAACATCATCATAGTCGATGAGGTGCTTCCGGATCTCGAAGTTGTGGGCCTCGACCTTTTTCTGGGCGTTTTCGATCGCCTTCGAGATCATGCCGTGGGTAATGGCCTCACCCTCCTCGATCTTGAGAAGATCCATGATCTTGGACACCCGCTCCGAGCCAAAGATCCTCAGCAGGTCGTCTTCCAGCGACAGATAGAACTTTGATGAACCAGGGTCACCCTGGCGACCGGAGCGACCACGGAGCTGATTGTCGATGCGGCGCGATTCGTGCCGTTCTGTGCCGAGGATATGCAGACCGCCAAGGGCAACCACTTCATCATGTTCCGCCTTGCAGACCTCGATGGCCTTCTGCAGCATCAGCTCGTACTGCTCTTCGGTGGCATCCGGGTTTTCCCGACGCCAGTTCTTGGCAAGACCGTCGGGATACCCGCCGAGAACGATATCGGTACCACGGCCGGCCATGTTGGTAGCAATGGTTACCATACCTTTACGACCGGCCTGAGCTACAATTTCTGCCTCGCGCTCATGTTGCTTGGCATTGAGCACATTGTGCGGGATCCCTTGCTTCTTGAGCAGTTCGGAAAGGACCTCTGACTTCTCGATGGAGATGGTTCCCACCAGGACCGGTTGCCCCTTGGCATGCAGTTCCTTGATCTCTTCAATCACTGCCATGAACTTCTCGCGCTCGGTCTTGTAGACCACATCCGGAAAGTCGGGGCGGAGCAGCGGCCTGTTGGTCGGTATGACAGTTACATCCAGCTTATAAATCTTGTGAAACTCTTCGGCCTCGGTATCGGCAGTGCCGGTCATACCGGAGAGTTTCTCATACATCCGGAAAAAGTTCTGGAAGGTGATAGTGGCCAGGGTCTGGTTCTCGTTTTCGATCTTGACCCCTTCTTTGGCCTCGATCGCCTGGTGCAGACCGTCAGACCAGCGGCGGCCCGGCATCAGCCGACCGGTGAACTCGTCAACGATCATGACCTCGCCGTCCTTGACCACATAATCCACATCTCTCTTGAACAGGGCGTGGGCGCGGAGCGACTGGTTGACATGGTGCAGGATTTCAATATTGCGGGGATCGTACAGGTTGTCGATCTTCATCAGCTTTTCAACCTTCAGCACCCCTTCTTCGGTGAGTGAGGCGGATTTGGCCTTCTCGTCAACGGTATAATCACCGGTGTAGGTCTTCCGCTTGCCGGAAAGGGTGTTTGCCTCGACCTCCTTGATTTCCCCCTTTTTAAGTTGGGGAATGACTCGGTCGATCAGGTAGTACTTGTCGGTAGAATCTTCAGTGGGACCGGAAATGATCAGCGGGGTCCGCGCCTCGTCGATCAGGATCGAGTCAACCTCGTCGACAATGGCATAATAGAACGGCCGCTGTACGTAATCGTCCAGGTCGAACTTCATGTTGTCGCGCAGGTAGTCAAAGCCGAATTCGTTGTTGGTACCATAGGTAATGTCGGCAGCGTACGACTCGCGGCGCTCTTCGTCGTCAAGGCCATGGACGATAATGCCGACGGAAAGCCCGAGGAAGCGATAGATCCGCCCCATCCATTCGGAGTCACGCTTTGCCAGGTAGTCGTTGACCGTTACTACGTGCACGCCCCGCCCGGTCAGACCGTTCAGGTATGCCGGGAGTGTTGCCACCAGGGTCTTACCTTCGCCGGTCTTCATCTCGGCAATCCGTCCCTGGTTGAGCACCATGCCGCCGATGAGCTGAACATCAAAGTGGCGCATGCCGAGCACCCGTTTGCCCGCCTCGCGACAGACCGCAAAAGCTTCCGGGAGGATCGAATCAAGCGTTTCACCGCGCCCCAGGCGCTCCCTGAACTCAACGGTCTTGTGCTTCAGCTGCTCGTCGGAGAGGCTCGCAATCTGTGGCTCCAATGAGTTGATCTTCTCGACAACAGGCCACATCCGCTTCAGTTCACGATCGTTTTTGCTCCCGACAAACTTCTTTATGAGTGCACCGAACATCGACAGGCTCTCCCTGATTATTCAAATTTGGAAACAGGTATAAGTACCATAAAGGGCAATTCAGCTCAATAAGAAAAGGCCCCCGAATCGAGGGCCTTTGCTGTACTGCATATCTACTGGCGCTAACAGCCGCTATTTTTTGCCAGCTGCCGGCAGGTCATGAACATCCAGGTGACAGTCGAGGCATTTCGGGAACCGCGACAGGAATGCCTTGTTGTGCGGCGCAGCGTGGCACTCGGTACACTTGGGCACATACTTGTGCTTGGTGTGATGGCAGGTGGCGCAGTTGACCTTGGCATGCTTGCTCGGGGTCTTCTGCCACTTTTCATAAACCTTCTTGTGGCACGAACCGCAGGTCACTGCCGGTGAATCCTTGGGATAGGTGATCAGTTTCGGGTTATGAACCGGGTGGCACTTGAGGCAGGTCGAGAACTCCTGGCCAGCGTGGTGCGGTTTGTGGCACATGGAACAGGCCGGGATGTAGCCGTGCGAGGTGTGGCACTTGCTGCAGGCAACCTTGCTATGCTTGCTCAGGTTCTTGGTCAGCTGCTCCTGCGGTCCGGTATGGCACTGACCGCAAGCGCCGGCAAGGCGGGCATTGGCAACCATCTTCTTGGGAGTATGGGGATTGGAATGGCAGTTGGCGCAATCGGTGATCTTCGCTCCGTGCGGCTCGTTGTGGCAGGTGGCGCACTTGGGCATCAGGCTGTCATAATTGGCCTTCTTCGGGTTATAGGCATGGAACACGGCATGGCACTGCTGGCAGTCAAAGGTGTGCTTGGCGCCGTCCTGCTTGATATCCTTGAAATAGCCGGGATGGCACTGGCCGCACTGGCTGACGGTAAGCGGCTGCAGGTCGGCCTTGTACAGCTCGGGGGCCTTGGGGATCTTGACCTTCAGTTTACCTTCGCCTGACGCGGCAACAGCCGTCGTGGCAAAGGCGCAGACCAGCGCCATGACCAACAGAATGAGATTTTTGCGTAACCCTTTCATCGCCTTCCTCCTTGAACAAATAATAAGCCGGAATAACAAACGGCAACATAAGCAGCTGTATACGGAGGTCATTACTAATCACAAATGAGAGAAATAATCAATCCAATTCTTGACCGCTTACGCCAAAAGTCTCACCGGGGTTGACAGTCGTACTTTGAGCGAGTATGAGGATGTAATGGATCAGGCAAGCAAAAAGCAGCACGACCTCCTGACCGAGCCGATACCGAAGCTGCTGATTCGGCTTGCCTTTCCAGTGGGGGTCGGATTCTTCTTCAACACCATGTTCAACGTGGTGGACACCTTTTATGCCGGTCTCATCTCCACCCAGGCCCAGGCCGCCATTTCCCTGTCGTTCCCGCTGTTTTTCCTGATGATTGCCGTGGGGAGCGGCATCTCCACGGCCTCAACCTCGCTGGTCGGCCACGCGCTGGGAGCCGGCAACAGGGAAGAAGCCGAGTTGTACGCGGCCCAGACCTTCGCCTTCGCTCTTCTGCACGGCATCCTCTTGTCAATAGTCGGTCTCGCCACGGCGCCGAAGATTGTCGCCATGCTCGGCGCAAAAGGGGAGTATCTCGAATTCGCCCTTTCCTACATCGGCGCGATCTACAGCGGGGCCGCCTTCTTTATCCTCAATCAGGCCCAGAACGGCATCCTCAGCTCCTCCGGCGACACCAAAAGCTTCCGTAACTTCCTGATCACGGCCTTTCTGCTCAACCTGATCTACGACCCCTGGTTCATCTACGGCGGCCTCGGCCTCCCACCGCTCGGCATCTCCGGCATTGCCTGGGCCACGGTCTGCATCCAGGCAGTCGGCAGCCTCTACCTGTTTCGCAAGGTCCACGCAACCGGCCTGATCTCATGGCGCACCAGGCGCCTTGCTCTCCCCTCTTTCATAGCGTTCCGCCACCTGGCAGCCCTCGGTTTCCCGGCAAGCCTGACCATGCTGACCGTGGCCATCGGCGTGTTCGTTATTACCTGGTTTGTCGGCAGGTACGGTTCCGAAGCTGTTGCGGCATACGGCATCGCCACCCGGATCGAGCAGGTGCTGCTCCTGCCGGTCATGGGGTTAAATGTGGCCACCCTGGCCCTGATCTCCCAGAACAGCGGGGCGCTCCGCTTCGACCGGGTAAAGGAAACCGTGAAATGCGCCCTGAGCCGCGGGCTGATGCTAGTATCTCTAGGTTCGGCTGCGGTTTTTGCCGGGGCCGGAGCCTTGATGGCCCTTTTTTCCAAAGACCCAATGGTGACCGGTACCGGCGCCGTTTATCTGAGGTTTGCCGCCTTTGTCTTCCCGGCCTATGTGGTGCTCTACATCAATTCCTTTGCCCTGCAGGGAATCAGAAGGCCCCAGATCTCGCTGGCACTAGGCGTTTATCGGCAGTTCATCGCGCCGCTGCCGATCTTCTGGCTGCTCTCGAATCATCTGGGGTGGGGGTTGAAAGGGGTCTGGAGTGGGATAGTCCTGATAAACTGGTCGGCAGCGTTGATCTCGCTGGTGGTGATCCGCAAGGTATTCAAAGGTCTGGGAAAGGTTTAGGGATCAGCGCAGCCCCAGGCGGCTGAAAACCACCCCGGCATACCTATTGAGCAGATGGTCACGATGCAGGAATGAGAAAACCGGCGGTTTGCGGGAACCGACCTCCTCAAGCAGGGCGCTGAGTTCTTCATTGACCCCGCAAGCGGCACCCTGGCGCAACGCTTCCAGAGCGCCATCCTTGTCCCGGCAAAGCAGGCAGATTTTTGCCAGGTTCAGGAAGTGGAGCGGATTCCCCGGATCTTCATCCAGCGCCTCGCGACAGAGGATCTTCCCCCGTGCCGTCTGCCCCCGCTCCTTGGCGATGCAGTAGCCGAGATAGGACATGCACTCCGGAGTCCCCCCGCCGGCATTCACCGCCTTTTCGAAATGCACCAGGGCACTCAGGGCATCCCCCTGGCCCAGCTTCAGTACACCGCGGTTAAGGTACTGTTCAATCTCCTGGGTTGCCATCACATTGCCTTGATCTGGTTGAAGGAATTGATCGACTTGGAGAAGACATCGTTGACCGTCTCCTGGTCAACACCGATCGCCTGCAGCAGCTCCGGGTCGAGACCTGATTCGGAGCCGGCCTGTACCACCTGGTCGGCAAGCTGGATCAGTGCGATCATCGGGTTGACGATGCCACCGAAGTTTCGTTTATGGTGATAGCGGATCAGGTTCTGGATCGATTCCGGATAGTTCCATTTCCTGGCAATCAGCGAACCGATCTCGGCATGCCGCGAGTTAAGCAGATCCTCCAGCAGCAACTGCTCGATCTCGAAATCCTTGGCAACACTCAGGATCACGGTTTTGCCGAGATCCAGCAGCAAGCCGCCCAGAAACGCCTCCTCTGGATCAAGCCGGCAATGACGCGCCAGGCCGCTGGCGACAAAGGCGGTCTTCAGGGCATCATCCAGGATCTGCTGCAGCTTTTCCTGGGGAATATCCTTGTTCTGCAACGAGTTGATCTGAATGCCGGTGACGATATTCATGATCTCGCGCATGCCGAGCCGGACAATGGCATAATGAATCGAGTCCACCTCTCCTGAAGCGGCATAGAGGGCAGAGTTGGCGATTTTCAGGATGCGGGAGATCAGGACCTGGTCGGTCATGATCAGCTTGGCCATGTCCTGAAAAGTGGTCTTCTCGTCCTCCATGAGCGAAATCAGCTGCATCAGCATGCCGGGGAGCACCGGGAGCTGAAAATCCTCCTGGTACAGGCGCTGGTTGATCGCCTCGACCGCCTCATCCCGCTGCCGGGAATCCCGGTTCATCTCATCGAAGATCCGCACCGCATCGAAGATAATCCGTCCGGTTTCCAGCCGTACCGGGCCGTTGGCCACGATTTCCGGAAGTGGCGAAGTCACGGCTACCGAACCGTTTTTGCTGATAAACACCTCGATCAGGATCTTCTCCACCAGCTCCCCAAGGTGCTCAGCCAGTTCAGCCGCAGGGATCAGCCCGTTTTCCACCAGATAACGGGTGAAGGACAGCCCGGAATTTCTGCTTTCGGTCAGCGCCTGGAAGACCTTGACTTCACTCATGGCACCGCACTTGACCAGGTACTCACCCAGGCGATACCCCTTTTTCTGCGATGACACGAACACGATCTTGCCGTTTTCCATGCAGAGGTTCATGTCATTGCCGTTTTCAAGGGTGACATTCACTACACAGGAGAGACGGTTCATGTCGATCCACTGCAGCACATCCGGGATCGGCATAAAATTCAGATCGACATTGAAAAGCACTGCCATGAGCTTCACCTTCTGTTTGTTATCGCCACCTTTGTAATCTGTTCGGCCTCAGCAACAAAAAGTTAAGCGCTCTTAAAACGGCTCGTCGCTATTGTCGCTCCCCGGGCCATGAGCACCCTGCGGTCAGGATTACCGGCCAGGTGCAACAGGATCCGGAAAACAGTCTCAGTCTCTCCTTCATCCCCCACGGCCCCGGCCAGCTCAAGCGCAGTAAACTCGACTCCCGGCTGGGAGCTGAGCCGCGCCATAATCTTCGCCTGCAGGGCAAGCACCGCGGTGGCCGCCTTTTTCCCCGCTTCCACCCCTGGCTGATGATAGGCATTGATCCCGACCAGCGCTGCGTAGAAGCCGACAGCCCGTTCGTACAGGGCGATCAGGGTGCCGATGCTTGCCGCATCGAGCCGTTCGATGGTAATGGTCAGCGATTCCCGCCCTTTCCCGGCCAACGCCTTGCGCGTTCCCTGCAGGAATCCGGCAAGATAATCGCCGCTGGTAACACCGGGCTCAACCTCCAGCGACTTTCCGGGCCGGTCCTGCAACACCTCGATAAAGGTTACGAAAAAGTTGTTGATCCCTTCGCGGAGCTGCTGCACATAGGCGTGCTGGTCAGTGGCCCCTTTGTTGCCATAAACCGAGATGCCCTGGTTGACCACCGTGCCGGTCAGGTCGAGTTCCTTGCCGATCGACTCCATGATCAGCTGCTGCAGATAGCGGGAGAACAGCAGCAGCCGGTCCTTGTACGGCAACACCACCATATCCTTTTCGCCGCGGCCGTTAGTGGCGTAATGCCACATCAGCGCCAGCAGTGCCGCCGGATTGCTCCGGGTCTCCCGGCGTCGGGTCAGTTCGTCGCAAACCTGCGCCCCTTTGAGCAGAGCGTCGATATCAATCCCCTGCAACGCCGCCGGAAGCAGGCCGACCGCCGAGGTGACCGAGGTGCGGCCACCAACCCAGTCCCACATCGGAAAGCGCGCCAGCCACCCCCCGGCGACAGCGGCCTTGTCTAGCTCACTCCCGGCACCGGTCACAGCCACCGCATATTTCGCAAACTCCAGCCCTGCGGCGTCGAACGCGGCCTGGGCTTCCACCATGCCATTCCTGGTCTCCTTGGTGCCGCCGCTTTTGGAGATGACCACCACCAGGGTTTCAGCCAGCGCCGGACCGATCTCGGCCAGCACCTTGTCCATGCCGTCCGGATCGGTATTGTCGAAGAAATAGGGCTTTAACCGGTCACTGGCTCCCCCCAGGGCATCGGCCACAAACTGCGGCCCCAAGGCGGAACCGCCGATACCGATCACCAGGAGCCGGGTGAAGCCGCTCCTCCCCGGAGGGGCAATCTCACCGGCATGAATAGCAGCGCTAAACTCCTTGACCGCCCGGACGCTGAACTCGATCTCGGCAGCAATGCCGCTATCCGGCGCCAGCCCCGGATTCCTGAGCCAGTAATGGCCGACCATCCGGTTCTCGTCCGGGTTGGCGATCGCCCCACTCTCCAGCGCCGTCATGGCGTTGAACGCCTCCTGCATGGCAGGTTCCATCGTTGCGAAAAAATCGTCGTTAAAAGCCATCCCGCTGACATCGATCAGCATTCCGGCTTCAGGACAATCACACAGATATTTCTGATATCGTTCCCAGTTAGCTGACATGACCCCTCCGTTGTTATCTTCGTAGCAAATTGTAACTATTGTCAGGCAAGCTGCGCCTCAGGAACAGGATGCTGTCAACTGCAGCAGATCACTCCCTGGCTGACAATGTCCGCCATCAGCCGGAACTCCCCTGCCAGGTCCACAACCCGCACATATTCGGCAAGCCCGGCATCGTCGGGGAGCAGGTCGGCCAGACGGTTGGGGAGCTGCGACAGCAGCCGTTCATTGGTCAGGCACCCCTTTTCCTCTGGATACACGGCAACATAGAAGATCCCCGACTCCACCAGGTCCTGGAAAAAGTGCGAGCCGAAAGAAAGCTCCGGTGCCAGGCTTCCCAAGGAAAATGCCTGTTCGGCAAGGGCCGCCATCCGGTCAATCTCGGCAAAGCGCACCGGCACCCCCATCTCCGGCGTAGTGGTGCCGAGTCGACCGGGAGCCATCAGCAGCGTCGGCAGCTCCTCGCGCGACGGGATCAACCGGTTGAGACGCCCTACGATCCGGGCGATTTCATAGCGCTCGTTCAACGGCAAGGCCAGGAAGGCGCCGCTGGGGATATGGATCACCCTTCGGATCGGCATATGGATGCTGCCACCCAGGAAATGCCCCTGGGAGCGGAAAAGCACGGCATCTTCCGGCAGGTCGCCGGGAATCTCGACCCTTTGAACCTGCACTCCCCTAGTCTGCAGCGGCCGGCACTGGACCAGGTTCAGCCTCAGCCCGCCGCTCGACGACGAGGTAGCGGTAAACTCGACGTCCACCGGGTAATTATAGGCCCGTTCCAGGGTGGCCAGGAGCCGCCCCATGACCTCCGGGAAATCCTGGCCGCTAAGAAGCCGGTCAAAGGTCAGCCCTTTTTCGACTCCTCTCCCCCCGCGCCGCGGCAGCGTGGTGCCGTATGACCGGTACACCTCCGGCAGCTCCACCCCTTCGGCCAGCAACGTGGAGATCGGCATGGTGCGGCACTCGTTCTCCTCGATGTCCAGCAGGTCGATCTGCCGCTGGCAGAACCGCTGGCCGCTCTCAGGAGTGCCGAACGGAACCATGGTCGGATGATCCAGCGAGACAATCCGGGTATAATCGCCTGCTACCCGCGCCGTGGCACGGGTTCCCAGGCCGAATACCAGCCGCAGCATCCCGGCATGAGGATCTACCGACTCATCCCAGACAAAGGTATTGTAAGAAAGGCCGACCCCGGCAATCTCAGGGAAGAAATAGCGGCCATGGTAGGCACCGGCAACCCGCTGTACCAGAAGCGCCATCTGCTCCTCCTGGCGGTCCAGCCCCCGCTGCAGCCGATACTGCAGGGCATCTTCGCTCATGGTGCTGGCATAGGCCAGCCGTACCGCCTCTTCGAACTGGCAGTAACGCTCCTCCGGGGTCCCCTGGTTGACACAGAAGAAGCTGCCATACTTGCCGGCAAAGGCATTGCCGAAACCGTCTTCCTGCAGGCTGCTGAGCCGCACAATGATCGGGTACTGGCCGAAGTACTCCAGCAGCTTCTGAAACTCCTCGCAGATCCCGGCCGGGAAAGAGCCGAGCAGCAAAAGCTTGCGGAGCTTGGCCGCCCCTTCCAGGTAGCCCTCCGGACTCTTGTGCTCCATGAACACCTTCCACCAGCCGTTATGCACCAGATAGGTGTGAAACAGGTCCGAGCCGATGAAGAACGAATCATGGGGTTCAAGCACGCCGCTCCAGTCAAAATCCTGGTCCCGCTCCAAGATGGCCCTGGCAACAACCATCCCAGCGGCCTTGCCGCCGATGTAGCCGGTGCCGATCATCCGTTCCTTGATCCAGAGAAAGTCCTCCAGCGTTACATGGCGCCGCGCCAGCGCCAGCATCCGCTTATCCGAGCCGAACAGTAGTCGGCAGAGATTGTCCACCATTGCCTGACGGCTCCGGTCGCTCCCCTTGCCGCGAGCCAGCTTCCTGGCCTTCATGAACAGCCATTCCCAATGATCGATATGCGGCACCGCTTTTTCCGTCCTGGTGCCATGCAGCCCGATAAACAGCGTGGAAGCGTCGCAGCTCGCCTTGACCGGCTCGAAGCGGTCGCCCTGATGACGGTGCGGCAGGAACATGGTCGGGGAAGAACGGCGCCAGACCTTGAGCGGATGCAGGATCGACTCCCCCTCAAAACTGTGCAGGTCGAGCAGCAGCTGGGTGGTGGAGCGGATCCGGGCAATGGTCGAAAAAGGGTGAGTCCCCCGGATCAGGGGGAAGTAGGCGATGGTGTCCAGCTCAAACAGGTAGGGACAGGTCACTGAGAAGAAATTGCCGATCATGGCATCGGTGGCCCAGGCGTCAAGCAGGCTTGACAGGCAGTCGAAAAGGTAAAATGCCTCCCGCCCCTCCTGACCGATGATCTCGTGGAGCTTGACGGTAAACGATTCAAAACCACGCAGGGCATCGAGGTTGTGGACCGTAACTTGTGGCAAGTTTTCCACCAGCGGCTCGTGGCCGGCAAAGCGGATATACACGACCCGCCGGCCGGCAGCAAGTGCAGATGCCACAAACGGCCGGACATAGGCATGGAAGTCTTCGATCCGGTCAACGCGCCAGACTACGTTATCCCCGAGCCGCAGTCCGCCGAGGATCGAGTCGAGACCGGGCAGACCGGTGGTGACGAATCCGGCAGGCTTATCCTGATCCGGCGCGTCCGGGCTTACCGGCTCAGGCTCGAACCGCTCCTCCCGGTAACAGGCCAGCTCCTGGCTGACAATATCGGCCAACAGGGTAAACCGTTCCGGCAAGTCCACAATGCGGATCACCTCGGCAAAGCGGGCATCGTCGGGCAGCAGCTCTTCCAGGCGATTCGGCAGCGCTGCCAGCAGTCCGTCGTTCAGGAAGCACCCTTTCCGCTCCGGGTGCAGGGCCACATAAAATATCCCCGACTCCACCAGATCCTGGAAGAAATGGGAACCGAACGACAGCTCCGGCATCAGGCCGCCTGCGGAAAAGGCAACTTCCGCCAGCACGCTCACTGAATTGAACTCGGCGAACCGCACCGGAACCCCGAGCGACGGGGTGGTAGTCCCCCATCTCCCCGGCCCCATCAGCAGCGTCGGCAGCTCTTCCCGCGACGGGATCATCCGGTTGAGGCGGCCAATGATCCGTGCCAGCTCGTATTTGTCGGACAGGGTCAGGGAGGTGTACCGTTCCGGATCGACCGAGATCACCCGCTGCAACGGCTGGACAATGCTCCCGCCCATGAAGCTCCCCCGCGACCGGAACAGCGAATCCTCATCGGGTCTGAGCGGTATCTCCACCCGCATCGACTGCACGCCGCGGGTCTGAAGCGGCCGGCACTGGACGATATTGATTGCCAGGTTGCGTTCATCAATGAAATTGCCGGTAAACTCCACATCCACCGGATAGCCGTAGGTCTTTTCCAGGGTAGCCAGCAACCGGCGCATGGTCTCGCTAAAGCCGGTCCGGGTCAGGAGCCGCTCAAAGGTCACGATCAGGCCGGAAACGTCCCGGTTACCGAACAGCTCCAGCGGCAGCCGGTGTTCCTGGCCAAGGAGCTCCCGCAGGGAGATGGTGCGGATGTCATTTGCCGCAATATCCAGCAGGTCCACATCCCGCTGGGTAAAACGCCGCAGGTCATCCTGGTCACCCATCGGCAGCAGCATCGGCTGGTCCAGGGAGACGATCCGCGGATAGTCCCCCTCCACGCGGTCAACCGCCCTGGTGCCCAGCCCGACGACCATCCGGAGCATCCCGGCAGTCGGGTCGATGGATGGGTGCCAGACAAAGGTGTTATAGGAGATGCCAACCCCGGCAAAGGCCGGGAAGAAATAGTCCCCCTGCCGCCTGCCGGACACGCGCTGCACCAGGATTGCCATCCGCTCTTCCCGGCTGGCAAGACCGCGCCGCAAACGGTACTGCAGCGCCTCCTCGCTCATGGTGCTGAGGTAAATCCGCCGCACCGCTGCCTCGAACTGCAGCAAGCGCTGTTCCAGGGGACCCTGGTTGACGCAGAAGAAACTGTCGTACTTGCCGGCAAAGGCGTTGCCGAAGCCGTCTTCCATAAGGCTTGAGGAACGGGCAATGATCGGGAACTGGCCGTAATGGTCCAGCATCCTGCGGAACTCGGCGCGGATCGTTGGTGGGAATTCCCCTTCCGGGAACAGGTCGCGCAGCCGGGCAGCGCCGCTCAGATAGCCGGCCTCGCTCCGCTGCTCGCGCATGATATCGAGCCAACCGTTGTGCTCGATAAAGGCGTCAAAGACATCGGTGCCGACGAAAAAAGAGTCGTGCGGCTCCAGCATCTGCTCCCAGCCGCCGTCCCGGTCAGCCCGGAGGATGGCCCGGCTCAGCAGCATGCCGACCGCCTTGCCGCCGATGAAGCCGCTGCCGATGATACGCGCCTTGATTGCCTGCAAATCGTCGAGAGAGAAATAACGGCGGACCAGGGCCAGCATCCGCTCTTCGCGCCCCATGAACTGGGCGCAGAGGTCATCTTTGGTAGGATTGGCAGAGGTATCGGATTTCACGGAAGCTCTTTCAAATTTTCATTATTGGAGCGCAGATCAAGCGACAGAAGGATTTCGTCTTTCCCGCACGTAATGGTGGTCGCATGTAGGGGCGGTTCGCGAACCGCCCCTACGTCATAGACCATTTTACCCTAAGATCTCGGGATGTCTTGTAACCGTCCCAGAAATTCCCTCATTGGATTCTTGAAATGCCATATATTTCCGTGATTGCGTGACAGGGCAAGATGTACCAGCTAAGCTCAGCGAAGCCAGTGTGTCGCCGCTAGTTATTCGGTTTAATCAACACAGACTTCTTTTGCTGAGCCGGCTTCAAGTATTTTATTGCATCCTACAAGATAAACACTTCCAGAGCATTTACCCTTTGTAAAGGAGAGGATACCAAATATTTTGCTGCTCAAGCAGTACCCTTCGCATTCAGAGGAATCCGAGCAACTTTTACCTTTATCTTTGGTTGGCAAATCACAAATCTTAGGCCGTTGGTTACCTGGCATCCCTGGCGACCACCACGTTCCCCCAAGTTTGCGACACTCAGCTTCAGTTTTAATCTGAGATTGTTTATGTTCTTTTATCTCAAACGCGCCAGCAGTCCCGACAGTAATGGCTAAAAACAAAACAAGGACAAAAATACGAGATGGCATGCTTTCCCTTTCAATTTCTTGCACCTAACAAATATATGCCCCCATGGCATCTAGCATTATATGCTTTGGAGTCTCCAAAAGAAATTTCAGTTAAATCAATCTCATTGTCAAAAGCTTACGACATGTAACATATCAGCGGGAAGGGGTCAAACGGTGATAGGTGGCGGGGTTGTTGTAGGGGCGGTTCGCGAACCGCCCCTACCAATCGTACAACAACCGATCACACAATTAATTGCGGCCTACTGACATGCCGGATTTTCCTTATCAAATTCCCATTTTAACGGGTTGTTGATTATATATTCCTGAGCCCGAGTCAATTCATCTTCGTTGCGGATCACCCGTTCGTAATAGTTGCGCTGCCAGACAGTACAGCCGGGGTTGTTGCGAATGATGTTTATCTGCTTGGTTGATACGGTCTTGAATGCCCCGATCAAACGACCCAGGGATTTCGTCTTTTCAGCATGTAGGAGCGGTTCGCGAACCGCCCCTACGTTGTTAATCACGATGATTCCATGAAGATGATTCGGCATTACCACAGATCCTTCTAACGCAACATAATCGTATTGTGATGCCAACCAATTCCAAGAATCAACAACCACCCGCCCGAAATCATTCAGCAGCATTTTCCCATCAACAATTTCACCGAACAGGCATTCCCGTTGCCAGGCGCATATGGTCACGAAATAGGCACCGGATTGTGAATAATCGTAATTCTTCAGGCGGATGGAACGACGGTGGTGGATGTCGCGATTGAAAATCATGTTACCCATATATTGAGGCGGTTCGCATGTAGGGGCGGTTCGCGAACCGCCCCTACGGCTTCAGAAACAGGTCCACCCGGTAACCGGCAGTCTCGGCCCGTTTCACCAGCGCTGCAGCACCCTTGGCTACCGCTTTTTCCCTGGCAGCGGATACCTTGCCGCTCCTGGCGAGTCCTGCCTCATTGACCAGAGTAGCCAGCTCCAGCCAGGCGACTAGCAGCTCCCAGCGCTCCTTGACAAACCATTCATGCGGGCCGCTGCTATGGCGGCCGATAAAGGCCGCGACATTGCGGTCAAGGAGGAGATCTTCCAGCCACTCCTCCTGCTCCTTTACCGGCAGAGCCAGTAGCTCCTGCCAATGAAGCATGGCTTTGAACAGGCGGATGATGCTCACTACATCAAGAGTTGCCAGCGGGTCATCCACGCCGCCACCCTCGGCATAGAGTTCATCGCGGATCGGCCGGACCAGCCCGAAGCGCTCCACCAGTTCAGTGGTCACCGCTGGCGGTTCATCCCCCTCTTCCAGTTCACCGATACGGTGCAGGCAGAGCCAGGCAAAGGCCAGCAGTTGCGCGGTATATCCGGAAACAGGATGCGTTGCTGATTTCCCCTCAGCAAGGCTTTCCAGGTAGAGCAGCTCTTTGGCCACTGCCGTTACAATCGGCTCCGGCGCACCGGTCAGTAAGGCCAGACCGGCCAGCTCCCCGATAAACCGATGAAGATCGTCTTGGAAGGCGTCCCGGATCTTTTTCAGGCTTTTTGCGTCCAGTTCACCGAAATCTCCGGTGAGCAGCCCGGCATGGCGATCGAGAATATCCTCCAGACTGTCGAGCAGCGGGCCAAACCTGACCAGCTTCACCTCTTCGTCGATGCTCTCCACCGGCCGCCCCTGCAGCTGGTGGCAGAGAGTACCCCAGGTGCCGTATTCGTCGTCCCACACCTCGCGGAAATCCATGAAGGCATGGTATTCGTACGCCTCCATCTCCACGAACAGCCCCTCATTGAACAGTTCCCGGCCGTTGCGGATATATTCGAGACCGCTGGCATAATCGCGGAAGATGTAGTAGTGCCGACCATCCCCCTTGAAGCCAAGCGCCTCGCCGAGCAAGGTCTGGCGAAGAACCATCTCTTCACCGTTGCCGGTCCTGACCGCAAAGGCGGTGGAACTCCGGAGCCAGCCGGCGGTCGAGGCGAAACGGTTGTGGAAGACAATGATCGCCCGGTGTTCGCCGACCCGGTTGGAGTAGGCGTAGACATCCTCGTTGACCGAGCCGCCCACCCAGAAATCATAGAAGGTGAAGTTGTCGGCCCCGGAGAAGAGCCAGCGGCGGCGCATCAGCGGGAAGATCCGCCGTTCGTGCTCCCGCACCAGGTGCTCATCCACCGGTTCGTCCCAGTAGGCCCGCTTGTATTCCATGCCGTATTTCTCGTGGAACCCTTCCACCTGGCCGTGGCCGAGCATCGGCAGGCCGGGCATGGTCACCAGCAGCACGCAGGCGCCGAAATACTTGTTCTCCTTGCCGAACTGCTCCACTGCGGTCTTTTCGTCCGGGTTGTTCATGAAGTTGACGAAGCGCTGCAGCACCTGGGGGTTGAACTCCAGGACGTTCTTCACGGTCTGGCGGTACTTGGCGTTCTCCTCCATCTTCAGCATGTTCATGAAGGCGCTGTTATAGACCCGGTGCATCCCAAGGGTCCGGACGAAATACCCTTCCATGAGCCAGAACGCCTCGGCCAGCAGCAGGGTATCGGCAGCCTCAACCGCCACCCGATCCACCACCTGGCGCCAGAACTCCTCGGGCATGGCGTTGTCAAACTGCTCCCTGGTCATGCCATGTTCGGCCCGCGATGCCACCCCGCCATGACCGGGCTGGGGGAACCAGAGCCGCTGGTAATGCTTCTTGGACAGGGTCATGGCAGCATCGAAGCGGATGATCGGGAACATGCGCGCCACGTGGAGGATGGTGCCGGCAGCTGCCTCGCGCACCTCGGGATTCAGGTAATTGAGCTGGGCCGTGTCGTTCCAGGGGGTGCTGGTGCCGTCGTTGCCGTGGTAGATGTAGCGGGTCCGGCCGTCCCGGTGATCGTAATACTTGAAGACCACCGCGGCATCGCGCCGCTCCCAGTAGCCGTCCTCGATATGCAGGCTGATCTCCGGCGACGATGACAGGTCCGGGCCGGTGAAGCTGTAGCCGGGATACGGCGGGTAATCGAGCTGGACGAACCAGTCCGGGTGCTCCAGGATCCATTTGGAGTAAATGCCGGTGTGGTTCGGCACCATGTCGCTGGCCAGCCTTATGCCACGCTGCAGCGCCCGCTCCTTGAGGTTCCAGAGCGCCGGCTCGCCCCCTAAGTCATGGGCAATAGTGTAGTCAAAGAGGGAATAGGCAGAGGAAATGGCTTCCGGATTGCCGCAGAGCTGCTTGATCCGCTGGGACGCGGGCGACCGCTCCCAGATGCCGATCAGCCAGAGCCCGGTGACTCCCCAGCGGGCCAGACGGTCCAGTTCGGCGTCCGGAATCCGGTCAAGAGTCCTGATCTCTTCACCATACTCACTGGAGAGCTGCCCCAGCCAGACGTAGACCATCTTGGCCAGCAGCACCACGTTCGGCATCCAGTCAGTATCGGCGGAAAACCGCTCCGGCTCCGGGTAATAATCGTTGACCCCGCTCCCGGGACCGAACTCCAGGACATCGATTCCGCCCGGCTCGCCACGAGGGGCAAAGACCCGGCTCTCCTGCTCGACAATGGCAAAAACGGTCTGGATCTCGACCAGGAGATCCTTGGGAAGGACCGCCTGCCACTCGCGACGGATGAAGGCCAGCTGGTCGTACAAGGAATTGGGCGCAGCCTTCAGCGGGAGACGCAGCAGTTCGGCCAGCGGCAGATCGAACGGCGCCACCGGCGGCGCCTTGATCAGCTCCCGTTCTATACCGGAACATGCCTGCAGATAATGGCTGGTAGCGACCAGCTCGCTATCGTCCAGGATCTCCCGGAAACTGTCGATTGCCCTGTTCTCGGCAGCGACCCTGATGAGCAGCATTTCCCGGAACAGCTGATAGTTGCGCTGATCGCGCCCCTCGGAGGCATTCAGCCAAGTCGCGAAATCCAGATAGCTGTCAGCAAGCACTGCCTCGGGTGGGAAGATTTCACCGAACCGGACCGCCAGCGAGGTAAATTCCGGAGAGTCCAAGGGAAAACCGCTCTTTTCCAGGAGTATCGACAGCAGTCCCGGCTCCTGCTCGAAGAAATAACGATCGCAGATAATGCGGTAGACGCGATTCAGCAGCGCATAAAGATTCAGAGCCCCTGCCTGGACCGGCTCGCCTTTCCGGCCGGGCCTTGCTGAGATGCGAGCGGCAAGCTCCCGGAAAAACATGACAACCGGGAGCTGCTGACTACGAATCCCTTGTGTGACCTCGGCAAGCCCCAAGGCGTGCCACGATGCACGATTTACCTGGATTTCGTATGAAAAATATTCCGTAAGTTTGTTCTCTGGGGACATCGGGTTCCTCTGGGACGATCAATGCAGATTCTTGGCGTTAGCAGGCTGTTACTGGATTATGCCACAGTTGCGGTCATTCACAACCTTTTCTTCTTTTCACACATTCTCAGTAAACCGGACACACAACTGTAACAATCTCTTGATAATCTGTTAACATTTCCATGAGGAGTTTATGCCGATGAAAATTCTTATCATCGAAGACGAACGGGACCTGGCTGATCTGGTCGCCTTCAACCTGCACAAAGAAGGATATCAGACAGATGTGGCTACTGACGGCAGGAGCGGCCTGGAGCGGGTGATCAGCGAAAAACCGGACCTGGTGATCTTGGATCTGATGCTGCCGGAAATCAGCGGCATCGAGATCTGCAAGGCAATCCGCCGTAATGAGAGCTGTTCGGCGATTCCGGTCCTCATGGTAACAGCCAAAGGGGAAGAGATCGATAAGGTGGTCGGGTTCGAGGTTGGCGCCGACGATTATCTGGTCAAACCCTTTTCCACGCGGGAGCTACTGCTCAGGGTCAAGGCAATCCTAAGGAGGAGCGCCAATGAAAAACCTGAGGCCAAGCTATTCCGCGCCGGACCGGTGGCCATTGACACCGAATCCCACAAGGTAACATCGGACGGCCAGGAGATAACATTGACCATCACCGAATTCAAACTGCTGCTGACACTGATGGAACGACTCGGCAGAATGCAGAGCCGCGAACAGCTTTTAAGCCATGTATGGGGGTACAGCAGTGATGCCGACACCCGCACGGTGGATACCCACATAACCCGTCTGCGCAGCAAGCTCGGCACCGCCGGCGACCTGATCAAGACCATCCGTGGTTTCGGCTACAAGATGGAGGTTGAATGACCTTCTCCATCCGCTGGAAAATCTTCGCCTCATTCATCCTGCTGACTGCAGCCATGGGAGGTGCCCTGTACGCCTACCTGGTGCCGACCCTTGAGCGTCACCTTTTGACTGACCTGTCAGACCACCTTTTCAGCCAGGCAGGTATTGCGGCTGTTGCCGTAAGTAACGAAACCGGGGAATTAAGCCATTATGCGCCGCGGCTCGCTGCCGAGATCGGCAGGCAAAGCAAGGCCCGGGTGACGATCATTGCCCCTGACGGCAGAGTGGCCGGTGATTCCCAGGTATCGCCAGACAAACTCATTGATCTGGAAAACCACAAAGACCGGCCCGAGGTCATTCAGGCACTGCAAACAGGGCAAGGGAGTGCAATACGCTACTCGACCACGCTCCGCTCCGAAATGCTCTACGTTGCCGCACCGGTCAACCTCCACAACACCGGAATCGGCACCATCAGGCTGGCACTGCCGCTCAACTCAGTTGACCAGTTGAAGATGAAGCTCCACGTCACCCTCGGCTTGGCGATCCTGTTTGCCGCACTTATCGCCCTTGCCCTGAGTTCCATCCTCTCCCAGCTGGTCTACCGCCCCATGCGGCAGATATCCCAGCTTGCCGGTGAGATCGGGGCAGGCCAACTTTCGCGGCGAATCCAGATACGGCGAGACGACGAATTCGGCGGTTTGGCCAGAGTCATGAACGACATGGCGGATCGGCTTCAGGAGCAGATTCACAGCCTGGCATCCGAGCGGAATCGCCTCGATGCAATCCTTCGCTGTATGGGTGAAGGGGTAATGGTCACCGACAATGAAGGGGTCATGACCCTGGTCAATCCTGCCTTCTGCACCCTGTTTGAGGTGCAGGAGAATATCTCTGGCCGGCCGTTGATTGAAATATCGCGTCACCCCGGCCTTAATGACTCTTTCCGGTCATGCCTGCAGAAGAAAAGCGAGCATATCCAGGAGATAACCATAGAGGCTTCCAGTGAGAAAAATGTTATTACCTACTGGGTACCGCTGCTCGACGGAGACAATGTAACCGGTATGGTGGCGGTTTTTCACGACATTACCGAGCTGAAACGGCTGGAGAAGATCAGGAAGGACTTTGTGGCCAATGTCTCTCACGAACTGCGCACCCCGGTCACGGTGATCAAGGGGTATAGCGAGACCCTGCTGGGTGGGGTGCTGACCGAAGACCCGGAGCGATCTCAGCAGTTCCTGTCGATAATCCTGAACCACTCCGAACGGCTGGCAGCACTGATCTCCGACCTGCTGAGCCTGTCGGAGATGGAATCTGGCAATTTCAGCCTGAAACTCGGACCAGTTGACCTCGGAGCAACGATCAGGCATGCCGCCGAACTTCTGGAGTTGAAAAGTGTCGAAAAAGGGGTGGCCCTGAAATTAGGGGAAATCCCTGCCGGCACCGGCATCCTCGCCGACCAGAGACGAATCGAGCAGGTGTTTTTCAACCTGCTCGACAACGGCATCAAATATACCCCTGCCGGCGGAGAAGTCTCCATAAATGTCGCCAGTAGCGACAACAACGTCACGGTTACCATCAGTGATACCGGACCGGGTATCCCGCTGCCTAGCCTGCCGCGGATCTTCGAGCGCTTCTACCGGGTGGACGCGGCCCGCAGCCGGGAGCAAGGCGGCACCGGACTCGGCCTGGCGATCGTCAAGCATATCGTGCAGCTTCATGGCGGCAGCATCAGCGTGGACAGCCCGCCGGGCCAAGGGGCAATTTTCAGAGTCATATTAAAGAAACCGTAACACCCCTCTCTTCATGGCAAAACTCTCTGCCCCCTCCCCTAAACATGGGGAGGACGGGCGGGATCGCGCCACTCCAGCGGCACTGCAGCCAACCATCCCAAACGTTCCATCAATGTCCTGAACTCATGATCGAGCGGTGCGATCAATGCCACCGGAGCGCCAGTGATTGGGTGCGGGAACATCAGCTCAGCAGCATGCAGCAGTAGCCGATGCACGCCGAACTCTTCCCGGAAGAACCGGTTGTGCCGCCCCTCGCCGTAGCGGGTATCGCCGATGATCGGATGGAAGATATGCTTAAAATGCCGACGCAGCTGGTGGCGCCGACCGGTGCGTGGCGCTGCCGAGACCAGCGAATAACGGGAGGTGGCATAACGGCCGACAGAGGACTGAAGCTCGATGCGCGCTAGACAGCGAAAAACGGTAACCGCTGCCTGCGCCTCCTTCTCAATGCCGGTAAAAATATGGTCGTGCTTGTCCTGGTCCTCAACCAGCGGGTAATCGATGGTCCCCTCATCCGGCGCATAGCCCCGCACCACGGCCAGGTAAGATTTTTTTACCTCGCCGGCAGCAAAGCACTCCACAAGACTTCGGGCGATTTCCGGGGAAAAGGCGAACAGCAGCACCCCGGAGGTCGGCTTGTCCAGCCGGTGGACCGGATAGACCCGGCGCCCGGTCTGGTTGCGCACCGTCTGCAGGGCAAAGCGGGTTTCATGGCGGTCGATCGGGCTCCGGTGCACCAGCAGCCCTGACGGCTTATTGACGGCAACCAGGTAATCGTCCTGGTAGAGAACTTCAAGACATTCATCCATATCCTTCGGGCCTTTCATAATTCACCAGCCTGTAACAGGCATGCAACATTACCCTGCTATGCTCTCCCAGACAATACAAAAAGGAGAACTCAGATGTGGCGTGAAGAGGCAATTGATTTGAAAATTTCCCGGTTTTTCGAGAGTTCGGCGCGGGTCCTGCTCTCCCTGCTGATTGTGGCGATACTGCTGGCGATTCTGGCCGGCATCGGCACTACGTTTTACGACCTGCGGCTAGTCCTAAAGGGTGAGGTGCATACGGTTTTCAAGACACTGCTGGTGGATATGCTGACTGTGCTGGCGATTGTTGAAGTGTTGCGCACCGCCCTGGCCTATTTCACCGAAGGCAGGGTCAAGGTCACCTACATCATCGATACGGTCATCGTGACCGTCCTAACCGAGGTAATGGCCTTCTGGTATCGGGATATGGAATGGCAGGAAGTGGCGATGGTGATCTTATTGGTGCTGTCGCTGGCCCTGATCCGGATCATTGCGGTGCGGTTTTCGCCGCGGCGCCTGCAAAACGATTTCTGACTGCGGTTTCCCCGGCACCCACCTGCCGCCAGAGGTAAAGCCCCTGCCGCCGTTATGTGACGGCGACAGGGGCTTTTTCTTTACATCCTGAACTGGGCGACTATTTTTTTCAGCTCCTCAGCCATGCCGGCGAGCTGGCCGGCTGCTCCGGCAGTATCGTTGGCATTGTGCGATGCGCTGCTGACCGCTTCGGTAATTTCGTGCATGCTCTTGCTGATCTCATTGGTGGTGGCGCTCTGCTCTTCGGCAGCAGTGGCAATCTGGTTGATCTGACTGGTCACATCGGCGATCTCCGAAAGGATCTCCTGTAAGGCGATGCCGGAGCGGGAAGCGTCCTCGGTCCCACGCTCAACCTCCTGAACCCCTTCTTCCATGGCCCCGACTGCCGACTTGGTCTCCTGCTGAATGGTCTTGATCATCTCGCCGATCTCGCGGGTCGCCTTGGTGGTACGCTCGGCAAGGGCGCGCACCTCATCGGCAACTACAGCAAAACCGCGGCCCTGCTCACCGGCACGGGCCGCCTCAATGGCCGCATTCAGGGCCAAAAGGTTGGTCTGATCGGCGATATCTTCAATGGTGCCGACGATATTACCGATCTGTTCTGAACGGGTGCCGAGCGATTCCACGGTCTTGGCGCTCAATTGTACCTTGTCGGCAATCCGCTGGATGCTCTGCACGGCATGGCTGACCACTTCGGAGCCATTGCGGGCGGTGTCGGTGGCACGGTTGGATATTTCCACAGTGCGGATGCAGTTCTGGGCGATTTCCGCCGAGGTGGCGGCCATCTCTTCGCAGGCAATGGCAATGGAAGTCGCCTGACTGGCGGCTTTTTCCGTACCATTGGCAATGGTTTCCGAATTGTTGTTCAACCGGTCGGCGGATGAGGCAACCTCTACCGCGTTCTGGTTGATCCGCATCACAATTACCTTGAGATTATCAAGAAAACGGTTGAACGAGTGGGCCAGGGAACCGGTTTCGTCCTCACGCTCCACCTGAAGCCGTCGGGTCAGATCGCCGCCGCCGCTGGCCATCTCTTCCAGGCTCTTGTCAACATAACCAAGGGTGCGGGTAATGCCGCGGCTTATGAAATAGCAAAGCAGCAGCATGAACAGGGCAAAGGCAATATTAAGCCCTACCAGCAGCCACTTGACATTACTGACATCATGCTTGACATCGTCGATGTAAATGCCGCTTCCCAGTACCCATCCCCATGGGGCATATTTCTGCACATAGGAAAGCTTGGTATACAGCTCGTCGGTAGTGCCCCCACCTTCCTTCGGTTTGGGCCATTCGTAATTGACGAAACCGCGATCGGCCCGTTCCACCAGTTCGTTGCAGGCAACAAAGAGGTTCTTGTTATCCAGTTTTCTGGTTTCTCCGGACAGCCCGTCAATAGATTTTGTGGCCTTGTTGAATTTGGCGTCGTCAAGCACCTTGCCGTTCAGCGCCGGAACAGTCGGATGGATGATCATCTTGGGGACCGGCTTGCCAAGATCATTGATCCAGACATATTCCTTTTTTTCATAGCGCAGCTTCGAGATCTGCTCGGCAGCCTCCTTTTGCGCCTGTTCCAGCGGAAGGGCCCCGGCTTTCACCTTGGAATCATAGAACTCGACAATGCCGACTGCCATCTCAACAACGTGGCGAGTGGCGTCCTGCTTTTCCTTGATGATCCGGTTTTCGATCAACGGCAGCAGGTAAGCGAAAAGCCCTGCCATCATCATAATGACGCTGATGACCGAAATCGTCATGATCTTGTACTGGATCCGCCAGTTCTTGAACCTCGTGAAACCCATGTTAGTCTCCTTCTTCTAAGTATTTATGATGTTATCCACAAATCTCTTTCAATTTGGCCGCGATCCGCTCGGTCGGCAGGACAAAATCGACGGCGCCGGTTTCCGCCGCTGCCTTGGGCATGCCATAAATCACGCTGGTTTTCTGGTCCTGGGCAATGGTGACGCTACCGCATTTTTTCATGTGCGCAATGCCGTCGGCACCGTCACGCCCCATGCCGGTAAGGATCACGCCAACCATTTTGCCGCCTTTCCCAGGGCAGAGACTGAGCATGCTCACATCGATTGATGGGCATACGGAGTTGACCCGTTCCCCTGCCGCCAGGTGGATGCTCTGGTTATTGACAAAATACAGGTGCACCCCTCCCGGGGCCAGCAGGACCTTGCCGCTTTGGAGGAGATCGCCCTCCTTTGCCAGGGCGACCGGCATGGCCGAAACCCTTTGCAGAGAGGTGACGAACGACTTGTCAACCAGCGGCGTAATGTGCTGCACTATGACAACCGCGGCGTTCAGGACCGGAAGCTTGGGGAAGAGTACCTCCAGGACCTTGAGACCGCCGGTAGAAGAGCCGATGACGATGAGATTGGTGAGTGCCATCTATTGGACCTCATGCTCCATCTGCTCAAGACAAGACAGGTAAGAACGCAGGGACGCCACGAACTCTGAGGGCTCGAACGGTTTGGTGATGTAATCCATTACCAGTTCCTGGAGCCCGTCCATTTGGTCATCCGGCGTATCAAGGGCGGTCAGCATGGCAATGATATTGCCTGACTGAAGGCCAGCCGCAGCTATCTCCCGGATGGTTTCCCAGCCGTTTTTCCCGGGCATCATGATATCCAGGAGAATCACCCCCCTGAACCCCTCACGCAGGTACTGTAGGCATTCATCGCCGCTTGCGGCAGACAGGAGGCCGATCCCGTGGAAGGTGAGAATTTCCTGGACTGTTTCGCGGATATAAGGTTCGTCGTCCACAATCATCACTTTTGCTGGAAAGCTCTTGTCTGCTGTCATGATTACCTCCGGAACTGAGCGTAAACTTTATCGTGGTCCCCAACCCTTTACCCGGACTCTCGGCCCAGATCCGCCCGCCATGGTTGACAATGATCTGGCGGCAGATGGAAAGACCGAGACCCGATGAACGCAACTCATGCCGCGAAGGGTCTGCCTTGTAAAATTCATCGAATATCTGTAGCCGTTCTTCATCGGAAAGGCCGATCCCCTCATCATGCAAAGAGACGCACACCTCATCCCCTGAAGCTTCTGCATCGATGATCAGCCTGGATCCGCGGGGAGCGAACTGCACCACGTTCTGCACGAGCTGGGAGAAAACCTCCTGGATCTCCGAGCGGTCCGAATGGATCGTAAGGTCTTGCGGAATGAGGTTTACCACCCTCAGGTCGTGGTTTTCGATCTCGGTATCCATGAGAGAGAGGAAATCATCCACTGCCGGGGCCAGAGAAAAACAGTCGAGGTTTAACCTGAGCCTGGTCGGCTTGAACCGCTTCGCCAGCTGCATGGAGTTTGCAACCAGTTCGCGGATATGCTGCACATTGGCGATACAGGCCTTTATCCATTGCTGCTGCTTTTCATCGCCAGACTTGGTAAGGATCATGGGAAGCAGCGCCACAAGCGGCGTTAATGGAGTATTAAGGTCGTGACCAAGGCGACGAATGAACTGATCTTTCTGCGTGATAAGACCTTCGACCGACAGATGTGCTTCATCCAGATTCTCCTTGGCCTCAACCAAGACCGACTGATAATGGAGAATGATGGCAATAAAGGCGCTGAAGGAGAGCACCAACCCGGCAATAAGGGCGACGAGCCACTGGTTCTCACCGACAACATGGGTGGTGGCGACCCAAAGGGCAACAATGCCCCCGATGGCGGCTGCCAGAAACATCAGCATTATTTTAACCGACATGGTTGATTTCATCGGGCACCATTTACGGCTGATGAAGCATGATGTTGACCTGCTTCAGAAACTGTTCCACGGTGAATGGCTTTGGCAAGAAGCTGATTTCATTCACCATCGCTTTGTCCTGATCAAGGATGTCACTGGTATAGCCGGATACAAACAAGACAGGCAGAGCCTCATGGCCCTTGCTGATTATTTCGTACAGTTCCCTGCCGTTCATTTCTGGCATGATCACATCCGACACCAGCAGGTCGATATGATTTTCCGGAGCAGATGCCATTGACACGGCAATAGCTGGGGATTCCGCTTCCAGCACCAGGTAGCCGTTGCTGCTCAGGATCTCGCCCATCATTTCCCGAACCATGATGTTATCTTCCACCAGCAGGATGGTTTTGCGGCCGAACACCGGTGAGGCAGCATGATCTGCCGCTGCCGGCAGCTGCAGGGAGGCAGCAGACGACTCGCCAACGTATTCGGGCAGGTATATTATGAATGCCGTGCCCACCTCAACCTTGCTGGACATCTTGATATAGCCGTTATGCTGCTTGACGATACCGTACACCGTTGCCAGCCCCAGTCCTGTGCCGTGGCCGACCGGCTTGGTCGTGAAAAACGGCTCAAACACATGCTTGGCCAGTTCTTCGGACATGCCGCATCCGGTATCGGTGAAGGCCAGGAGGATGTGGCGCCCGCTATGCATGCCGGGATGCAGCCGTGCATATTCGTCATCCAGCAAGACGTGACCGGTTTCTATCCTGATCTCCCCTTTCCCCTCGATGGCATCCTGGGCATTGACCAGCAAGTTCAGGAGGATCTGCTCGATCTGGCCTCGATCCACGGACACAAAGGCATGCGGTTCGGCAAGGCTTAAACCGATGGCAATATTCTCCCGGATGGTGCGACGCATGATATCCTGGAACGACCGCACGATATCGTTCAGGTCATGGGGTTCCATGAGAAGGTTCTGTTTGCGCCCGAAAGTAAGCAGTTTCTGGGTCAACTCCTTTGCCTTGTGACCGGCGGAAAGGATGTTTTCGGCTTTCCTCCGGTCGTTATCGTCATGCCTCAGGCTGTAGCACAGCATGTCGGCATAGGCGATGATAGGGGTGAGGAGATTATTGAAATCATGGGCAATACCCCCTGCCAACTGCCCTACAGCCTCGATCTTCTGCATATGCAGCAGCTTCGACTCCAGCTTCTGCCGGGCTTCTTCCTGCCTGACCCGGCCAATGGCAATGGCAGCCAGGTGCGCAGCAGACTCGATCAGGTGAAGCGCCTTGTCATCAGGAGACTTTTCCTCCCGGTGGTAAATGGCAAAGGTGCCCAAAAGCTCATGGGCCGAGGAGATAATAGGTTCGGACCAACAGGATTTCAACCCGGCCTCTCCGGCAGGAGCAAACCCTTTCCAATAGGGATGCCCCTCTATTTTTTCCACCACCACCCTTTTTCTAGTGTAGGCTGCCGTGCCGCAGGAACCGATGCGAGGCCCGATGGGAAGGCCATCGACCGCTTTGTTGTAAAAATCCGGGAGACTCGGGGCCGCACCATGCCGCAACCGCTCACCGGCCTCGTCTGCCAGCAGGATGGAGCAGAGCGAGCCGGGATATTCGGCTTCCACCATCAACACAACCTGGTCCAGGATTGTGGGGAGTTCGACACCGGTGGCGATATTCTCCAACAAGGTCAGCCGCGTCTTCAGCTGTTGCTGCTGATCGGAAATAGTTGTCTGGGAAAGGTGCAGTCGATCGAGATGCTTGAAAAGCATCCGAACCAGAAAGATGGCAGCGGCACTCAAAGCTGCGAGGAGCAGCACTGTGGACACAGTGCGGCGATACCAGGCAGACAGCACCTCATTCTTGGCTATCGATACCACGGCAATAACAGGAAATCGTTTGAGCCGGTGGTAGGAGACAATGCGTGGTTCCGGATGAATGATGCCGGCTTTCAGGAAATAAGTTCCGGCCGGCGCTTGCGGCAAATGTTTGACAAACAGCGGGGTCTTCGCGAAGTTGAATTTGTATTCAGCCTCTCCCCCAGGCTCATTCACTATCGGTGTGCCATCGTCTTTTACCAGCAGGATTCTGCCTTCCTTACCCATGCTTTCCTGGGGAAAGAAATTCTTGAAATAATCCGTATTGAAGCCCACTGAGACCAGAGAATCTATGTTGTTGCCCTTACCTCGAATGGGACGCATCAGATTGAAGCGCCATTGAGAGGTCAGTCTGCTGAAGAGCGGATCGGAAATATATAAATCCGTCTCAGGGTGCGCTGAAAAATGCCGGAAATATTCCCGATCCGCCACATCCACCTGCTTCGGTGGAAACGCATTACTGTTCATGAAGAGCAGGCCGTTTCGGTTGACCAGAAAAACCATGCCGATCTGGGGCGCCCCCTCGGAATAATGGGTGATGACATCGAAAAGTCTTTTCTGGTCCATGGCAGCAAGCGGGCCGTCACTGGCGGTCTCGCGAATTATCCCCTTTAATACTAGGTCTGATTCAGCCAGGGCGCTTTCCGCATGCTCGGCCAACGCCTTGGCATACCCGGCGGTCATGCGCTTGGCGGTCTCAATGGTATGCCGGTATTCGTCAGTGAAATTCCACGCAGAGATAGAGGCCACCGCAAGGACAATGGTGGCAACACCGGCAAGGATTTTCCGCTTGAGTTTATGGAACGGCGACTCCGTCATTAATAGTGCACCTGATTACAAGCTTGATTGGGTGCACATGGAGGCGAAGCTACCGGTTGTCTCAGCAAAACCATATCTGCTCCGGGTGATCTTAGTTGCGAAGAATAAAGCCGCTCCGGACCGGGCCAAGGCTCTGCCGCCATCGCAATCAAACCGAGGTTTAAATATTTTAAAGTCCGGACCTTAACAGTGGCAGGAGCGCAGAAACTTAGAGCATGCCAACAATAATATACTGTTATATTGCTATAAAACTCTTCGGGTGGTGAGGAGGTGGACTTTAGGATAATTTATCCTCAGCCGGAGAGAACCACGGCTTTCAGCTCATGAGAAAGGCAGTCGGCAAATCCGAAGAGCGATTTCGGTGCATATTCACCGGATCTTTTCTTCCCTGTAACACAACTGCAACAAAACTTGGTTACGATCAGATCAACCAAAAGAGACATGATCGAAACAAGAAGGAGACAATACATGTTCAAAAAGATTGCTGCCATTGTTGCTGCCGGCCTGCTGTCACTGGCAAGCCTCGCCTCTGCCGAAACCCTGATCAACGGTGCCGGAGCGACCTTCCCTTACCCGCTCTACTCCAAGTGGTTCAACGAATACGCCAAGATCGACAAAAGCGTCAAATTCAACTACCAGTCCATCGGCTCTGGCGGCGGGATCAAGCAGATCACGGCCCAGACTGTTGACTTCGGCGCCAGCGACAAATTCCTGTCCGACAGTGAGCTCCAAGGCGCACCGGGCAAGCTGATCCACATTCCCACGGTTATGGGCGCAGTGGTCGTCACCTACAACCTTCCGGGTGTCCCGACCGGAGTTAAGCTTTCCTCAGAGGACGTGGCTGACATCTTCCTCGGCAAGATCACCAAATGGAATGACCCGAAGATCACCAACGACAACCCCGGCATCAAGATACCGGACAAGCCGATCGTGGTTGTGCACCGCTCTGACGGCAGCGGCACCACCAGCATCTTCACCGATTACCTGACCAGCGTGAACCAGGAGTGGGCCAAGAAAGTGGGCAAGGGACCGTCGGTAAAATGGCCGGTCGGGCTTGGCGGCAAGGGTAACGAAGGTGTTGCCGGCCAGATAAAGAATACCCAGTTCTCCATCGGCTACGTCGAACTGGCCTATGCTGTCGAGAACAAGCTCCCGTACGCCTTCCTCAAGAACAAGGAAGGGAAGTTCGCCGAACCGACCATCAAGTCGATCAGTGCCGCAGCAGCAGGCGCCGCCAAGAACATGCCGGCCGACTATCGTATCTCCCTGGTCAACCAGCCAGGCAAGGACACCTACCCTGTAGTCGGCTTCACCTGGCTGCTGGTTTACGAGCAGCAGAAGGACAAGGTCAAAGGCCAGAAGCTGGTCGAATTCCTCAACTGGAGCCTGCACAAGGGACAGAAGCTGGCAGCCCCGCTTCTCTATGCGCCGCTTCCGGAAAACGTGGTCAAGATGGTGGATAAAACCATCAAAACCATCAAATACTGATTTATATGGCCTGTCGGGGGGCATCAATGCCCCCCTTGTTTTTGTCGGTATAATTGTTTCAACGAGGCTACGAACTGATGGAGATTACGAAAACCATGACCTCCGCCGTAAACACCGAAGCAACGCAAAGCAAGACACCGGTCATAATCTCAGGCAATAACGCCTGGGGTGACCGGTTGTTCCGCTGGATTACCCTCGGCTTCAGCGCCAGCATCCTGTTGATTCTGCTGCTTATGGCCTTTGAAATGATCAAGGAGAGCCTGCCGGCGATACGAAAGTTCGGTTGGGGATTCACCATCGGCAAGGATTGGGACCCTGTCCAGGAGCAGTTCGGCGCCCTGCCGTTCCTCTACGGTTCCGTGGTCTCCTCGATCCTGGCCATACTCCTGGCCACTCCGCTTTCTGTCGGCACGGCTCTGTTCATCACCGACATCGCCCCCAAGAAATTTGGTGGGGCGGTTTCATCGCTGGTTGAACTGCTGGCCGCGATCCCGAGCGTCATCTATGGCCTCTGGGGGGTGCTGGTCATGGCGCCATGGCTGCAGAAAACGGTGCAGCCGTTCCTCATCGATCATTTCGGCTTCATCCCGCTGTTCCAGGGAGCCCCATATGGGGTCAGCATGCTGGCAGCGGTCTTCATCCTGATGATCATGATCGTGCCGATCATCACCTCCATCACCAAAGAGGTCCTCACCGCCGTACCGACTGCCCAGAAAGAGGCGGCCTACGCCCTTGGGGCAACCCGCTGGGAGATGTTGCGCATCGCCCTGCTGCCCTACGCCCGCTCCGGCATCCTGGGAGCGGTCATTCTCGGCCTGGGTCGGGCCATCGGCGAGACCATGGCCGTGACCATGGTCATCGGCAATACCCCGCAGATAGCGCTGTCGCTCCTCGCACCCGGCTACACCATGCCGAGCGTCATTGCCAACGAGTTTGCCGAAACCACCTCCAAGTTTCACTCCTCGGTGTTGATGGAGATCGGCCTGATCCTGCTGGTAGTTACCCTGGTGATCAACGTCATGGCCCGTCTGTTGATCTGGAGCGTCACCAGGGGTAGTGCAGGGAGAAATGCATGAAACGGACACCTTCGATCCGCCGGATCAAGAATAGCCTGATGACCCTGCTGATGGTGGCAGCCACCATCGCAGTTCTGGCGCCACTGGGGATCATCTTTATCCATATCCTGCGAATGGGGGCATCATCCATATCGCTCGACTTCTTCACCCAGATCCCCAAACCTACCGGTGAGACCGGCGGCGGCATGGCCAACGGCCTGGCCGGATCGGCAATCATGATCGCCATGGCATCGCTGATCGGGCTGCCAGTCGGGGTTCTCGGTGCGGTATATCTCACCGAATTCGGCAACAACCGTCTTGCCCATGCGATCCGGTTCTCGGCGGACGTGCTTGCCGGAGTTCCGTCGATCATCACCGGTATGGTGGCCTACACCCTGCTGGTAGTGCCGATGAAAGGGTTTTCCGCCCTGGCCGGCGCTATTGCGCTGGCGCTGATCATGATCCCGATTGTACTCAGGACCACCGAAGAGCAGCTCAAGCTGGTGCCGGGCACCCTGCGCGAGGCCTCGCTGGCCCTGGGAGTACCGCTGTGGCGCACGGCCCTTCAGGTAACCCTGGCCAGTGCCCGAACCGGTATCATCACCGGCATTCTCCTGGCCATTGCCCGCATTGCCGGCGAGACCGCGCCGCTGCTGTTCACGGCGCTCGGCAACCAGTTCTGGAGCAGGAAACTGACGGAACCGATGGCGGCAATACCGCTGCAGATCTTCAACTTCGCCATAGCACCCTATGAGGACTGGCATAAGCTCGCCTGGGCCGGAGCCCTGGTACTGGTGGTAATAATGTTCACTTTGAGCCTGGCAGCTCGATATTTCGGCAGGCAGAAAAGGTATTCGTAATGGATGCAATGCAAACAAAAGTGACCCTTGAAAACCTGAACGTCCATTTCGGCAGCAATCACGCAGTAAAGGACGTCTCTCTCGACTTCCCGGAAAACAGCGTGACCGCCATCATCGGCCCATCCGGGTGCGGCAAGTCAACCGTGCTCCGCAGCCTCAACCGGATGCATGACCTGGTCCCTTCGGCCCGGGTCACCGGTCGGATCATGCTCGACAATGCCGACATCTACGATCGCAGCGTGGACCCGGTGGCAGTGCGCAGGCGGATCGGCATGGTCTTCCAGAAGCCGAACCCGTTCCCGGCAATGTCGATCCATGACAACGTCGTCGCCGGCTACAAACTGACCGGCGGCTTGAAACGGTCTGATGCGGATGATATTGTTGAATCCTGTCTGAAGCGGGTGGCACTCTGGGATGAAGTCAAGGACCGCCTGAAGACCAGCGCCATGGACCTCTCCGGCGGCCAGCAGCAGCGGCTCTGTATCGCCAGAACTATCGCCGTGCAGCCGGAAGTGATCCTGATGGACGAGCCCTGCTCGGCCCTCGACCCGATCGCCACCCTCAAGATCGAGGAGTTGATCGAGGAACTGAAAGAGCAGTACACCGTCATCATCGTCACCCACAACATGCAGCAGGCCGCACGGGTGTCGGACAGCACCGCCTTTTTCTACATGGGGGAGCTGATCGAATTCGGGCTTACCAAGAAGATCTTCACTACGCCGGAGAAACGGCAGACCGAAGACTACATAACTGGAAGATTCGGGTAATAAAACAGTTCAAAGTTAGTTAGTTCAAGGTTCAAAGTTGAAACCTCGAACCTCGAACCTTTAAACTTGAACCTTTAACGAGGATTAATTATGGAAAGAGAACACTACAGCCGCCAATTCGATACCGAACTGAATGAGATCCGCGAAAAGCTCCTGGAGATGGGGGGCAAGGTGGAACTGATGATCAACGACGCCCTGAAGGCGCTGGTGGACCGGAATTCCGCGCTGGCTGAGAAGGTCATCGCCTTTGACCACCAGATAAACCGGCTGGAGATGGAGATCGACGAGCGCTGCCTGGAGGTGCTGGCCCGGCGCCAGCCCGCGGCCCGCGACCTGAGGTTCATTACCCTGGCGATGAAGATCGTGACCGACCTGGAGCGAATCGGCGACCAGTGCCGCAACATCGGCAAACGCTCCATTGAGCTAAACGAGCTTCCGCCGCTCAAACCATATATCGACCTGCCGCGCATGGCCCTGCACGCCAGCATCATGGTCAAGGAAGCGCTCAACGCCTTTGTTGCCGGCGATGACCAGCTGGCGCTCAAGGTCTGCCGCGACGACCAGTTTGTCGATGACCTGAACGAGCAGATCCAGCGGGAACTGCTGACCTTCATGATGGCCGATCCAACCGCGATCGCCCGGGCGATGAAGATCAACCATGTGGCAAAATGCGTGGAGCGGATCGCCGATCATGCCACCAATGTGGCGGAGATGGTGATCTTCATGATCAAGGGGAAGGATATCCGGCACACCGCGCTGTAATATTTTTTGCTTTATCCGCTAAAACCGATTAGCATGAGGGCTTTCCACCACCCTTTGACGAGGTTTTTCCGTGAAGGTCCTCTTCGTTCACCCCCACGGCAGCAACTGGCTGGGGTCAGGCCCTGATATCACCACCATCTTCAATGTCATGCCCCCCCTGGGGATCATGAGCATTGCCGCCTACCTGGAGCAGCGCGGCGTCTCGGCCGAAATCATCGACTGCTACGCTACGCCGCTGCCGCAAAGCGAACTGGTAAAGGAGATCATCCGGCGCCGGCCCGACGTGGTCGGTTTTTCCTGCACCACCTCCTCCTTTCTCGAAGGATACGATATCGCCAGCCAGGTCAAGGAGTCAGCGCCAGAGATTACCACGGTCTTTGGTGGCGCCCATGCCTGTTCTGCCGGGGCAAGCCTGCTCGACGGCTTTCCGGCCATCGATTACCTGGTGATCGGCGAAGGGGAGCAGACCTTTTACGAACTAGTGACCGCCAGTGGACGCGACATCGCGACCATCCCCGGCTGCGCGGCGCGGATCAATGGCAAAGGAGTGCTGTCTGCCGAGCGGGAGTTGATCGCCGACCTCGACTCGCTCCCGTTCCCGGCCTATCACCTGCTGCCGGAATTCCCTAAGCGCTACTTCCTGCCACTATTCAGCTACCCGAAGGCGCCCAACACCAGCATCATCTCCAGCCGCGGCTGCCCCTACCAGTGCTCCTACTGCGACCGCTCGGTATTCAACCGCGGTTTCCGCTTCAACTCTCCCGAATACATCGTCGAGCACATGGCGCTCTTGAACCGCGACTACGGCATCCGCCACGTCTTTTTCTACGACGACCTGTTCACTACTGACCGCAAGCGGGTAGCCGAGTTCTGTGCACTGAAGGAGAAACGGGGGCTGCAGGTCGGTTATAACTGTATCGCCCGGCTGGAGCATGTTGACGCCGAACTGCTGCAGCTGTTGAAGCGCTCCGGCTGCTGGCAGGTGAATTTCGGTATCGAATCAGGCGATCCGGAGGTGATCAAGAAGCATCGCAAGTACTACGGTCTGGACGAGGTGCAGCGGAAACTGCAGTTGGTGAAGGATACCGGCATGCGGGTCAAGGGGTTGTTTATGGTCGGCCTGCCCGGCGAAACCGAGGAGTCGATCCGCCGCACCATCGACTATGCCTTGGCGCTGCCGCTGGACGAGATCAATGTTACCATGTTCACCCCGTTTCCCGGCGCGCCGGTCTACGCCACCATCCGTGACCATGGTGAATTCAACGAGGAATGGCCGCTGATGAACTGCGTCAACCCGGTCTTCATCCCTCACGGCATGACCAAGGACCAGCTGCAACTGCTCTACGACGAGTTTATCCGCCGTTTCTACCGCCGGCACCGCATTCACTGGGGGTATACCACCATGCTCTGGAAATCCCCCCACAGCATCATATCGTTCCTGAAGAACCTGCCGGCCATCATAAAACTGGAGCGGGAAAAGAAATGGTAAAGCTCAAGCTGTCGGCGGTATCAACCATATTTTTGCTACTCTGCGCCGTAATGCCGTCTTACGCGGCTGACCCCGCCACAGCCAGCGGTGAATATGCCGTTCTCGGCGGTTACGGCATTACTCACCGGGGCTTTGGCGCCACCGTTACCCAAGTGCAGACCGTCGATGCCATTCTCCGTTACGGTTATTTCCTCTCCGATGAGGTCGCCAAAGGGAGCCTGGTGCAGGGACGCCACGAACTGCTGGTAGAGCTGCCGCTGCACCTGACCGTCGATCCGCGCACCCGGATCATGACCGGCCTGTACCTGCTCGGCAGCTGGAAATTCACCGGACTCAGTGAGCAGAAGCTTTATCCGTATGCCTTTGCCGGAGGCGGCCCGCTGTACAACGATCTGGGACTGGCCACCCAGGGAACCAGGCTCAACTACTCCTACCAAGGGGGTGTAGGTATGCAGTACCTGCTCCGCCCCGGAGTCGCCGTTATCGGTGAATACCGCTACCATCACATCTCCAACGCCGGCACTGCCGAACCCAACGAACCACTCAATTCAAGCAAAATCCTTCTCGGTATCTCCAAACAATTCTAACTATAGAAATATTTCATTACGTTTTTATTTGAAAAAACCCATACCATGGGTTATAAAATGTTACCCACTGGAGTGAGTTCGCTATAACCTACTGCATATACTACACATTACGGTCTTAAGGCCGACAATTCTACATTAGGAGATATTATGATTAAACTGTTTGCTATGATCGCTTCTATTTCGCTGATTGCCCTAGTTGGAAATGCAGAAGCGGCTAAAAAGAGGGTTGCGGTTCTTGATTTTGAAGATACTGCCATCGCTGAACAGAACAGCCAGAATCCGGACAACCCGTTTGCCATAATTGCAGCACTCCGAGGCCAGCAACAGCAGCAGGCGCCAGAGCGTAAAATCGGAAAGAATGTTGCCGGACAGCTGGTGAACGAACTCGCCAAAGACGGCACCTTCATGGTCCTCGAACGGAGCCAGATCCAGAAGATTTTTGATGAGCAGAACATCTCCAAATCAGGTGCTATTGACCAGTCAAGCGCGGCAAAACTGGGTAAGCTGCTGGGAGTAAGCGCCATCGTGACCGGCAGCGTAAATGAATTCACTGTCCAATCACACAAGCGGGGTGTTTTGGGAATCGGAGTTAAGGTAAACACGGCAAAGGTTGGCTTGAATGCCCGGATTATTGATGCAAATACCGGAGAGATCATTGCGACGGCTGAGGGCAAGGGTGAAGAGGAGAGTTCCAATGCGCAGGTCGGCAGCTTTTATGGTTCATCGGAAAGCGGGTCTGAAAACTCACTCTTGGGGATTGCCACCAAGAAAGCTCTGAACGAGGTTATCGCGCAACTCAAGACGTCAGAAAACAAGCTCAAGGAAATCGCAGTTACCGGTGCGGTCGTCTACAGCGATGCTGCCAAGAATTCGACCATTGCTGACATCGGGCGGACCGCCGGAATAAGCACCGGGGCTCCTCTCTATGTAAGCAAAGTGGTCAAGGAGATTAAAAACAGCTCCGGCGCAGTAATCAAGGTCATTACCGACAATGTCGCAGAAATAAAGGTCAAAGAGGTAGATGAGCAGACATGCACCTGTGAATGCATCAAAGGCGACTGCAAGGCTATTGCCGAAGGCATGCGGGTTTCAACCACCAAATAGCGCTTCACCCCTGTCTATTTAACAATCCTAAATCAAGGTAAGCCGGGGACTTCTCCGGCTTACTCTTTTCCATGAACATCTACTTCATTGAGTCAATTCTTCATTTTTTGTTGCAGCGGTCAACCGGCTGCCAACTTTGACGTTATAGTTGGTACATGCGCTGTACGCACCTTTGCTGGCAGCGAACAGAATCTTCAGGAGGAACATCATGAAAAAGACCATAATCACCATTGCAGCAATCGCAACCCTGGCAATTCCGGCCATCTCCGGCGCCGCCCCGGCCAAGCCCGGCCCATACGCATCCGCGTTTCTGGGGGCCACCATGGCCCAGGACGCCGATGTCAACACCGATGTCTTTGCCTCTCCCCCAGCGTTCAGAGACCGGGTGGAATTTGATCCGGGGATCAACATCGGTGGTACCGGCGGCTACGATTTTGGCTACTTGCGCGTTGAAGGCGAACTTTCCTACAAGCATTCGGAGATGAAGGCGATAACCGACCGCGACACCGGCGCCCGCTACCGGAGCGTCGACGGCGATCTCGGGGTCTTCGCCTTCATGGCCAACAGCTTCTTCGATCTGCACAATGACACACCGATCACCCCCTATTTCGGGGGCGGTATCGGGGTGGCGACGCTCTACATGGGCGAGACAACCGGCGTTGACAACAGCGGCATCCGGCAGACCCTCTACCTGAAAGACAATGACTCGGTATTTGCCTACCAGCTCGGCGCCGGGGTAGATATCGCCATCAACCGCAAGATTTCGCTGGATCTGGGCTATCGCTACTTCGGCACTTCTCGGGCGACCTTTGACAAAGACTGGGCCCAGAGTACGGACCTGAAATACGAGAGCCACAACATGGCTGTCGGCGTCAGGTTCAAGTTCTGATCAAGACCGACACTGCAAGCAAAAAGGCCGCTTCTGCTACGGAAGCGGCCTTTTTCGTTGCCCGTATTGTCAAACTCTTATGATGTGGTAACTATTACATACGTTTCATCATTATGCTTGGAGGTCCGTTACATGCAAAGACTGTTCACCCTTATAGCCCTGGTTCTTTTCCTGGCAACAGCACCGCTCACTGTTTTAGGAGCAGACACGCTACCCAAACCGGAAGCGCTCAGTGAGGAAACGATCTTTCTCACCGAAAAACTCTCGAAGAACTACGACACCATTGTCATCAAGGAGTTCTCGACCGACGGCGCAGAATACTCCCGGGTCGATGATGAAGAGAGGGCCAAGATCACTACCATGACCCCGATGCTGCTGTCGAATATTGCGCTCTCGATGGAAGGTGAACTAAAAGGGAAGAAGCTCTTCAAGAACATCATCAAGAACGGCGAGCCGAAGGGGAAGGCTGTTATTCTCGAAGGTAAGATCACTGAATTCAATGCCGGCAGCCGCGCCCTCAAATTCTGGGTTGGTTTTGGTGCAGGCAAGGCCTATCTGAAATTCAAGGGACGGCTGCTTGATGCTGCAACCGGCAAAGAACTGGCTAATTTTGAAGACCGGGAAACCGGCTACCGGGGCGCCATGTCCATGGAAAGCTATGAGGATCTTTTCCCCCACCAGGCCAAGAGCATCGGGGAAAACCTGGCAAAGTTCCTGGAGAAACTCTACTGAGCAATGGGGGGAGCCGATCGGCTCCCCCCACTCTATTCGCTTTTCAGCTTTTCTTTAATCTCTTCACCCAGCTTTTTCGCCCCTTCTTTGGTCTCCTTGCCTGCCTTCTTCAGACCAGGGCCGATCTCTTTGCCGGCTTTTTTCAGACCTTCCTTGATCTCGCGCCCCTCTTCCTTGAGCGCCTCCTTAATCTTTTTCCCTTCGGTCTTGAACGCTTCCTTGGTCTCGTGGCCCGACTTCTTCAGGTCTTCCTTAAGATCGTCGGCAAAACTATTGGCGGCAAAAAGGGTACAGATGAGAAACATGGGTGTCACTCTGCTTTTCATGGCTGGCCTCCTTCATCTCTTACGATCGCACCCGGCTGGCGGGCGGCAGGTTCAGGGAGCGGCGCTCGGCTTAGCGCATGCTCGGTCATATATGCATCAGGCTTCATCATGCGCTGGGTCTGCCACAATACCCTGATGATGTACGGCCATTGGGATGGCTTGACCTGGCGCACCCAGTCCAGCAGGCTTTTTTCACCGGAGGTGTTGAGGATGGAGCGTTTCCAGGTTTCGGCGTACAGCTCGAAGAACCGCTGCGCCCCCAGTTTCGGCTCCCAGAGCAGATGGTGCATGTCGAAATTGCTCCAGGGCTGATCCGGTATCCGGGCCTTGATCCCCTCGTAGAACTCGGTGCCCGGCAACGGGGTCAGTACCGTGAACCCGGCGCGCTGCAGGCCGTGACGGGCGACAAAGTCCCAAAGTTCCTGGAATTCCGCTTCCCCCCAGTTGTGGTCCACCAGGAAGTTGCCGTTGATGCCGTATCTGAGCTCCCGCGCCAAGCGTACCGCCTCGACGCTGTCCGTGACCTCCGAATCCTTGGTTATCCCCTCCAACCCGGAGTCGCTGGCTGCCTCCAGGCCGAGGAAGATGTCGAAGTCCTTGGCCAGCGGCCGCCAGGCCGCCATCACCTCGGCCCGCTTGGTGATCAGGTCGGTGCGGGTCTGCACCAAAATCCACCGCTTGAACACGCCGCGCTTCTTCAGGGCTGCGGCGAGCTCCATGCTCCGCTCCGGATCATACCAGAAGAGGTCGTCGGCCACGAAGATCGAGTCCCCGGCAGTGGCAAAGTCCTCCACCACTGCAGCCAGGCTCCGTTCCCGGCAGGTACGGCCATAAAACTGCCACACCGAGCAGAACGAGCAGCGATGAGGACAGCCGCGAGCGGTCTCCACCAGCCAGACCGGCTTGAACAGCAGGCAGTGATAGCCGCTGCGGTGCCGCTCCACCAGATGGCGGGCCGGGAGGCGGATCAGGTCGAGGCTGGTCCGCTCAGGGAGCGGCTGGGTGGTGACCCAGCCATGATCGGTTTTGAGCCGCAGGGCCGGCACCTCAGTCAGCGGCAACCCTTTTTTAATGGCTTTGGCCAGGGCCGGCAACACCTCTTCGCCGTCGTCAAGACAGATGGCATCGATCAGGTCATGCTCCAGCGGCGCAGGATATGAAGCGGCAGCATGGCCACCGACAATAATAAAGGCATTAGGCGCAGCCCGGCGCACCTCGGCAGCAGTGGCGATGATCCGGTCGTACTCCAGGGCATGAAGGCAGGAGATGCCGACGATCCGCGGGGTAGTGCGACGCACCCAGGCAGTGGCGCCGGGTCGGAAACGGAGGTCAGCCACTGTCACCGGATAACCGGCAGCCAGCAGGGCGGCGCCAATATATTCCAGGCCGAGCGGCTCAACCCGGAAAAATGGGCCGAGACCGAATTTTTCATGCCCCGGATCAGGGCGCAACAACAGAGTATTCATAGGGCACCAGCTCCACTGGCGGCAAGCTGACCGATGATTTTCCGAACCATTCGCTGATCCTTTTCGTTCAGCGCCATATCGCTTTTTCTCCCCTTGAACCCCATATGAAAATAATCAATCCGCTTGATGCCGATCGGCTTGGCAAAGAGCCTGAACGTCTTCCGGGCACTGGTGACAATGGGAACCATGACCCCAGGCAGTGCGCTGGTGGTAATCAAGATGCCATTGATTTTTTTCTCCAGCTCCCTGACCTTGGGCGAATAGCTGTCATCGGGCCAATGGCAAAACACCGCCATCCGTTCGATAACAACTCTGAGAATTGACGGCAGATCATAGCAATTGATCGGAGCCGAGAGGATAATCGCCTTCGACTGCAGCAGCGCAGTTACCAGGGAATCCATGTCGTCGTTCAGAGGACAGCGGCCCAACTCCTTGCCCGGCGCTTTCATGCATGACCGGCAGTTGTTGCAGTAGCCGATGGTCAGCTCCCGCAACTTGATGTACTGCGTAGCAAGCTGCTTTTCTGCCAACCCGGCGCGTAACAGATCGCAGACAGTGTCATTAATGCCCTGTTCGCGGCGGGAAAGATTCAGTATCGTTATCACCGGTGCTCCGATCTGCCTGCTGCTGCGGTTCTCGTTTTGCGTTGTGGCCTTTTTCAACCGCCGGTTACTGGGGACGGCTGATCCCTCCCCGGCGCAGGAGGTTATACAGCAGATGCACCGGTTTGCCCGGGCTCTGCATGACCCGATCAATGATCTTCGGCCAGCGGTAGGCTTCCCAGCGGGCCTGCTGCCACCCCTGGTAGAGCTGTTCAGGGGTCATCAATTTGGGTTTAAACACCACCTGGCCATGGTCGTAACGGCTCCAGTCCTTGTGCAGCAACCGCCCTTCGCCGTCGAATTGATCAAACAGCGCCGTCCCCGGATAGGGGGTGAGAATGTGAAAGGTCGGCAGACTCGGCTTGCACTCTTCCAAGAAGCGGACCGTCCGTTCAAAGACCCCCTCGTCGTGGTCGTCGAAGCCGAAGATCATCGACGCCTCCACCACCACGCCGGTGTCGCGGATCCGCTTGATCAGCTCTGCCTGGGAATACCTGCTGCCGGTCTTGGGGTGATTGGCATGTTCGCCGGCCATCGACTCGATGCCGACGAAGATGCCGATACAGCCGGAATCAGCCAGCAGCCGTACCGCCTCCGGATCTTCGGCAAAGCGGAGGTTAGCCTGGCCTCCCCACTTCAACCCCATCCCGCGCATTCCGGCCAGGATCGGCTTGGCCCGGGCGGCATCACCCAGGATGTTGTCGTCGAGAAAAACCGTCAGCTTGCCGCTGAAGGTAGCCAGTTCGGCCAGAACATCCTCCGGCTCGCGGTAGCGGAAACTCTTGCCGAAATAGTTGGTGGTGATGCAGAACGGGCAGTCGTAGGGACAACCGCGGCTCGCCTGCAGGGTCTGGGTGGTCAGATACTGCTTGCCGCTGAAGATGTCGCGCCGGCCCCAGGGGATTGAAAGCTGGCCACCGTCGGGGATGGCGGCCCGGTAAACCGGTTGCAGCTTTCCGGCCAGAAAGTCTCCCAGCAGCCCGGCCCAGACCGGCTCGGCCTCGCCGATCACTACGGCATCGGCATGCCGGCCCGCTTCCTCCGGCAGCACGGTCGGGTGAATCCCTCCCAACACCACCGTCTTTCCTTGCGACCGGAAGCGGTCGCTGATCTCGTAGGCACGGGCAGCCTGGTGGGTCATGGCGGTGATCCCCACCAGGTCGAAATTGCCATCAAACGGCACATCCTCGTGCACCTCGTCGACCAGGACAATCTCCCAGTCGGTCGGGGTGGCAGCCGCCACCTGTTTCAGGGCCAGAGACGGGAGCTGAAAGCGTTTCACCCACCCCAGCTTGTGGGTAGCCGGATAGACCAGTAACAGGCGGGGACGGCTCATGCGCCACCTCTGTTCCGCCGGAAGAAAGCGGGAAGCGCTACCAGCGAAAAAATGGCAGTGGCACCAATGCCGAAGTTGGTGGCCCAGCCTAGCGAAGCGAGCGCCCCGTAGTCGGCAAAGGCCAGGGAACCAAAGCCGGCAATGGTGGTGAGGGCAGACAGGAGAACCGCCCGGCCGCTCTGGACAAATACCGCACAGCGGTCTGCTGCCGCAACCACGCCGACCCGGTGGGCGATATGCATGCCGTAATCATTCCCCATTCCCAGGATGGTAACCAGTACCATGGCATTCATGAAGTTGATCCCCATATCGATCCCGGCCATGATGCCGAGCATTGCTGCCACCCCGGCCAGCACCGGGAACAGTGCGGCACCGATACCGGCCAGTCCGGAAAAATGGGTAAAAAGGAGGAACAGCACCAGGACTCCCCCCAAGGCCGCCCCCCAAAGGAAGCTGCGCCGCACCATTTCCGTCAGCTGCCGGCTTACCAGGTCTATGCTGGTGGTTCTGGCCTCGGGCACCACCTGGCGCAGATCGGCCAGGAAAGAGTCCACCGGGAACTCTGCCCCACGGTAGTGCAGGTAAGACAAAAGATGGTACCCCGAGGCATCCCGGTTCAGATGGCGACTCACCACCCCCTTGAGCGGCGATGCGGCCAGCAGGTCGATACCTGCAGCCAACGGCTGTTCGCCGGCAGTGGCCAGCCCGGCCATGCCCGCCAGGAACGGGCTAAACGGCTCGACGCTAAAGCCGGCCAGTTCGAGATTGGCGCGAACTTCAGCAGCTAGGTTGCAGCCGGTAAGTGCAGTGCGTAGCCCCTCGCTGACCCGCTGCTGAGTGTCGCCATCGTTCACCAGCATGCCGAGGCTCGAATAATCGGTCAGTTTGCTGCTTTGCAGGTATTTTGAGGCCAGGCGGTCCACCAATACCCCCTGCCTGAGGACCGAATCGCGATCAGCGCCATCGATAGCCACCAGCAACTGCTTCGGACTGATGGCCAGGTGGCGTTCGATCTTCTCCTGGGTGAGGAATGCCTCGGAGTGGCGCGGCTGCAGGTTTTTCAGTTCTCCTTCGAACCTGATGCCAGTGGCAAAGACCACTGCGACTGCCACTGCAAGAAGGGTTGCAATACGGAACATACCGGGATAGCGCCCCGTCAGTCGCCAGACCGTGCCGAGCCCGAAGCCGGGGAGTGACGCATAGCGGGCCGTAGGCCAGCGACGCTCCATGAAGAGCAGCAGCGGCGGCAGGAACAGGAACGTGGCGTACATGGTGGAAAGGACGCCGAGCCCCACCAGCAACCCGAGTTCAGACAGCGCCCGGACATCGGAGAAAGCTAGACAGAGAAACGGCAGGGCCGTGGTAGTGGCTGCAGTGAAAATGCCGTGGCCGGTATCGATTACAGCCAGTTCCAGAGCAGACTCACCGTCAGCCCCGGTACACCGCTCCATGTGGAAGCGATCGTAAAGATGAATGGAGTAATCGGTGCCAAGGCCGATAATCAGGGCCATAAAGGCAAAGGCGATGATATGGACCGAGGCCAGGAAAGCGCCTGCCAGCCCCAGGGCCAGGGCCACCCCCCAGGCAATGATCAGCGGCAGCAGCAGGGTCGGCAGCCAGCGGCGGTAGGTAAAAAAGAACAGAGCGAGCACAACCACCAGGGAAGAGAGGATGCAGCCGAGGATTTCCCCTTTCATGGTCGCTTCATCAATGGCCGCCGAGACATGGGCACCGGCGCAGGAAATCTTCACTTTGGCCCCCTGCCGCGCCGTATCGATGGCAGCGGCAAGTTGGCGGGCAAAGGCCATGTCCTGCACCGGCCGGGCCGGTTCAGCAATCATGATCAGCACCTGCTTGTCGCGGGAGAGAAAATACGGCGATGCCGGGTCCAGGTCGAGGGCCTGGCCCCCTTTCTTGAGCCTCGGTAGCACCAGTTCCCGCAGGTTCAGCGGATCGCCGATCAACAGCTCCGTCATCCCCATCCCTGCCTGGCTGGCCAGGGCCGTCACCGTTGCTGCCAGCTCTTTTCGCTGGCTGTCCGGCGTCAGGCGTTGCAGGTATGCGGGCAACTGCTCAGGAGGGAGGAACAACTGCGGCGCCAGCACTGCCCGACCGACAAAAGCGGCAAACGGCGCAGCATCTGCCTCTTCATAGAGCCGGTAGGTGACCCTCTTGAAGGCGGGCTGGCCGTTGATTGACAATTGCCGCAACCGCCCGGCGAACCGTTCGCTCTCTGCTGTCAGGATGGCCGGCTCTCCTTCGATCAGGAAGTAAGCTTCGTTGGCGCTGCCGGTCCAGCGCAGGGTGTCGAGCAAGAGTTGTAGAGCTCCGGACCGGGCCGGGAAAAGCTGGAAGACATCGGCCTCAAAGCGGGTGGTGGCGATAGACACCAGGGAGAGGAGGAACAGCAGCAGCGAAACCGCCAGAGTGGCGCCGGGACGCCTGGTGGCGATCCGGTGCAGCCATACCAGGTGGCAGCGGATAAGGCTGTTGAAGGCTGAGGTTACTGACATGATCAAGAAACTGGAAACTGGCTCAAGGGAAGGACGGTTACCCCTTCAAGGACCGGAACAAATGCCTTTTCGTCGAGGGCGGTGTTGACCTCCGGCTCATCCAGGGTGATCCGCACCGTGATCCCGAGCCGGTCCGTGATCTCGATGGTCGTCGGGACCGGTACGCCGTCAACCGACTGGTACCCTTCATAGCGCACCTCGTCGCCGTCAACATTCTTCTTCAGGACCAATCCTTGGGAATCAAAGTCAATGGTTTCCCGTTCGCCGTCGGCACGCCTGCGACTCAGATGTTCCTGGCCGGCCTTTTCCGGGAAAACCCGCTCGGTGGTCCAGCGCAGAAGCCGCCACCCCTGCAGGGCCGGCGCGTTGGGGAGATCTGACAGCAACCCCTGGTAGGCAAGGTTCTGGGAAGAGGCAACATAGAGCAGATGGTCACCATTGAGAAACATCTCCGCTACGGTGGTACCGAACGGAGAAAGAATCACCAGCCGAAACTGGTCAGGAGAGCGCATGATCAGGTAACCGCGGCCGGAAAGACCTTTTTCACCAGCCTTTATCGACAGCGCCACGCTGCTGGTCAGGGTATTGATTGTTGCTGCCGGGTTAAGCGGAACAGTGACTGCAACCGACCTGGCAGCACAACCAAAGAGCAGCAGCGGCATAACCATGATTACCATGAAAACGCGATAATTCATTCCAGCACCTTGAAATCTTTCTCACTCAGGCCGACATTGGCCCGCATCTTTTGAAAGGTGATGGCAGTCCGGTTGCCATTGCGCTCATCGATAACCAGTTTGCGCAACCTGCCGTCACTGCCGCTAGTAAGGGTAAAGGAGTGAACCTGCCCCTTTTTCCTGGGCGAAATGGTGAGAGTCTGGGTATCACCGGTCAGGTCAGCCTTGGCGTCAACCGCTTCCGGAAGAGCGGTTACCGGTTTGGCCAGCAGACCAAGCCACCGCTTGAGCCCTTCATCCGCAGGAAGTGCGATCTGCTGGCGGCTCTTCTCTTTGGGGAAATAAAGATCCAGACTGCTGTCGCGCAACACCATCCTGCTGGCATGCGGCGGCACTAGTTCCATGAAGAACAGGTCAGGCTTTTTGAAGCGCACCGTGCCGGTGGAAACAAGCTTCCGTTTCATGACCGCCAGCTGCTTTTCCTGGGTAATCTCGGCGGTGAAATCCTGCATCCCGGCAAACCCCTTGCGCAGCTGCTCCAGGGCCACCACCGGCGACATTGGCGCAGCTGCGGCAGTCAGCGGCACCAAGGCAATCAGCAGAACAGCATAGAAAAAAGTCCTCATAACGCCCCTACTCCCAGGGTCAGCACGGCCTGCACCAAAACCTGCCCGGCTGCCGCCACCTCCCCTTCCATCATGAACAGCCGACCGAACGACTTGAGTACACGCACGCTGAATTCAAGGGTATCGCCCGCTTGATATGGGGCAAGAAACTCGGCATGGTCGATGGTAGCGAGAAAACCGCCCTCCCCCTCCTCCTGCACCGTGGCCACTCCTGCCAGTTGGGCAAGACCTTCCAGCATCAGGAACGGGACAAAGCAGTGCTCGCCGCTGCTCACCTGCCGGACGGCGGTGGCCGAGATGCCGGGATCGCGGCCGGTGATCCGATCGAGAAAGAGAAACGGGAAGCGATGGGGGAGATATGCCGTGGGATCGGGGTTAAACAGGCTTCCCTCCGGTGAAAGAGATGGCGTAATAAGGGCCTTCCGGGGAAGCGGCAAGATGCAGCCCCTGTTCACCTGCCCCAAGTGTCGCCACCAGGGCAACCATGGAAAGGCCGCCCATGGCAATGGAGCGACCGGTAACTTGCGGCAGGCAAATCCGCGGCGTATCCGGCAGCAGGGCGGCAAATGCGGGGAGCAGATCCGCTGTCCCTGACAGGCAAAGTCGTTTCGGAGATTCTGACGGCAACAGCTGACTAACTGCTTGGGATTCACGACCAGCCGGGATCAATCCCAAGGTGCTGATGGCAGTGACTTCGCCCATGATCCTTGCCCCTCGGGCCTCGGCATGCGACCTGCGCTCCAGAACCAAAAGACCGCACCCTTCGGCATAATCAGCAGCAAAGCTACGGTTTTGCCCCAGTGCCTGAAACCCCTGCAACATCCGCGAGGTCAGTTCATCGACCCCGCCGGTCACCATGACATCGGCCCGCCCCTCGGCAATGAACCGGCAGGCAAGCTGGAAGGCGTTCTCAGCGGAGCAGAACCGCTGCACTGTGGTGACGTTTGGTCCCTGCAGGTGATGCTCGATGGAAGCGTTGCTGGCCGCGGCATTGGCCACGGTATTCGGGAACAGCATCGGCGTCAGGCCATCGACCCCTTTTTGGAAGTAACCGGTCAGGAACTCCTCGGAATTAGTAATGCCGCCAAAACCGGACCCCATGGTGATCCCGACCCGCTCCGGCGCTAGCGAATCCTTTGTCACTCCGGCATCGGCCAACGCCATGCCGGTCGCCACCGTGGCCAACAGACTGCAGCGGTCAAACTTGCGGGCCTTGAGCGGCGGCATGAAATCGGCGGCGCGAAACTTTTCGGCCTTGCCCCACCTTAGTCCGGCCCTGCCGGCAATCGCTTCCGGAACAGGGGTCAGACAGCTCTGACCGCCACGCACCGCCGTGACCAGCGGCTCGACACCGACACCGGCAGCGGAGATGGCTGCCAATCCGGTAACGACGATATCGGGAGTATCCTGGATCATAGGCCAAGCACCAAAGATGTGATGTTGCCGCCAAAGGCAAACGAATTGGACATGGCGACCGTGGCGGTCGCAGGGCGCGCCGAATCATGGCAGTAGTCGAGATCGCATTCCGGGTCGCGCCCCCGGAAATGGAGGGTCTTCGGAATCGTGCGCTCTCCGAGCGCCAGCATGGTTGCCACCGCCTCGATCGCCCCGGCGGCCCCCAGGCAATGCCCGGTGATCGGCTTGGTAGAGATCAGTGGCACGCTCCCGGCCCGTTCCCCGAATACCCGTTTCATGGCATTGGACTCAACCACGTCGTTGAGCGGCGTACCAGTGCCGTGGGCATTGACCCAACCGACATCTCCCTTGGCAATTCCGGCATTGGCCATGGCGTCGTGCATGAGGCGGGCGGCCACCTGGCCGGTCGGATCAGGGGCGGTCATATGATGCGCCTCGCCAGCCATGGCGTATCCGAGAACAGCACCATAAACCTTTGCGCCACGCTGAGCAGCCACACTCTCCCGCTCCAGAACCAGGAACGCAGCTCCTTCGCCAAGGGTAATCCCCTGGCGGCCAAGACTGAACGGCGCACAGGGCTCGGGGTCAACGACCTTGAGCGAGTTGAATCCGGCAAAGGTAAGCATCGACAAGGTATCAGAGCCGCCGCAGACCACGGCATCAAGCTTGCCGGTCGCCACCAGGTCCGCTCCCCAGCCGATAGCCGTGGCCGAAGAGGAGCAGGCCGTGGTGATTGTACCCTGGTAGCCGGCCAGGCCAAAGGTCTCGGCAATGACGGTCGAGGTCTTGTCCGGCAGGATACCGCGCAGCAGGCTCGGCGAGATCTGCCGCTCCTGCAGTGCTGCTGCCAGCCATTGTTCCGACTGGAACATGCCGGCAGCACCGGCGCCGACAACCACCCCCATGGCGAACGAATCGTAGCCGCCTGCTATGCCGCTGTCGCCCAGCGCCTCGCCAGCAGCGATCAACCCGAACTGATCAGCCCGGGAAAGCTTTGCCGCCGTGCGTCTGCCGAAATGAGCCACCGGGTCGAACCCTTTGACCTGCACGGCAATATGGGATGGGAAGGCCGAGACATCGAACAGGTCCACCGGTCCCACACCGCTGGTGCCGTCGATGACGGCGCGGCGGAACCCCGGGATGTCCCGGGCCGCACCGCAGAAAACGCCGAGGCCGGTTATGACTACCCGTTCGCGAGACATCAAAGAATCCCTCCGTCCACAACCAGTGTCTGGCCAGTAACGTAGGCCGCTTGGTCAGAAGCCAGGAACAGCACGGCTGCGGCAACTTCATCCGGCTGACCGATCCGTCCCAAGGCCGCTCCCTGCACCACCTTAGCCACCAGCTCCTGCTTGAGGCCGGCGGTCATATCAGTGGCGATCATGCCGGGGGCGACCACGTTGACCCTTATCCCCATGGGGCCGACTTCACGAGCCAGCGATTTGGAAAAACTGATGATTGCCCCTTTTGTTGCAGCATAGTTGGTCTGGCCTGCAGTGCCGGTGATTGCGGCAATGGACGAGAGGTTGATGATCACCCCGCTCCGTCTGGCCAGCATCTTGCGGATACCCCATTTGCAGCAGTGAAACAGGGGGGAGAGGTTGGTGTGTACCACGGCATCCCAGTCGCTATCGGCCATCATTGCCAGGTAACCGTCGCGGATGATGCCGGCATTGTTCACCAGCACGTCAATAGCGCCGGTCGCTGCCGCAGCGGTATCGATCAGCAGTGTTGCCCCGGCGGCGCTGCTGACATCGGCCTTGACGGTAGTAACCGTGCCGTTGCCACCGGCAGCATCGGTTTGCAGTTGCAGGGCAGCCGCGTCGTCCTGCAGGTAAGCGGCATAGACGGCAGCTCCGGCACGGGCAAAAGCAAGCGATACCGCCCTGCCGATCCCTCGGGTGCCACCGGTCACAACCACGGTTTTGCCGGTAAAATCCATTGTAATCTCCGGAATCAAAGTGGGGGGATTTTAGCGCTTAATGGGGAAAAAGTCCAGCATCGGGGAGGGAGGTTACAGGGTAAGGCTGCTGCAGGGGTCCAGGGTGTCAGACCAATTTCAGATCAAGGATAATATTAAGTCGGCGAGGCATAGGTAGGGGCGTATCGCGATACGCCCCTACAGCAGGCCCACACGGATAGGGTCTTGATATTAAATTGATATCAGACAGGCCTGATTCTGCTTCGCCCCAACCGTTTCATCAGCTTCCACAGCGGGCCGCGCACCGGAAAATGACGCAGCATTTCCAGCATGGCATCCGAGATGTTGATCTCCAGCCCCGGCACCACCCAGTTGGTGCGCTGCAGCGCCTCAGCGGTCACCAGGTCGCACAGGGTGTCGCGCACCGCAGCAGAGATGTAGAATTTAGGTTCCAGAAGTGATTCAGCGGCTGTGACTACCCCTTCGGCGATGGCGAGGCGATGCAGCTCCGTGCCGGGAAAGATCCGAATGCCGGTCATGCCTATTACCGCGGTTGGCTGCAGCTCATCCATCAGACTGAAGGTCTCGTGCACCGTCGCTTCGGTCTCTCCCGGCCCACCGAAAAGGATGTAATGGGCAAAATCAACGCCCCGCTCCCGGCAGAGCCGCGAAGATTCGCGAATGGTCTCGACAGAGAACGATTTTCTGAGACTGGTGAGCATCGTTTGCGCCCCTGAGTCGGTGCCGAACTCCAAGGCATCGCAACCGGCAGCGAGCATGGCGTCCAGGAGCCTGGAGGGGAGGAAATCCGGGTTGATGAACGCCGACCAGTTGACCGGCAGCTTCGCAGCCGACATTGCGCCACACAGCTCCTCGGCAAAGGCAACCGGATAATTGAAAATATCATCAACAAAATAGAGGTAATTCACTCCATAACCTTCGACGAGAGCCCTGATCTCAGCAATAATTTCCGCTACCGGTCTGATCCTGACCTGCGCCCCCTCAAGGAGCGGATAGGTGCAGTAGGTACAGCTGAACGGGCAGCCCCTCTTGGTCTGCAGGTTGGCCATCCCCCCCAGTTTGTGGTATGAGGCGACATCGAACAGGGTCCGGTCCGGGGTGGCAATGGCATGGACCGGAACAGGAGGAAGAAAGGAGGGCTTTCCGGGTAGCACCACGCCGGGAATCCCTGTGACTGTTTCACCGGCTGCGATGGCGGCAAGCAATCTGGGCAGAGCCTCTTCACCTTCGCCGGCAACGCCGTAATCAGCGCCGAGAAAGGCCAGCAGCTCCGACGGCATGATGGAGAACCCGGACCCGCCGACAATGGTCATTGCCCGCTCACGGCAGGCGGCCACAACCTCCCTGACCCCGGCAAGGTATGAACGAACCCCGGGCCAGGTGACATTATCGATGTTGCGGATGGAGATTATTGCGGCATCGGCGTTAAAACCGTCCAGCGCTGCGGTAATGGCGGCTATCGGCTCTTCGCTGAAACAGAGGTCGAGACCGCGGAGTTCATGGCCGCTGGCGGCCAACGACGGCGCCAGGCATGCCAGGCCGATCGGAAAGACCGGATATGGCGAGCGCTCGCGGTTGGCGGAGATCAGGAGCAGCTTCATCAATCCCCCTCGGCCCAGGCAAGCATCTGCTCAACCCGCTCGGCCACGGTTTCGGGCAAGCGGTACTGGGTGACCCCGTGCATATCGGTCAGGGCATGGACCGTTATCCCGCGGGCACACGGTAAACCGTCCGCACCGAGGATAACTGAGCGAAACTCTACCGTGGGGGTCTCATTACGCTGTACTGTGGTCTTGACCGTAAGCCGGTCATTGAAGCGGGCCGGACGAAGGTATTTCAGCTCCAGAGTCACCACCGGCCCCAGGAAGCCGGCTTCGGCCAGTTGGTCGGCAGCCATGCCGAAGCGGCCCGCCAGTTCATTGCGGCCGATCTCCAGCCAGGCCACATAATGGCCGTGCCAGGCCACCTGATAGCTGTCGACCTCATTGAACCGGACCGTGATAACGGTTTCGTGGTAACGCATCTCAGCTGTGCTCCATGGCAATCCAGCGGTTGTATTTCTTCAGCGACTCTCCCACGCCGGCCTCAGCAAACGAGGTCACTCCGGCCTTTCTGAGCGCAAGATAGGTCGCCTCCCACCTGACCGGCAGGCAGAGCTCGCGCACCAGAAAATCCGGGATATCGGCTGCGGCCAGGAAATCCTGCTCGATATGCTCCATGAGCGGCACCGTCGGCTCGGCAAAACAATAGTCAGCGACAATCCCCCGCAGCTCTCCGGCAATAGCTTCAAGCAACGGCGTATGCAGTGGCGCGTCAGAGATAAACGAGCTGACGCTGAAGGCGCCGGTGGCAAGCGCCTCGGCCATGGCAGCCTCGATGGCATGCTGCTCTCCTGCCAGCAGGAAATGACGGGAGGTATTGTAATTGGCCGGATAGACGCCATTGTTTTCGGCCAGGGCCAGCACCGGCGTCGCCGCCAGGCCGGTGACGCACCCCAGGGCATAGTTCCCGCTGTTGCTCATCCCGGCCAGGACGCGGCCGATGCGGCAGGTAAGCTCAAGGGCATCCCCCTCGGGCAGAGCATTGACCGCGGCCAGGGCAGCATAGATCCCCATGCTGTGCTCAGCAACCATGGCAGGCCTGGCCCCCTCGGCCCGCAAGACCCGGTTGCGGTACAGGCTCATGGCAGTACCGTAAACCTGCAGCCCTACCTGGGCGGTGGCTGGCTCGTCGCGCCAGGCAAAGGTTGCCAGATCAAGGCCGGTCCGGTCAAGGGTCAGTGCGCTAATTTCGGCAAAATCGGCATTATCGGGACACCCGGCGTCATGAGCCAACGGCTGGCCGGGGAACATGAAACAGATCATCAATTACCCTTTTTTCGTTTTAGTGCCGCCCGGAACCCGATATTCATCGGGCCAAAGACCTGCACTGAGCGGTGCAGCTTCCAGATCCGCTTATACATGGAACCGAAGGAGTAAAAGGACCTATTGAGCCAGTCATACCCCTGTTGCAACTCGGCCACGCTCATCCCCTTGGGCTGGAAGGTGACATGCTCCATGTCGTAGTCTTCCCAGGCATTTGACAGGATCCGCCCCTCCGCTTCCAGGCGGCGCCTGACTTCGGTGCCGGGATACGGGGTGAGGATCGGGAAGATGGCCCCCTCCAGCCGCGCCTGCTCACAGAAGGCCAGGGTCCGCTCAAAGACCTCCGGGGTATCACCGTCGTTTCCCATGACAAAGGAGCCGAGGATGCCGATGCCGTTGTCACGAAAGACCTGGGCGTCTTCAAGATAGGAAGTGGCGGTGTTGGTGACCTTGCCCATCGCCTTGAGCGCCTCCTGGTTGAGCGACTCGAACCCGACAAACAGGGCGACGCAGCCGGCCTCGCCGGCGGCCTTGATGAACTCCCGGTCATCGGCAAAATCTATCGGGGCATGGGAGAGCCATTTAAAACCCATCCCTTTCATGCCGGCGAACAGCTCCAGGGCATATTTCCGGTCAGCCACCAGGTTGTCGTCAACGAAAAAGGCAAAGGAGTTCCTGCGGCGCAGTTCCTCCAGCTCGGCCAGCACGTTATCGATCGGGCGCTTGCGATAATGACGGCCGTAAAAGGCCGTGACCGAGCAGAATTCGCAGTCAAAGGGACAGCCACGGGTGGTCTGCAGGGTATTGGTGAAGAGGTATTTCTTGCCGGCAAACAGCTGGCGCCTGGCAATGGGAATGGCGGTCATTGCGATGAGGTCTGAGGAACGGTAGAGCCGCTGCAATCGGCCATGCTGAAAGTCGGCCAGGAGTTGCGGCCAGATCAGTTCGCCTTCACCGACCACAACGCTGTCCAGATGTTGCAGCGCTTCTTCCGGCAGATTGCTGGCATGGAAGCCACCCATGACCACGGTCTTGCCCACCGCCTTGAACTGTGCGGCAATCTGGTAGGCGCGGGGCGCCTGGGGAGTCATGGCGGTGATGGCAACAAGATCGGCATCGGTTGCCAAAGCCAGCGGTTCAATATTTTCGTCGCACAGTTCAACCGACCATTCAACAGGGGTGACGGCAGCCAGGGCTGCCAGCGAAAGAGAGGGGAACTTGAAACCTAGTTCGCCCCACAGGCGGCCCTTCGGCCACCCGGGTGAGACGAAAAGCACCTTCATTTACGGTTTTCCGCAATGTAGCCGGCCATGGACCGCACCGACTGGAATACCTTGGTGCCGGTGGCGGCATCAGGCACCACGACTCCGTATTCTTTCTCCATTGCCACGACAAGCTGCAGGGCATCTATTGAGTCAAGCCCCAGACCGTCGCCAAACAGGGGCGCATCACTGTCGATGTCAGCGGCGGACATCCCCTCGATCCTGAGGGCATCGATGATAAGCTGTTTTACTGCTGCTATAAGTTCTTCGGCCATTGTTCTTCCTTTGTGCCAGGTTAATTTTAGTTTTGCCAATAATCGAAGTAGGTATACCACTGGTCAGGATAGTTCCTGATGTAACGTTCAAATACCGAAGCCATCTGCTGCACGGCGTCCCTGACCGCTGCCCGGTTGTCGCCCGGCCGAGCAGCCACGTAGATCGGCTCTTCCATGAGGGTGGCGTATCGCCCCTGCTCCAGAGGGACAAAAACCGGGATGATCGGCGCGCCGGTCGCCAGTGCCAGATAGGCGGCGCCGGCCGGGAGATCGGTCGGTTTTCCGAAGAAATCAACAGTGACACTATTGGACGAACCGTCACGGTCGCCGATGAGGCAGAGGATTTCATTGCGGCGCAAGGCATTGACCGCTTCAATGATCGCCAGCGGCGACGGGTCGTCCCGATCAACGTAGATCACGCCGATGCCGCGCTCCTCCCGCACCATGCGCCGTTGGTCGGTCACCTTGTCATCCGGTTCCCGGAAAGTGAGCACGGTTATCCGGTATCCCAGATCAGCCAGCCCCAGTCCGCCCAGCTCCCAGTTGCCGAAATGGGGCGAGATCAGGATGGCCCCGGTTTTGTTGGCGAGCGCTTCTTCCATGGGGCGCGGGTCGCTGCGCCGGCCGATCATTGCCTGCAACCGCTCCCCCCTGAGCCGGATCATCCTCATGATATCGGTCCAGTTGCGGGCGTAATGGCAATAGGAGGAAAAAACCGTCCGCTCTACATTGCGCCGCCCCAGAACAACCCGCAGGTTGGCACGGATGCCGCGGCGCTGCTCTCCGGTAACACAGTAAAAAATCAGGGCCGTCAGATAGGCGAACGGCGGGGTCAGCCACCGCGGGACCATGATCGTAAACAGGTTGATAAAGAACAGGTTGATACTGCTATAAAGCGCCAACGTACGACCTCATGCCATCAACGCTGACAGCGCTTCCGGGGATTCCGCTCCGTGCCGGCAAACTCCCGCTCCCAGGCAGGATCGGCAATCCCGGCATAAGCGGCCGAATATTCGTCCATCTGCGGTGCCAGATCGGTAAAGATTTTTGCGGCGCCGTCATGGGTCGGATACGCTCCGGCAGTGCTGAACAGCTCGCGTCCCGCATCGGGGTGGTCAATGAGCATGCAAGGGCGAAGCAGGTTCTCATGCTCTGCCTGCCGCTCCCGGATGGCCTTGAACAGCGGCGACCCAAGCGCCTCGGCAATGGTGGTGCGGCGGATGTTATCAACGGCAAAGTGGCAAAAAACGCACGGTTCGATGTCACCGTTGGCGTTGATATGGAAATACTTGCGACCGCCGGCGATACAGCCGCTGATGATCGGCCCGTCGTTCCAGAAATCAACGAACAGCATCGGCTTGCTGTCGCGGAATTCTGCAACCCTGGTCCGCAAAAGGTCGCGCTGTTCGGGCGTTGCCATCAGTTCCAGGTTCGGCTCCCTGCCAACCGGCACGTAGGTGAAGAGCCAAAGGGCGTAGACCCCCTTGTCCAGCAGCATGTCGATGTACTTGCCGTCAGTGATGATGTCGGTATTCTTGCTGGTCTGGGTAAATGAGCCGCAGAAGGAAAGCCCCGCACTCTTGAGCAGCTCCATGGCATGCATGACTTTCTGAAAATGGCCGGCGCCGCGGCGGGCATCGGTTTCAGCCTCATACCCTTCAAGGGAGAAGGCCGGCATGACATTGCCCACTTCAATCAGCTTCTCCACCATCGCCTCATCAATGAGACCACCATGGGTGAAGACCAGGAACGCCATGTCCGAATGCTTCTTGAACAGCTCGAAGATATCCTGCTTAAAGAACGGCTCCCCACCGGAGATGACGGCAAAATAGACCCCCATCGCCTTCATCTGGGTCAGAGCCGAATCGACCTCATCGTTGGAGAGTTCCAGTGTCTTGGAATAGTCGCCGGCATAACAGCCGTAACAGGAGAGATTGCACTTCATGGTCAGGCTGATGACCACGGTGGACGGCGGATAGAAGCCGTGCCGGTCAGCCCATTCCTTGCGCTTGTTGGTACCGGACAGCAGGTGGTTCACCGCCAGGTTGGTAATCCATTTGCTCCGCTGATTGGGGTGAATATCCCGCAGGATCCGCCGGGGGAACTCGATGCTCGGATGCCCCTGCCGAACCAGCTGCCGAATCCAGCGAATCCGCTCCTTGTAATAGTCTTTTTTGGGGATCATCTCCATCAGATGGGTCATCCGGGCCAAGGTCTCATTGGAAGAGCTGGTGGCCATGGAGAGTAACAGGGAGACAATCTTCTCAGTCGTATAGTTTTTAAGGCTTTGCAGCATTAGGACTCTCACAGGGTATGCTGAATTTTAAGAATGTCATACAAATGCGCCAAGTATCACGAACCGGCCGGAAATGGCTTGTTGACCGGCCGTCAGCAACCCGAGCCGCCACAGGGACTGAACCGATGGAAAATCCGGCCTTCCAGCACTTGACCAGGATTTCCATTTCCAGATCATACCCGGTACTAACAAGGTTCACCGAACGCAACAGCTTGGACGAGTATACACGAAATCCCGATTGACTGTCGTCAATCTTGAAACCAGTCCTTTTTCTCATGCACCAGGCGCCGAAACGGTTCCAATAACGCCGCAGCCCGGCCATCTCCTGAAATTGCGAATAACGCGATGCCAGAAGAAGATCAAAACCCTTTCCGCGGGCCTCTGCCACCATTGCGCAAATGGCGGTCGGATCGTGCTGACCATCGGCATCAAGGGTAACCACCATGGAAAAACCATTCATCAGAGCCCAGTCAAACGCAGTGCGCAACGCCATCCCCTTGCCCTTGTTAACATCGTGCCTGATGAGGTTTACCGGCAACCCGGCAATCTGTTCCGCTGTTTGGTCAATTGAGCCGTCATCGACAACAAGCAGGGGAAATCCCTGTTGCAGCGTCTCCCGGACAACGGATTCAATGGTCTTTTCGCAATTGTATGCAGGTATGACTACGCAGATTCCCACTGTTGCACCATCTTGCCAAGGGTAGTAAACCTGAAGCCAGCCAGCAGTCTCTTCAACCGTTCCATTGCGTCTTTTCTGGAGCCGTAGGCAACGAACTCCCGAAACCGAGACATCTTCAACCTTGGCCCGTCAGGATCCAGTTCGCGCGGGTGAAGGAAAAACACACCCGGAGCCCCGAGGGAGTTGAGATTTACAATGGTACGCTCAATCATCGGCATCGGGAAAAACCGAAAGCCCCACCCCCCGCCGGTAGGGAGATTGCCTATCCATGATGGAGTTACAAGCGGCGGGATCTCCCAGAGCGTTCCGTGGTCGAGCTCTATCCGCCAAGGGATGCGCTGCCCATGCTTGTTCCCGATAAACGGCAGCGGAGTACAACTCGAATCGTAATGATACCCTTCTGCCAAAAGGATATCAAATGCCCACGGAGTCCGGTCTCGCGACAGAGACCACTGCGGGGCACGAAAACCTCGCGGCCGGCAACCGGTCAGTTGCCCCAGGATATCGGCTGTCCTGCGAAGTTCATCACGAAAGGCATCCGGAGTCAGTGAGTGCACCAGAGCATGCGAATACCCGTGCGATGCGATTTCATGCCCCCGGCCAGCTATCTCTTTAACAACTTCGGGCTCTGCAGCTGCCAGAGAGCCAAGCACGAAAAAAGTCGCCTTGACCTGACCGGCATCCAGAACCGCCAGCAACCGCTCGATGTTTCTTCGGAGCCGCCGTTCGAGCGTAAGGCCATCAATCCCTGCAGCGCCACAGACGTGAAACCATTCTTCGACATCAATGGTCAGGGCGTTAAAAAGCCGTTCATCAGCATTAGGAGCACGGTTCATTAATCGTAGAAACATACCAATTCACCGCCTGAAAAGTCAAGACCTGCATGCTTGACCCATATGAATCACAGATAAAACAACCGAGCATTGCGTCAAGGATCTTGCTCCCGACTCACCCCACACCTCTCCTTCCGAAACTGTGCAGAGAAAAGAAGTTGACCGGGACTCAATTCTGTATAACATTAAGCAAAATTTATCACTTTCCTGGGTACGCCTGTGCATTTTAGCCTGATTACCAAAATTGCCATTGCAACGAGCATTGTTCTGCTGGTCTGCATGGTCGTTTTTACCCAGCTGAACTTCAACAACCTGCAGAAGCTGATGATCGAAAATGCTGTGGCAGACAGCGACCGGCTCTCGGAAACCATCATCAGCAGTACCCACAACCAGATGCTGGAGAACAACCTCTTCGGCGTATTCCAGATGATCAACGAGGTCGGTAAACAGAAGGGGGTCATCCATATCCGGCTGATCAGCAAGACCGGGCGGATCATCCACTCAACCGATGAAAACGAAGTCGGGCGGCTGCTCGACAAAAAAACAGAAGCCTGCAACATGTGCCACGAAAGCGAAACGCCGCAAGTGGATGTGTCCAGCATGAACAGGAGTCGGTTTTTCAAAGACTCAAATGGCCAGGAGGTTATGGGGCTGGCCAAAGCCATATATAACTCCGAAAAATGCTATACCGCAGCCTGTCATTTTCATCCGGAGTCCTTCAAAATCCTTGGTGTTCTCGATGTGATAACCTCATTGCAGCCGATGCGCGAACTGATGGAATCGTACCGCTACAAACTGGGGGCGGTTACGGTCCTGATCATCGCCGCCATCTGGGCGAGCATCACTTTTTTCATGATGATTTTTGTCAATAGTCCGATCAAGCAACTGCTTTACCAGATCAAGATGCTGTCCAAGGGAGAACTGGACGGCACCGTTCCAACCTTTTCCAGCTATGAACTGGCAGTGCTCTCTGACTCATTCAACCGGATGACCCAGAACCTCAGAAAAGCCCGTAGCGAGCTCGAAGATTGGGCGCATACCCTTGAGCTGCGAGTAGAGGACAGGACCAACGAGCTGAAAAAAGTGCAGAATCAGCTGGTGCGATCAGAAAAGCTAGCATCACTGGGAGAGCTCGTTGCCGGTATCGCCCACGAGATTAACAATCCGCTCACCGGCATCTTGATGTATGCCTCGTTGGTGCAGCATGACGACAAACTGAACCCGGCGTTAAAGAGTGATCTGGCGATTATTGTCAGAGAAACCGAGCGCTGTGCCCGTATCGTCAATGGCTTGCTGGATTTCTCTCGAGAAAAAAGCCCGAAGAAAAAACTCTCGTCAATTCCGGCAATTATGAATGCCACTCTGTCACTGGTCAAAAGCCAGTCCATATTCCTCAACATCAACATAGTGACGGAATTCGCCGCAGACTTGCAGGAGATCTCAGTCGATCCAAACCTTATTGAGCAGGTATTGGTCAATATGGTGCTAAATGCCGGCCAGTCCATGCATGACGGAGGAGACCTTCATCTGCGGATCAACAATAGCGAAGACAACAAATTCATAGTTATTGAAATTGCCGACCAGGGATGCGGGATTCCGGAAGATAACCTCAAGAAAATATTTGACCCGTTTTTCACGACCAAGGAGAACAAGGGAACAGGGCTGGGACTTTCAGTTTCTTACGGCATCATTGAGAGCCACGGTGGAAGAATAGAGGTACAGAGCGAGGTGGGAAAAGGGACGACGTTTACCATTCTGCTGCCGGTTGACCAAGAAACCACTACAAATGATGCGCGCAATAAACCGGCAGGAGAGTTAGTGCCGGACGATCACATCTGATTCCTGATTGACACCCCCAACTTCTTGAGGAGCGCCTGGAAATTCGGGCGCAACATCCCTGTTTCTTCGGCTGCACGGGTGACATTCCAGTTGTTTCTTTTAAGGGCATTGATAACAAAGGCCTTCTCTACCGGTTCTATTGCCTTTTCCCTGATCTGACGCTTCGTCTCTTTCAGCTCCTCAAGGTTCTGCGGCACATGGGCATCATCAGCTTCAGCATGATGCGTTCCGCCTTGCGGTGACAGTTCCAGGTCATCCCGTTCAATAAGCGGAGTAGCGGTCAGCACCACGGCACGCTCGATAATGTTTTCCAACTCGCGCACGTTGCCAGGAAACGGGTATTCCTCAAGAAACGAGATGACGTCAGGTGTTACCCCACGGATCTCTTTCCCAAGCTCTCCAGCGAATTGCTTTACGAATTGGCTGATCAGCAGCGTGATATCGCCTTTTCGTTCCCGCAACGGCGGGAGATCGATCGGAATTATATTAAGCCGGAAAAAAAGGTCTTCACGGAAACTACCCTCAGTGATCATGGTACGGAGGTTTTTGTTGGTTGCAGCGACCAGACGAATATCGATCGGGATCGGTTGCGTCCCGCCGATCGGGGTAACCTCTCTCTCTTGCAACACCCTCAACAACTTTGCCTGAGTGGTGAGACTGATGTTGGAAATTTCATCAAGAAACAGGGTCCCGCCGTCCGCTACCTTGAAGAGACCGGTCTTGGTCTGCATTGCCCCGGTGAAAGACCCTTTTACATGACCGAACAGTTCACTTTCGAGCAGGTTTTCGGCCAGAGTGGTGCAATCTATGGCCACAAAAGGCTGTTCACGGCGTGGACTGTTGCGGTGAATGGAGCGCGCCACAAGCTCTTTGCCGGTGCCGCTTTCCCCACTGACAAGGACCGTACTGTCTGTTGGGGCAACCTGCATAATCCGGCGATAAACCTTCTGCATCTCCTTGCTCTTACCTATGAAACAATCAAATCCGCTGGTATCCCGCAACTCTTTGCGCAGATACATATCATCAATAAGTACCACTCTCTCTTCAATTGCCTTGGCTGCTTTTGCCAGAATCTCGTCCGGGGTAAACGGCTTGGGGATGTAATCGGCCGCGCCGCTCTTCATCGATTCAATAGCATTATCTATTGCGGCATAACCGGTTATGAGGATCACTGGGACTTCAGGTTGAAGAATCTTGATCGACTTCAGGACTTCAATGCCGTTCATACCCGGCATCTTGAGATCGGTAATAACCAGATCGAATTCATGATCCTGCATCCGCTCAATTGCAGAATACCCTGAAGCAAAGGTCTCAACTGCATACCCTGCCCCATCGAGGATCCGCTTCATTCCTTCCCTGATTACCGCCTCATCGTCAACCACCAGGACTTTTTTGACATCTGTCATGAAAACCCACCTCGGAGATTTGTCGTTCTCACTTTTTCAGGGATTAAAGCAATTCGACCAAAGATTAACCGACTTTTATGTTATTTCCGCTTACCGCCAGTGTCAACAGTAAAATACAACTCAGCTCGCTAAAAGACACTCACCAACAAACCACCCACAATTTTTATCAATAAAATCAGGTGATTATGAAGCCGGTCATCATGTACAAAATATTTATACACCTAGTCGTGCAGAAGAATTTTTCGTTATTTTTTAGACATTTACAACCCAACCACATGCAGGCCGGAAAACGGAGAACCATGCAATGGCGTATACAATTTAGATACACCTCACCTTACCCCCGGCAGCATCATTTAAGCAATTAAATTAAAAAAATGCCACAAAACAGCTAGTTAAGAACTATAAATTAGTCAAGATTAATACTGGTACATATACTGCAATACTGGTGACAAACGACACAAAGTATAATCGCTGCAATGAAAAGGAGGAGACCATGAAATCAGCAATCAAGAAAACCCTCGCACTGTCCCTCTGCAGCGCCAGCTCTGCATTCGCCGCGAGCGGTGCCGAGAACGATGAAACAGGGCTCTTCTTCTGGCTCTTCATCGGGTTCGCAGCCATGATCATCGCTTTTCAGTTTCTGCCGGGAATCATGATGTTTTTCGGCATGGCTAAAGGGCTTTTCACTTCCGGAACTAAGGAGCCGGCAGTCGCAAAAGAAGGGAAAAAGGATTAAGCAGGACAATGGTAGGCATCTAATCATTAATGGATTTGAGAGAGGGGAACGACCATGCAAGGGGTGCTGATCGCAGATGACAACCTCGACTCACGCAAACTGATGGCCGATCTTTTCATTGAAGCAGGGTATGACGTAACAGTAACCAACTCAGCAGCAACCGTGCTGCATGGGATTCTGAAAAAAACCGCTCAGGTAGTGCTGATTGGCAATGAATTCGACGAAGTGGCTGCTACGGATCTTATCCCCCTGCTCAAGAAGTGCAACCGAGAATTGACCATCATTTTTGTTTCCAGTGACGCATCGCTATCCCTCATCCGCAAACTAAGGAATGAGGGGATTTTCTACCACGCCCTTCCGCCATTGGAACCAACAGATCAACAAGAGTTAAAACAGGCCGTGGAATGTGCCTTCGAAACAATCCGCAGTCAACATCATCAGGATCTGAAAGGAGGAAAACAATGAAAACGACACGTCTTGCTACAACAACGGTACTGCTCTGGCTGGCCATGTTTGGTGACGCCTTCGCAGTAAGCACCAACAGGGTTTACAGCAGCGGCATCTTTGTCCTCGGATTTATCGCATTCTGCGCATTGGTAGTTGTCGTACAGCTGATCCCGGCAATCATGACCCTGTGGGGAATGCTGAAGGGGGCAGCAGATAACGCCAAGAATTCCGCCAAGGCAGAAGCTAACGACTAGATTCATAATGAAAGGGGGAGTGTCATGCTCGAGATTTTCCAGCAAATAGGAGAGGTAAAGTCAGTCTACACAATGGTTGACTTCTACCAGTACATCAAAGGGGTTGAATACCTGATCTGCTTGGCCTTTTTCGTCGGGTTCCCGCTCCTGTACCGTCACATTCACAGCCAGAAGGACAAATAGCTCCGGTCGAATGGGCTAACGACGGAGCCCTGATTGACGAGAACAGCCATTTTAATGCCAAGGAGAATGATATGCGCACTGCCTGCACATGGATAATGTTAGCAATAGCCACTGCAACATTTACGCTTTCGCAACCGCAGCAAGCTGCGGCCATCCCGGACAACATCAGCATTGACCCGATCGAAGGTCTCTATCAGAAAGTCAACTTCAACCACGCTGCCCACATCAAGGCAGTGTTCGATTGTGCCGTCTGCCATCATCATACGACCGGCACTCTGGTAAACGATCCGAACTGCATCCGCTGCCACAAGACCAGCAATCCGACAAAAACTGTGGCGTGCAGAAACTGTCACAAAAAGGATCCTTTCTCAGTAGAGGCCATGAAAGAAAGGGAAGCAAATCCGAACCGCTATCATAACGACACACCAGGCCTCAAAGGGGCCTACCATCAGAGCTGCCTCGGCTGCCATAAAAAGATGAATGGCCCGACAGGCTGTCAGGACTGTCACAAGCGCAAGGCCGAAGGTGACGCCATGTTCAATGCTGGTGAATTTGCACCGAAAAAACCGGCTGGAAAAGGGCATGGCGGCCATTAGGCCGCCAGAGCATCGATTGAATCCAAATCTCATACAAGGAGAACGGAATATATGAAACGGAGAGATTTCCTCAAAGGATGCTTGATGTGCAGCGCAGCAGCCGCAGTCGGAACAAGCGGTAAAGCCCAGGCAGCCGGATCATTCGAAGGATACCCCGACGCAATGGGTGTATTGGTGGACTTGACCCGCTGCGTAGGGTGCAGAAGCTGCGAAGCTGCATGCAATAAGGAGCAAAAGCTCCCGGAACCGGACGTGCCTTTTGACGACACATCTGTTTTCGAAGACAAACGCCGCCCCACAGAGAGGGCGCTTACCGTTGTGAATCGTTATGAAACCGGCGGCAGCGAACCGGTATACCGAAAAATCCAGTGTAATCACTGCAATGAGCCGGCTTGTCTCACCTCATGCTTTGTCAATGCCTACACTAAAACAAAAGAAGGCGCTGTTATCTACAATCCGAAGATATGCGTCGGTTGCCGTAACTGCATGATCGCCTGCCCATTCAATGTCCCTGGGTACAGCTACTCCAGTGCCTTTAACCCTGTGGTCAAGAAATGCATCTTCTGCTATGACACCAGGTTGAAAAACGGGAAACCACCGGCATGCGTCGAGTCCTGCCCTCAGGAAGTCATGACGTTCGGGAAGCGCGCAGATCTCGTCAAGCTTGGCCATGAGCGTATACGTGAAACACCTTCACGCTACTACGACAAGATATATGGAGAAAAAGAAGTTGGCGGAACCGGATGGCTCTATCTCTCCAGCGTTCCGTTTGACAAGGTCGGTTTCGATACTACCCTCCAGAATGAGCCTATCATCTCTAACGTGAAGGACTTCCTGAGCATGGTGCCGATGGTGCTTGCTATCTGGCCGGCCCTCTTCAGCGGGATTCACTTGCTTTCGACCAAGAACAAGGACGGCCATGACGATCATGATGATTCTCATAACGGAACAGGGGGGCACTAGACCATGAAACGGTATCTTAAGGAAAAAGGAAACAGTGTTGAAGTTGTTGACGCTCTCCATCGTAACTCTGACGGACGCAAATGGACGATTATGGAAAAGCTCCTTCTGGGGCTGACACCAAGGGAATACCTGCAGCAGGCATTGAAAAACCCTGTTAACTGGATATTTGCCGTTATTTTCGCCATTGGCGTGCCGATCATGATCGGCCGCTTCATCTTCGGACTCTCATGGGTTACCCACAGCTCCTGCGACTATCCCTGGGGACTGTTCCTCGGCTTCGGTCTCTTTGCCATGGTCCCCCTCTCCTCGTCAGGGTTCCAGCTCGGGACAGCCTGTGAGGTCTTCGGACGCCACGATCTTGAACCGATCGAGCGACTGGCCCTGCTTAACGGACTGCTCGGTTATTTCTTTGCTGTCTGTTTTCTACTTTTCGACCTCGGGCAACCATGGCGACTCCCGTATCCAATGGTAGTGGCTTTCGGCCCGGCTGCCGTTCTTTTCCTGGTCGCCTGGCACGTTGCTACCTACCTCTCGGTCCAGATTGCCGAAGTAGCAACCGGTTTCTTCGAGTGGATGGGGTGGCCTGCAGGAAAGAAGGCGATCAGAAAGATCACGCTCGGCCTTACGGTATCCGGCATCATCCTCTCGACCCTTCACCAAGGGGCATTGGGAGCACTGTTCACCTATGCGCCGGGCAAGGTCCATCCGCTCTGGTACTCGGCATCGTTCCAATGGCTGCACTTCTTCGTATCGTCAATCCCCGGTGGTCTCTGCATGGTAATCGTAGTCAGCACCATTGCTGCCAAGACCATGGCATGGCGTTTTGACGACCGCTTCAAGACAAACCTCGACAAACTCACGATCTCTCTGGCCAAAGGCGCCACCATGGGTCTTGCTACCTACCTGACCATCAAACTGATCGGCGTTGCCCATGACAACAAATGGGAATACATTGCAACCGGTTGGGGCGCCTGGTATGCAACGGAAATCCTGCTCGGCGTCATTGCGCCGATGGCAATCTTTGCCTTTGCCATCAAGAACAACAAGGTGGGTTTGGTCCGCTTCGGCGCTTGGCTCACCGTAATAGGCGTAGTGCTGAACCGGGTCAACACCGCCATGATCACCTTCAACTGGAAACTCCCTGAACGCGAGATTCCGCACTGGAGGGAAGCGGTAATTGCGATAACCCTTTATTCCGTTTACATCGTCGTCTACCGCTTCATCCTTTACCGTCTGCCGATCTTCTACAAGTGGAAGACCGTTGAAGTGCCGGTAGAGGCAACTGAAGGAATCCGTGAACATGCTCGCAGCCTGTCGGAAGAAATGATTCCGGAAAGCGTCTGCGCAAAGGAAGATATTGCCGTATCGGCACGCCAGCTCTCCGGCGCTGAGAGCGCCCACTAAACCACACAGGAGAGAACCGATGAAATTATGCCGGATAGCAACCGTTCTTGCCATGCTGGTATTTGGAGCAACAGCGGCCGGGGCGATAGAGCTTAAGGACATTACCTACCACACCGAAAATGCGGGTAAAGTGGTTTTCAGCCACAAAAAGCATCTGGAAAAGAAACCACGACGAGACCCGCTACAATGCAAGGCGTGCCACGAAAACGGCAAAAAGGCCCCGGAAAAAGCCAATATGGCAGGAATGGAAAAGGGTAAATCCTGCGGGGCCTGTCACAACGGACGCGGCGCCTTTGCCCTTGCGGCATGCGTCCGCTGTCACAAGGTGCGCGATGTCAGCATCAATGTTAAGCAAACCGGGCCAGTGGTTTTCAGCCACCAGAAGCACTTGAAAAAAGTCCAGGATTGCGCCAAGTGCCATAATGCACTGTTCAAGACCGGCAAGAACCCGCCGGTCACTATGACGGCAATGGGCAAAGGGGAATCATGCGGAGCATGCCATACCGGCAAGCAGGCATTCCCCCTGAGCGATTGCCAGAAATGCCATCCATACCGCGATAAGCTTTACAAGGTCAAAGATGCTGGTAATGTTGTATTCAGCCACAAAGCCCACATCGACTTATCTTTTTCCTGCAAGGATTGTCATGATTCCATTTTCAAACCAGGCAAAGGGAATCCGAAAACATCCATGGCAAAGATGGAAGAAGGTAAGTCTTGTGGAGTATGCCATGACGGCAAAAAAGCATTCACGGTAAAGTCAGATTGCGCAACATGTCACAAGAGCTCATGACACTAACACCGATTTGCAGGCAGCTTATTTAATGGAGCGGGCCGAGTCCTGTTGGCTTCTAGGAGACAAACAGGTCACGGCCCGCATTTTTTGAATAAACAACTCTTGTTTGATCAACCGGAGGAGACGATGCTGATACAGGTTGTCTATAGTGACAGGAAGATCGGCCTTGTAGACCAGGGTAAACTCGACCGCCTGATTGAAAGCGGATCGATAGCGGCATTCCGCAGGCTTGATGCCTGGGCGATAATCGGCAAAGACCAAACAAGAAAAGACTGCCGGATTTACGGTGGACCGGAGCGAAGAGATCGTGGGGGTATAACTGATGAATGCCCAAGAGGTTATGAACGCCCAGGACTATCCCAAGGCACGGCATTCAAATGAAGGAGTTTGACTAGTAACCTGGCAGATAAGATTTGACTAACCAAAGCACTCCTCCTATAATCTGCGGTCTGAAAAATCAGATTTCACCAAGGAGGAGACAATGCTCTCAAGAACCATGCTCTGCTGCCTGGTACTGCTCTGCACAACTGCAACAGTTCAGGCTATAACAATCAAAAATGTGACCTATACGACTAAATCTGCAGGAACTGTTGTCTTCGATCACGGCTATCACCTGAAGCAAGCCAGTATCAACAATAACTGCAAGGCCTGCCACAGCGCAATATTCGACATGAAAAAGCGCTCCCACTCAACGATGGCTGAGATGGATAATGGCAAGTCATGCGGCTCATGTCATAACGGCTCAAAAGCGTTCCATGTCAAGGAATGCGTTCGCTGCCACAAGGCCAAAGAGGTTACCATAGCAGTCAAGGGAGCTGGCAATGTCCAGTTCAGCCACAAGACTCATACGGCAAGAAACAGCTGCAATGACTGCCACACTGCCATCTTTGGTCTTAATAAACACAAAAAACCTGTCACCATGACCGAAATGGAAAAAGGGAAATCCTGTGGCACCTGCCATGACGGCAAGATGGCTTTTCCAGTGACAGCCAACTGCGCAGAATGCCACAAGATGTAACCATTGCGACTTAATAACCGCAGGGAACGGGAATCAGTCATGTTCAAAACCTTAAGCGCCCAAGCGATCATACCGGTGACCATTGCGATCACCGGCTTTGTCGTCATCTGCTGCATTCTGCTCTACTCGGTTATGAAATCAGATCTGGTCAACGATGCGGTCACCTATTCCAACGGGTTGGCAAATACTATCGTTAAATCGACCCGCTATGCCATGCTGAAAGAGGATCGCGAAACCGTCAGCCAGATCATAACCAACGTAAGTGAACAAAAAGGGCTGGAGCACACCCGTATTTTTAACAAGAAGGGATCGATAATCTTTTCCGGCAACAAGGAAGAAGTCGGCCATCTTGTTGATAAGAAAACTGCCGGCTGCGTGGAATGCCATGATGGCCCGGTGCCCAAAGCAACATTGGGTGATATGCAGAAGGCACGGCGCTTTGTGGATGAACGCGGTGTCGAGGTGCTGGCCATCACCGCGCCGATTTACAACGAGCCCGAGTGCTTTAATGCTCCGTGTCATGTCCACCCGCAAGGACAGAAGGTTCTTGGAACCCTTGATATAGGGCTGTCGGTGCCGGTTCTGCTTAAGAACCTGCCGGTAATGCGCGGCAGAATGGTTGTTTTCAGCCTGCTGGTCCTGATCCTTAGCGTTGGTGGCGTTGCCGCCCTGCTCTGGCGCAATGTCTTTCTGCCGGTACGTCTACTGAGTGAATATGTCGACCGGGCTGTCAAGGGAGAGAGCGCCTCAGACCTACCGCAATGCGGTCCGGAACTTGCTTCTCTGGCGGAAAACATCCGAACCATCGTCCAGCGGAGCGAAGGCGAAGCAAAGAACTCAAGCACTCAGTCACAATGAATATCGACCCAGCCATTAGCGATGATAGAGAGCAACCAGCGGCAAAAGATCTCAGCCAACTGAGACGCGAAAGCCTGTTACGGATCGGTCGCCTGCAGCGTAAATCCGGAAATGGCCCGATATGTCTCGCCCTGTTCCTGGCAATCAGCATCATTGCCCAACAGGATTTTTCCGTAATTCCTTCGCTTCCTGACGACATCAGAGATCTGCTGGGACATCCACCAGCACCCAATATGATAAGCGTAGCGCTGGTGCTCTACAGCTTTTCGGCAATCATCCTCGTGCTGACCCGGATGGTGAGCAGCTCCGAAAAGTACGGCGGAATTGCCCATGTCGGTTACCTCTCGGCGTTTTACACGTTCTATCACTTTTCAAACTCTCTCCAGGACAATTTCTGGGCCGTTTTTGCTGCAGGCATGACGGTCCTTCTCCTTGAAAGCTACCATCTCTGGACACTTTGCGGCTATGAAATCCGCAAGGAAAAGGCGTTCCTTGAACAGCTGGACCGCAAGGAGCAATCCGGTTTCATCCACTGAAAACCGGGGAAGAAAAGCATTGACACCTCGCATTGCTCCTGTTACGTTACCCAAAACTTAGCTACAATTGATTCTTAATCAACGCTAGGGGAGTTCGTACGAACTGAGATGAAACCTTCGGTTTCAAACCCTTTGAACCTGATCCGGATAATGCCGGTGTAGGGAAGCGGACTGACGGGATATAACCATCACCGGCCGCTTTTGCGGCCTTTTTTTGTTGGAGAGCGTAATGAAACTTACCGTAAACGGGGAGTTGCAGGAGACAGGCTGCCTAACCGTCAATGAGCTGTTAGCCGGCCTGGGGATCGATCCGAGACAGGTTGCGGTTGAACTGAATCTGGAAATACTCCCCAAGGACATGTATCAGACAATGAATCTAAATGACGGCGACCGGATAGAAATCGTCCATTTCGTCGGTGGAGGTTGAACATGAGCATCAACAATGATGCACTGGTGATTGCCGGTCGCACCTTTAACTCCCGCCTGTTGGCAGGTACCGGGAAGTTTTCTTCCAATGCGGCAATGGTAGCGGCAATGGAACATTCCGGTTGTGAAATCGTCACGGTTGCCTTGCGCAGGGTCGATATTGACAACCCTGAAGACAGTATCCTCTCGCATATCGACCGCAGCAAGTACCTGCTGCTGCCGAACACCAGCGGCGCCCGCGACGCGGAAGAGGCTGTCAGGCTTGCCCGGCTGTCACGTGCGGCAGGGTGCGAGCCGTGGGTCAAGCTGGAAGTAACTCCTGATCCCTATTACCTGCTGCCGGACCCGATAGAAACCCTCAAGGCTGCGGAGATCCTGGTCAAAGAAGGGTTTACCGTCCTGCCTTACATCAATGCCGACCCGGTGCTGGCCAAGCGGTTGCAGGAGATCGGGACAGCGACGGTAATGCCCCTTGGCGCCCCAATCGGCACCAATCGCGGCATCAGGACCCGTGACCAGATAGCAATCATCATCGAACAGGCAATCGTCCCGGTTGTTGTCGATGCCGGGCTTGGCGCGCCGTCGCATGCCGCCGAGGCGATGGAGATGGGTGCGGATGCCGTCCTTGTCAATACGGCACTGGCAGTAACCCCCAATCCCGGCCTCATGGCCGCCGCGTTCCGCAAAGGGGTTGCAGCCGGGCGAGAGGCTTATCTCGCCGGTCTCGGCGAACAGAGAGATCGAGCCGAGGCTTCCAGTCCGCTGACCGGCTTTTTAGGTTGATGGTTGTGTCATATAAATCAATTGCATTTAGGTATTGGATGACGCTATGAGCTTTCTTGATGAAATTCAAAAATACGCGCCGGAAGAGTTACTGTCCCGCATTGAAGCTAAATCGGGTTCAGATGTAGAACGCGCCCTGCTCTCGGAGCGGTTGCGCATTGATGACTTCATGGCCCTGCTCTCTCCGGCCGCGGCACCGTTCATTGAACAGATGGCCGTCAAGGCCCACAAGGTTACCAGACAGCGGTTTGGCAACAATATCCTGCTCTATGCCCCACTCTATCTCTCCAACCTCTGCACCAACGGCTGCCTTTACTGCGGCTTCAATGCCGCCAACAAGGTTGCCCGGCAGACGCTGACTTTCGATGAAGTCGAGAGAGAGGCGCGGGTTCTCCACGAGCGAGGATTCCGCCATATCCTGCTGGTTACCGGCGAAGCCCCCAAGGCGGTAGACAACGAATACCTCGCCGAGGCTGCGCAACGCATCCGCCACCTCTTCAGTTCAATCGCCATCGAGGTCTACCCGATGGACGAAGCCGGCTACAGCCGGATGGTCGAAGCCGGAGTGGATGGTTTGACTATCTACCAGGAGACCTACGACCAGAAACTGTATGCAGAAATGCACCCTTTCGGCAGAAAACGGGACTATGCGTTTCGCCTGCTGGCCCCGGAAAGAGGCGGCGCTGCCGGACTGCGGCGCATCGGCATTGGCGCTCTCCTCGGCCTGGGTCATTTCAGGGTGGAAGGTTTTTATACCGGCCTGCATGCCCTGTATCTGTCCCGGCATTTCTGGCGCAGCCACTTGAGTGTCTCTTTCCCCCGGATGCGCCCGGCCGAAGGGGGATTCTCCCCGCTGAACCCGGTTTCCGATCGCGAGTTCGTGCAGCTTATCTGCGCGCTCCGTCTGTTGCTGCCCGACGCCGGACTGGTGATGTCTACCCGTGAAAGTGCGACCCTCCGCGACAATCTGCTACCGCTCGGGATAACCCAGATGAGCGCCGGTTCCTGCACCTCGCCGGGTGGCTATGCCGGAGAAGAAGAGAGCACCCGCCAGTTCAACATCGACGATGATCGAACCGCCGAAGAGGTAGAGCAGATGATCCGCAGCAAGGGGTATGAGGCGGTCTGGAAGGACTGGGACCGGGCCTTTCTCGACAAGTCAGCCCCGTATTCAGACTGTGACGTTGCGCTCTGACCGCGGCATCATGCCCGTTGATTTCGATCTTTACCTGATAACGGACTGTTCCCAGGCCAAAAGCGGTAACCTGATTGAAACGGTGGAGGCGGCGCTTCATGGCGGCGTCAGGGCGATCCAGCTCAGGGAAAAGAACTTATCGAGCCACGAGCTTTACCAACTGGCACGTGAGTTTCGCTCGTTGACCTCACGCTTCAAGGCCCGCCTGTTCATCAATGACAGGATAGATATTGCGCTGGCGGTTGACGCCGACGGGGTCCATCTCGGCGAAAACAGCATTCCGACAGCAGCCGCCCGCGATCTGCTGGGCAAGGACAAACTCATCGGCGTGTCGTGCCACTCCCTGGAACGTGCCGTAACGGCTGAAGCTTCAGGTGGGGACTTCATCACCTTTGGGCCGGTGTTCTTCACGCCATCCAAAGCGTGCTATGGTGACCCGGTAGGGCTGGTCAGGCTGGCAGAAACAGTTGCCGGGCTAACTATCCCGGTGTTCGGCCTTGGAGGGGTAACCAGCGGTAATCTCCAGCAAGTCCTCGATAGCGGCGCTCACGGAATTGCCCTCATATCCGCCATAATCGCCGCCGAACAACCGCAACAAGCAGCAGAAGGCGTTCTGTCGACACTGAGACGAATCAAGACTACCCTCCAGTCATAGGAGCACTTACCATGAAAACCGCTCGCATCAAGTCAGGCAAAGAATTCGCCATCGGCAAGATCCTCTGCATCGGCAGAAACTATGTCGATCATATCCACGAACTCGGCAATGAACTGCCTGCCGCTCCGGTAATCTTTATGAAACCGGCCAGCTCGGTCATATCTGATGGCGAGAGCATCGTCATTCCCGCCTATTCTAATGATTGCCATCACGAAGGGGAACTGGCCGTGCTGATCGGCAAGACAGGCAAGGATATTCCTCTGGACGAAGCTCTGGAGCATGTTGCCGGCTACGGAGTTGCCATTGACCTGACCCTGCGGGATGTGCAGGGTGAATTGAAAAAGAAAGGACTCCCCTGGGATATTGCCAAGGGCTTTGACACTGCCTGCCCGCTGTCAGATTTTACGCCGGCGGAACAGATCGCGGACCCGCAGCAGCTGCAGATCCGCCTCTCAGTCAACGGCGAGATGCGCCAAGACGGTCCGACATCTTTGATGATCAACCCGGTCAGGGAGATCATCCGTCACCTCTCGACGATCTTCACTCTTGAGCCGGGAGATATCATCCTTACCGGAACCCCGGCAGGGGTCGGCAGGATCATATCCGGCGACAAGCTGGTAGCTGAGATTCCCGGGGTGGCTCGCGTTGAAGTATCAGTAGCCTTATAACTAGCGCGCCTTGCTGAGTTCAGCCAGGCGGCCTTCGGCCTTCTTCGCCAGCTCGCTGCCGGCATGCTTCTGAATTATTTCCTGGTAAAGCTTTAGCGCATGCTCCCGGTTCCCCTGCTTTTCCTCGAACTGCGCCGTATCAAACAGCTCCTTGCCCTTGTCACCGGCACAACCGACGGCAACGGACAAGACCAGCATCCCGATAATCGCAAATCTGCTCCACATATCTATCCTCCGAAAAGAAAAGGCCACGGTCTCCCGTGGCCTTTGTTGACTGCATAGGACTTTCTAGGCCTTGTTCACATTGGCAGCCTGAAGCCCTTTGGCTCCCTGCACAATGTCAAAAGTTACCTTTTGACCTTCGGCCAAACTCTTGAATCCATCACCCTGGATCGAAGAGAAATGCACGAAAACATCCTCACCGTTCTCCTGCTCTATGAAACCGAACCCCTTGCTGTCATTGAACCACTTAACAACACCGTTAGCCATTACTGCCTCCTTCGATCATATCTGCTGCAAGAAATCGGGATATGGCTGTGCCCGCAGATTAGAACTTATTTACACCGGAGACAACATCGGTGTCAAGCTGATTTTCAGTTACCAGCCAAAACCGCATGAGCCGCTGCCAGACGGGCAATAGGCACTCGGAACGGGGAGCAGGAAACGTAATCTAGCCCTACCTTGTGGCAGAAAATAACTGATGCCGGATCGCCGCCATGCTCGCCGCAGATTCCCAGCTTAATTTCCGGACGCGTTGACCGGCCCAGCTCACAGGCCATTTTCACCAGTTTGCCGACGCCGTTCTGGTCCAACGTAACAAATGGGTCTTCCGGGAGCAGGTTGGTCTCGACATAGAACGGCAGGAACTTGCCGGCATCGTCCCGGGAGAGGCCAAAGGTTGTCTGGGTAAGGTCATTGGTACCAAAGGAAAAGAACTCCGCCTCAGTGGCAATCTCGTCAGCGGTCAGTGCCGCGCGCGGCAGCTCAATCATGGTGCCGATGAGATATTCGAGCTTTACCCCATAACTGGCCATAACCTCTTCACAGACAGCCACAGCATTCGCCTTGAGCTCTTTCAGCTCGGAGACGGTGGCAATCAATGGAATCATTATTTCCGGCACAATGCTGAAGCCTTCGTTCTTAACCAGCTCACAAGCAGCTTCCATGATCGCCTGGACCTGCATATCGTAGATCTCCGGATAAGTGAGACCCAGCCGGCATCCGCGATGACCGAGCATTGGGTTGAATTCGTGAAGGAACTCAACCTTGTGCTTGAGCTGCTGAGTTGTCACGTTCAAGGTCTTGGTGAGCGCTTCGATGTCCTTGTCCTCAGTAGGGAGGAACTCGTGCAACGGCGGGTCAAGCAGGCGAATCGTTACCGGAAGCCCCTTCATCTCGCGGAAAATGCCGATAAAGTCACCTTTCTGCATCGGCAGAATCTTGGCCAGCGCCTTCTCTCTCCCCTCCAGGTCCTCGGCAAGGATCATCTCTCGCACCGCCATGATCCGGTCGGCCTCGAAAAACATATGCTCGGTGCGGCACAGACCAATACCTTCTGCCCCGAACTCCCTGGCAACCTTTGAATCGTTGGGGGTGTCGGCATTGGTACGAACCTTGAGTTTCCGGTACTTGTCAACCCACTCCATCAGTGTGGCAAAATCCCCGGTCAGCTGTGGCGGCACGGTTGCAACCTCACCCATGATAACCTCACCGGTAGAACCATCGAGCGTGATCAGGTCACCCTTTTTGATAACCACACCATGGCGGGCAGTGAAAGATTGGCTGGCATAATCCACCTTGAGATCGCCACACCCTGCCACACAGCACTTACCCATGCCGCGAGCAACAACCGCAGCATGGGAGGTCATGCCGCCTCTTGCCGTCAAGATCCCCTGGGCGGCATGCATGCCATGGATATCCTCAGGACTGGTCTCAATTCTCACCAGTATTACTTTCTGGCCATTGCGGGCCAGCAGTTCCGCCTCATCCGCAGTAAACACCGCGGTACCGGCCGCAGCACCCGGAGATGCGGGCAACCCTTTGGCAATAATCTTTTTGGGAGCTTTGGGATCAAGCGACGGGTGCAGTAGCTGATCGAGCTGAGACGGCTGAACCCTGAGAATGGCAGCCTTTTCGTCGATAAGCCCCTCTTTGACCATGTCAACGGCGATCTTGATCGCTGCGCAGGCAGTCCGCTTGCCGTTGCGGGTCTGCAGCATGTAGAGCTTCCCTTTTTCGATAGTAAACTCGATGTCCTGCATATCCTTATAATGCTTTTCCAGTATCTGGCGGATACCGGCCAACTGCTGATAGCATTCCGGCAGCACCTCTTCCATGGCCGGCAGATCGCCTTCCTTTTTCTGATGGAGGTTAATCGGCTGGGGTGTCCTGATCCCGGCCACGACATCCTCACCCTGGGCATTTACCAGGTACTCGCCGTAGAAATAGTTGTCACCGGTTGAAGGATCACGGGTGAAGGCTACGCCTGTTGCGCAGTCGTCCCCCATGTTGCCGAAAACCATGGACTGGACGTTGACCGCAGTCCCCCAATCAGCCGGAATGTTGTTCAGTTTGCGGTAGGTGATCGCCCTCTGGTTCATCCATGATCCGAAAACCGCGCCGATTGCCCCCCATAACTGCTCCTGCGGATCTTCGGGAAACTCCTGCCCCAGTACCTCCCTGATCCGTGCCTTGAACTTGGCAACAAGATCCTTCCAGTCTGCGGCAGTCAAGTCGGTGTCGAGATGCACCCCTTTCTCCTCCTTCTTCTGCTCCAGAAGGTGTTCCAGGGCCTCTTTGTCCATCCCCATGACCACATCCGAGTACATCTGGACAAAGCGACGGTAAGCATCATAGGCAAATCGCTCGTCGCCGCTCTGGGCAATTATCCCCTGAACCGTCGTGTCGTTGAGACCGAGGTTGAGAACCGTGTCCATCATCCCCGGCATCGAAGCCCTGGCTCCTGAGCGCACTGAAACCAACAGCGGGTTGACGGCATCACCAAAAGTACGTCCCATGAGCTGCTCTACCCTTTTCAGGTTTGCAGCAACCTCATCATTGAGTCCAGCCGGGTAAGCGCTGTTATTTTTGTAGAACTCGGTACAGACTTCGGTGGTAATGGTAAACCCCGGAGGAACAGGAAGACCGATGCTGGTCATCTCCGCCAGGTTCGCCCCCTTGCCTCCCAGAAGGTTTTTCATGTCTGCCCTTCCGTCAGCTTCACCATTCCCAAAGAAATAAACGAATTTTGCCATTGTGCCCAACCTCCATTTTTAGTTACGATCAAAACCGTTTAGCAAAAATTAATATAATTTTAATGATAATCAATCCCGTTTAGTATAAATAAAGCCTGTAAACAAAAAAGCCGCCCAGTGGGCGGCTTTCTCAGCTATGCGGCAATTCTCGAAAAATCGGCGATGCCGCCGAACAGTCTGGCTATACCCGTCAACAGGGCCAGCCGGTTGGTTCTGACCCGTTCATCTTCCGCCATGACCATGACCTTGTCGAAGAAGGCGTCAACCGGGGGGCGCAGCGTGGCAATATCCGCAAGCGCTGCAACATACTCCTGTTTAGCCACTGCAGCAGCGACCTTTGCCTTGACTCCGGCAAAGGCGTCATTCAGTGCACCTTCTACCGGATCCTGAAAGAGCGCAGCATCAACTCCGGCGTCAACCCCGTCCTTGACGATGTTGCATACCCTTTTAAAGGCTACTGCCAGAGGCTCAAAGTCGTCGCGCCCCTTGAAAGCGGCAAGCGCGGCAATGCGGGCAGCAGCGTCCACCAAGTCGTCACAGCCTACGGCAACAACAGCATCGACGACATCTGACGGATAGCGATCCGCCATCAGGTTGACAAAGCGCCCTTTAAAGAACTCCAGCACGTCGGCATGGACCTCTTCCCGCTTTCGGGTGAGCTTCGGCTCAAGGAGATCAAGGGACGCCTTGACAAAACCGTTCAGCGACTCCCGGTACTCCTTCTCAAGAATAATATTGATTATCCCTAAAGCAGCCCGACGCAGGGCATAAGGATCTGCCGATCCGGTCGGAATGAGGCCTACGCCGAAGCAACCGCAGATGGTATCCATCTTGTCGGCCAGGGAAACAAAGGCGCCGATGTCACTGGTCGGCAGGTCGCCACCGGCCTGGGTCGGCAGGTAATGCTCGGCGATGGCAGAAGCCACGTCAGCATCCTCGCCGTCATGCAGTGCGTATTCCCGGCCCATGATTCCCTGAACCTCAGGGAACTCGCCGACCATAGCGGAGACAAGATCGGCCTTACAGAGATAGGCTGCGCGGCCAACTTTTGCCTTGAGAGCAGGATTAAACTTGTCAGCCAACCCTTCAGCGAGAGCCTTGAAGCGCTCCATCTTTTCATAAGACGTCCCCAGCTTCTGCTGGTAGACCACTGACTTCAGTGACTCTACGCGGCTTTCAAGCTTCACCTTCCGATCTTCCTCAAAGAAGAAGCGGGCATCGGAGAGACGGGCCCTGAGCACCCGCTCGTTACCCTTGACCACAACAGTCGGGTCTTCGGTCAGGGTATTGTTGATAGTAATGAACCCTGGCATGAGACGGCCATTATCGTCAACTATGGAGAAGTAACGCTGGTGGCTCCGCATCGAGGTTACCAGCACCTCTTTCGGCACTGCGAGGAAATCCTGGGAAAAGGTACCGTGAACAACGCTCGGATACTCGACCAGGTAGGTCACCTCTTCGAGGAGCCCTTCGTCCGGGAGCAGCTGCCCACCGGCAACCTTGGCTACACGGTGCGTCTCACGCCTGATGATCTCTTTGCGGACGGCGGGGTCAGGTATGACAAAGTGGCGCTCGCACTCTTCCAGGTAGTGATTGAAATCGCGTACCGGGAACGGGGTGTTGGCCATGAAGCGGTGTCCCCTGGAGACGCTGCCGCTTTCAATGGGACCGAAACTGAACGGCACCACAACGCCGTCGAACAGGGCCACAATCCAGTGGATCGGTCGGGCAAAACGGACATCGAAATCACCCCAGTGCATTGACTTCCTGAAAGAGATACCGCTCATAAGCCGCGGGAGGATCTCTGCCATTAATTCGTGGGAGGGCCTGCCGGTCTCCTTTTTCACTGCCGCGACATACTCGCCTTTGTCAGTGGCAATCAGTTGCAAGTCACTGACATCGACTCCCTGGCCACGGGCAAACCCCTCAGCTGCCTTGCTCGGTTTGCCATCCGGACCGAAGGCGATATTTTTCGCCGGCCCCATGGCTGTAGTCTCGGCATCAGGCTGAACCGCAGGAATCCCCTTGACGCAAAGCGCCAAACGGCGGGGGGTCGCGAGAGTCTTGATCTCAGCGAATTCCAGCCTGGCATTATCCAGCTCCCTACGAATCAGGGCATCCATATCGGCCATTGCCTTCGGGAGAAAGCCGGCCGGGATCTCTTCGGTGCCTATTTCAAGAAAAAGTTCTCTGGCCATGGTTAACGTCCCCCCTTCAGGAGCGGATAGCCCAGGCGCTCGCGCTGTCGGACGTAAGCCTCGGCGCAGAGTTTAGCGACATTCCGTACCCGGCCGATATACGACGCCCGTTCGGTGACGGAAATAGCGCCGCGGGCATCCAGCAGGTTAAAGGTATGGGAGCATTTCATGACAAAGTCATAGGCAGGGAACACCAGCTCCTTTGCCACAAGCCTGATGCATTCCTTCTCAAAGTTGGTGAACGATTCGAGCAACAGCGCTACGTTGGCTTCTTCAAAGTTGTAGGTCGAGAACTCCACCTCTGTCATGTGATGGATATCGCCATACTTGATCCCCTTGGTCCACTCCAGGTCATAGACATTGTCCACCCCCTGAAGATACATGGCGATCCGCTCGCAGCCGTAGGTAATCTCCCCGGCAACCGGCTTGAGATCTATGCCCCCGGCCTGCTGGAAATAGGTAAATTGCGTGATCTCCATCCCGTCAAGCCAGACCTCCCAACCAAGGCCCCAGGCGCCCAGAGTAGGCGATTCCCAGTCATCTTCCACAAAGCGGATATCATGCTGGTTCGGGTTGATGCCGAACGCGCGCAGGGAGTCGAGGTAGAGATCAAGGATGTTTTGCGGAGATGGCTTCATTATCACCTGAAACTGGTAATAATGCTGGAGCCTGTTGGGATTCTCGCCATAACGGCCGTCCGTGGGCCTACGGGAAGGCTCTACATAGGCGACATTCCATGGCTCCGGTCCGAGCACCCTGAGGAAAGTGGCCGGATTGAACGTTCCTGCCCCCTTTTCCGTATCATAGGGCTGCTGAATAACGCATCCCTGTCCGGCCCAATAGCCTTGAAGCGAGAGTATCATGTCCTGAAAGGTCACTCTGGCCCTCCTGAATTCGGGAAATTAACCGGCGATAAATCTCATTTGGGGAAACTGAAAAATGAGATTCAAACCAATGAGTTAGCCGCGAAAGAGTAGCGTTTCCCAAGACAGGTGTCAAGGGGAATTACAAAAAAAGGCGACCGGATAGAGACCCGATCGCCTTGAGAAACAACCTGAACTTTGGCTATTCTGCTTTGTTTACTACAACTTTAAGAGTAGCAGTCACTTCAGGATGGAGTTTTACAATGGCAGTGAATTCACCGGTCTGCTTGATCGGATCGGTCACGATTTTCTTGCGATCGATCTCCAGTCCTGCTTCTTTAAGCTTCTCAGCCAATTCCATGTTGGTAACAGCGCCGAAAAGCTTGCCTTCTTCACCTGCCTGGTGTGTCAGGGTCAGGGTAAGGGCTTCGATCTTGGCAGCAACACCTTTGGCGAGCTCAAGAACCTTGTTCTTCTTGTACTCCATCTGCCTCTTGGCATGTTCGAGCGCTTTGGCATTCTTGAGAGTCGCTTCAATGGCAAAGCCGCGCGGAAGCAGGAAATTGCGGGCATAGCCAGGAGCAACTTTTACGATATCACCGATGTGTCCGAGATTTTCCAGGTTTTCCTTCAGAATAACTTTCATGCTCTCATCCTCCTAGCCTGTAGTCACAGGTTTTGTTGTTTGGGGGCCCTGAAGTTCCCCCACATGTCGAAAATCCCCAGTATTGCAACCCCTGCAAGCAGGTATGGCTGCAACACCAGAAAGGTATAGAAAAGAAATCTCCCGACAGCAGGAACTGCAAACCGGGTGAAAAAATTCGCCATCACAGCAAGCCCCTGGAAGAAATAGGCGAAACATACAACCAGGAGAACATTAAGAGCGACTCTGGCCACCAGTGCATCTGGAATCAGTAAAGCAAATCCCGAGACAATCAATAGCCAGATCAGATGGTCTGAGTTACGGAATTCGCTGAACTCACCCATTGCAAGCTGCAGTTGACCCCGCCTGACGAAACCGGCAATGGCCAGCATGGTTATAATGACAATGAACGCCTGGCTAATGGCAAGCATTGCCGGATATACCCGCACCATGACCGAACCGGCCTGCTGCAACCCGTCCTTCAGTGCCTGCAGTTCGGCATCCTTAAGCCCGCTTTTGCTGTAAAGAGCAGCGGTCTGGGCTATCCCGGCGCCGAGCCATTTCTGAATCTCGGCATCAAGGTTGATGCCGCTGACCATCGAATAGCCAAAGCTGGCAATAACCATAATCGCCAGACTGCTTGCTGCAGCAAGGACAATAGACCTTGCCACGCCTTTCGCCTGGAGAAAGATGGGAAGCAAAACTGACACAGTTGCTGCCTGGAGCAGATACAGAACGAGAATCCTGGAATCGGCAACCAAACCCAGCAGAGAGGCGGAGACAATCACGATTGCTCCGCCAGCACCTCTACCGAGTCTCAATGAATAAAAGGTGGCCGGCAACGGAGCCAGCATTCCACCCAACACCCCTACAAGCGGCAATGATGCATACGCCAGAAAGAGAGCAACAGTTGCCGCACTCCCCTTGAGAATATCCAGAAGAATTCCCTTGGAGGGGAGATTCACGACATCCTCTACGGCATTACATGCGAGCCGGCCAGCGGCAGAAGGGCAAGGTTGCGTGCTCGCTTGACAGCCTCGGTAATCTCTCTTTGATGCTTGGAGCAGTTACCGGAAATACGGCGCGGAATAATTTTCCCACGCTCAGTAATGAAGTAACGAAGGGTTCTCGGATCCTTGTAATCGATGGAAACTTGCTTGTCGGCGCAAAAGCGGCATACCTTGCGACGCTGAAACGGGCGTTTTTTCCTGGGCCCTGAACTTCTCTGTGGTCTCTCTTCACTCATCTATCTGTTCCTCCCGGATTAGAATATTATTCCTCGGAAGCCGCAGGGGCCTCTGCCTCAGGAGCTGCAGGCTGTGCCGCAACAGGCGCAGCTGCCTCCTTCTCCAATTTGACGCTCTGGTAACGAATGACTTTGTCGTCCAGACGCAGCTTCCGCTCCAGTTCGGCAATCAGTGGGGCATCCCCGTCAAAACGGAGATAGAAATAGCGCCCGCGGACGAACTTCTCGATGGGATAGGAAAGCTTCCTGAGCCCCCAGTCATCAAGCTTCTTCAGGTCACCCTTCATACTGGTTACAATTTCCTGAACCTTGGCAGTGAGCCCTTTGAGCTCGTCATCCGCCAGTTCAGGCTGGACGATATAAATCGTCTCATACATCCTTTTCATGACTTCCTCCTCACGGTTTTCTCAGCCCCGGTCCAACCCGGAGCAAGGAGTGGCAGCGGGATTGCTGCTCGAAACAGGAGTTATTAACACATCGCCGCAATATGTTCAAGAAAATTTACTTGAGCCACAAAAATAAAACAGCCACCCAGGTTACCTGCGGTGGCTGTTGCGTCACAAACATTCCCGAATTCATTTTTTACATATAGACCATTACCCGGAACTCCACCCGTCCATCCATAGATCTGAAAGGGATCGTCACCCCTTTGCACTGCACATTCATGCTGGGCTTTTCCGCTGCCGGCTCCGGCGGTTCAGACAATGGCCGGATCTTTCCGGAGACAACCAGTGGCAGGCCAAGAGCCACGCTCCCGTAATACTCGTGGTATTTGGTCTTGAATACCCCGGCAATATTATTGGTCAACTCGCCAATGGCATCACGTACAGACTCCTCATCCGGATCGTCCATCATCAACAGTTCCTTGGAAACCAGCAGCGCCGAATCCTTGCCAGTAGCAAACATGATGTAACCGACCCGCTCACCGGCAACGCCGATAATTCCGACAACATCGGAATCCACAGGCTCGATCTTTTTCTCAACCTTGCCGGCAAAGATCTCCATGCCGAGATAGCTTTTAAACGTGTCTTGGGTGGCAGACATGATCGTAAACATTATTTCTTCAAAGGTAATAGCATTATTAGACACGAACCGGCCTCCTGAAAAAGTATGAGATCAAATCAAAGCAATATTACCAGAGAATCTCGTCAGCACAAGAATCAGACCAAATTTCATAATCGCCGGCAACCAAAACAGAAATCGCAACATAAATGTCATTTTCGTCAAAACCAGTTTAATGTCGAAAATCCGACAGTTGCACCGGTTAACATGTTGATATATGATTCAGCCGTACTGGCAACATGATGCGTATATTCCGCGACATATCAGCAGGCTAACCTCGGAACTTGACAATATATCTTTAGAGCTAGCAACTGAAGTATTAGGGTTATGCGATACCCTGCTGTCGATTTTCTTTACATATTTACCGAACCGACCTTTCAGAGCTTCGGCAAGCGCTTGAAAGCATTACATACCATTTGGAATTAATGTCATAATAACAACTAATAATCCACATCTAAGAATTAGGCCAAACCATTTGCACAAGACAGGCACCAAACTTGCTAAGCAAATACAACCTAAGTAAGTTGCATCAAGGACCATCTAAAGTTGCCGAGCTGCTGAAGCAGGCACATGATAATGCTTCTGCAATCAATGTTATGCGAATGTGTGTGAGGGGATAAGAAAATGGGCGAGGCAAGGAGATTCACCAGAATACCATATCAGTCCGAAGTCCTCATGAATGCCAATGGTCAATGGTTCCGAGGTTTGTCGGAAAACCTTTCACTGTATGGTATCTACATCAAGTCGAATGAAAGACTCAAGCTGGACTCTATCGTTGAACTCACCATTTACCTTCCCGGCAGTGACGACACCACAAACGACGATAACTACATCGACGTTAACAGCGTTGTCGTTCGTCAAGATCAGGAAGGTATCGGCTGCGAATTCAGACAGGTCGATGTTGACGCATTTCTCAATCTCAAGAACGTCATAAGTTCCCGATGTGACAACAAAACCCTGGTTATGGATGAATTTTACAGCTATTTATCGCGCAAAGAACTGCTTGCATCCTAAAACCTGTTACATCTTAGTAAGATAATCCGCATCCCCTTTCTGCAGCGACTCAGCAGCAAGCTCATGTAGAGGCGGCATCAGTATCTTCATCTTCACCGGTTTCAGCTCGGCGAGTTCGTCGGGAATACCTCTGCGCATGGCGTGCCCCACCCCGGTAACAACAACCACTATTTCCCCCGGATTGCGATCAAGGTAAGCAGACAGGTGATGGGCCATAAACTTGTTTCTGAGAAGCTGCGCCTCACAGAAATGAATAAAGGTAGCCTCATCGCTACTGTGCCACACAAAGTTCCGGCGCACGAAATTCATGTACGGCTTATCTACGCTACAGGTGACTTCCGAAGGCAACAGCCTTCTTTCTTCGGCAGTCAGCGCCTGAAAGCCTTGGCGATAAACCTTTTGCATGACTTTATCCGGCGCGTTCATGGCAATCAACGGAATCCCGTTATTCCTGGCATACAGAAAAATGGAATCATAGAGTCCCCACGGCAGTGTCCAGTTGCGACGATAAACATCCATAAACTCCAGAATCCCCAGGTTGCCGCTTACCCAGCTATCAAGCTGCAGCTGGTCTTCGGCGCGAAACATCTCCAGCGCAATCGCTATCTTTGCCCCTGAGCGGTGCAGCCCGTTTATCACCTCGAGTTGCAGCTGGTGGTGTCCCGGATTATCATGAAGTTCGCCGATGAAAACCACACGTGAACCGCGAAAATCTGCGAGCATTTCATGAAAACCCACCTGGCGATTATCGGCAACCCGCTGGAATGGCGCACCGGGAACCACTTTGCCGGCAGACATGCATCCCGCCGAGAAGAGGAAGATTGTAACCGTCGCAAGCCGGCCTAATAATCGCATGATGATTTTCACGATACCTCCTCCATCCGGCCACCGGGCAATACTCTGTAGCGATAGCCCCGCCACGACACCTTGTTCCCGGCAAAAGCCATGGCCCAGGTCACTGAGGCCAGTAAGTCTCGAAAGGGTAACAACCAGAGATATCTGGGGAGCAGCCCATCACGGAGATACTTCCGGCTAAACAGAAGTCCGACGCCACCTCGCACCAGATAAAGCAGAAGGACAGCGGCAACTCCCAACTCCAGCCCCCCGGTTAATAAGGCAATGCCAGAAGCGATCGCCGGTTGCGTTACCCCTGAGGCAAAATACCCGCCAGGCCGGGAAACGCGCATTGTCCGGCACCAGCGAAGCTGGCGTGAGGTTATTGCGGAGAGGGTCTCCCTACGCATGACGCTTTCCACGAAGTAATCGGAAAGCTCCAGGCGATAGCCGGCGCGGAAGACACGGTTGCCGAGCTGATAGTCATCAGCCAGATAATCAACCAACGCCTCGAAACCACCGATCTGCGCCAGGACCTCGCGCCGGACAGCCATGGACGCGCCCAAGGCAAAGGTAAGACCTTCGAGCTTCATTGCCACCATGACATTGGGCACCATCTCGACCGTAAACCCCAGCGCCTCAATGGCGCTGGCACACCCTTCAACCCCGCTGGTGCGATACAATGAGGTAACCAGGCCGACAGCCGGATCGACAAATGCGGAACAAACGGCTTCGAGATACCCCTCGCCGACCCGGATATCGCTGTCACAGATGATAATTATATCGTGCTTTGCCCGGGGAAAGGCATTGATAAGGTTGCACACCTTGTAGTTAGGCCCGTAAATACGGTCATCAATGACAAGATCGATATCAACGTCAGGAAATTCATGAATAAGCCTGCGAATGATCGGCAACGCCTCGTCATCGGGCGAGGCAACCGCAAAGACGAGCTGAAAGCAGTCATACCTCTGGCGACAAAATGACGCAAAATTATCAAAGCTGCCGGCGTCCATCCCCTTGACTGGTTTCAGAATAGTCACCGGCGGGGCGCTGACTGGCGGCGTTTTCCGGCGGTTGAAATACAGGTAAGCAGCCCTCAGAGTCAGCACGGCATAGATCAGGGCAGGGGCAATGGCTAAAAACGGGAGGATTGCACGGATGGTTGTCATGAAGGCCTTCGCTCAACCAGGATCAGATATGGGGCAACAGCCGACCGATTCAGCTGCCGGTGCCGCCAAACATTGAATATATGAGGGGGCAAGCCTGACGCCCACTGTTCCACCGCTTGCGACTCATCATCGCCACCTGAGTGCCCCGGATAAGCCGCAACAGTAACGATCCCCCCGGTCGTCAATAAGGCAGCGGCCTGAGCCAAAGCCGCAATAGTTGTCGCGCCATGGGTAATACATCCTTTGTCTCCTCCGGGGAGAAATCCGAGGTTGAAAACCGCGGCGCTGAGAGGTTCCTTGACTAGGGCGGACAAGCCTTCATGGCCACCGGCGATCAGTTCCACCTGGGAAGCGCACTGGTGAGCAGCAAGCAGTGCCGAGGTTTTCTCGATGGCTGACGGCTGGATATCAAAAGCCCAGACACGCCCATGTTCACCAACAAGCTTCGCCAGAAACAGGGTATCGTTGCCGTTGCCGCAGGTTGCATCCACCACCCGGTCACCGGGTTTTACCACATTCCGGAGAAAATGGTGAGCCAGCGCCACCGCACCCCGCAGGTCAGCACTCTCCCCGCAACTATCAGCTGGGTTGTCTGTACTTGTCATCACTGCACCTTTATTTGATTTCGATGTACCACACCTACCTGAGCAAAGCAACACCCCCGAAAGTTGCAACAACCGGGGTTTTTAGAAAAATGGCTATAAATTTCCAGACAATTGTGGTATTTATTTTTATTTTTCAGCGTCAATATCCTGAAAGGTAAGAATAAACCCATGGCGATTGCCCCCTTCAAGCACCCCATATCCCATGCCCTCACCTCGTTCAACGGAGTGACCGCCGAACAGGAATCGAATCCGCTACCCAAACCAGGGGCCAAGATTCATCATCTTCCCCCGTCAATATGGAAAAAACAAGCAAGTGGCGCAAATAGCCCGCTTGACCAGGCTATTGAGCGAACCCGCGACTTCTTCTTCCGGGAGCAGCTCCCCCAGGGTTACTGGTGGGCGGAGCTTGAGTCCAATGTTACCATTACTGCCGAATATATAATGCTCTTTCAGTTCATGGGGCTGGTAGACAAGGCTAAAGAAAAGAAGATGGCCAACTATCTCCTGCGCCAGCAGACCCCGGAAGGCCATTGGGCCTTATGGTTCGGCGGCCCCGGCGACCTCTCGACGACCATTGAGGCATACTTTGCCCTGAAACTCGCCGGTTACAGTGCAGAGCATCCGGCAATGCTCAAGGCCCGAGAATTCATTATCTCAAAAGGGGGCATACTCAAGGCCCGCGTCTTCACCAAGATCTTTCTTGCCCTGTTCGGTGAATTCTCATGGCTGGGCGTCCCGTCCATGCCGATCGAGCTGATGCTGTTCCCCAACTGGGCCTACTTCAACATGTATGAGCTCTCCAGCTGGTCAAGGGCCACGATCATCCCGCTTTCCATTACCATGACGCTGCGGCCGGTGCGCAAGCTCCCGCCGCGGGCCAGGGTACAGGAGCTTTACGTCAGGCCACCGCGCCCCATTGACTATACCTTTACCAAAGAGGACGGCATCTTCACCTGGAAGAATTTTTTCATCGGCGTTGACCATATGCTGAAGATCTACGAGGGGAACCCGATCCGCCCCCTGAAGAGCAAGGCAATGGCAGCAGCGGAAAAGTGGGTTCTGGAACACCAGGAGCCAACCGGCGACTGGGGCGGTATCCAGCCGGCCATGCTCAATTCCGTGCTTGCGCTGCACTGCCTTGGCTACGCCAATGACCATCCGGCAGTGGAAAAAGGGTTGAAGGCCCTGGACAACTTCTGCATCGAGGATGATGAAAGCATAGTACTCCAGTCCTGCGTATCGCCGCTCTGGGATACGGCGCTTGCCTTGAAGGCCCTTGTAGATTCCGGTGTGCCCAACGATCACCCGGCCCTGGTGAAGGCTGCCCAGTGGCTCCTGGATCGCGAAGTACGCAAGGAAGGGGACTGGAAGGTAAAGTGCCCTGAACTGAAGCCCGGTGGCTGGGCATTCGAGTTCCTCAATGACTGGTATCCCGATGTCGATGACTCGGGTTTTGTCATGATGGCCATCAAGGATATTGCGGTAAAGAACGAAAAGGCCCGGGAAGGCGCCATAAAGCGCGGCATCGACTGGTGCCTCGGGATGCAGAGCAAAAACGGTGGCTGGGGAGCGTTCGATAAGGACAACACCAAGCACCTCCTCAACAAGATTCCGTTTGCCGACCTTGAAGCGCTCATCGACCCGCCAACTGCCGACCTTACCGGCAGGATGCTCGAACTGATGGGGACGTTCGGCTATTCCAGAGAGTTTCCGGCCGCAGCCAGCGGCCTGGAATTCCTCAAGCGCGAGCAGGAAAAGGATGGTTCCTGGTGGGGACGTTGGGGGGTCAACTACATCTACGGCACTTGGTCTGTTCTTTCCGGTCTGGCGGCAATAGGAGAAGACCTGTCCCAGCCTTACATCCGCAAGGCAGTAAGCTGGATCAAATCAAAACAGAACGATGATGGCGGCTGGGGCGAGACCTGCGAATCATACTATGACCCTACCCTTGCCGGGATCGGACCGAGTACCGCATCCCAGACCGGTTGGGCGCTGCTGGCGCTCATGGCGGCAGGCGAGGCCAAGGCTCCGGAAACTGCCAAGGGGGTGCAATACCTGCTTTCCACCCAAAAAAGTGACGGCACCTGGGACGAGGAGCAGTTTACCGGCACCGGCTTCCCCAAATTTTTCATGATCAAATACCATATCTACCGTAACTGTTTTCCGCTTACCGCCCTCGGCACCTACCGGAGACTGTTACAGGAAGAGGCCTGACAGAGAAAGGGCGCATACGCTGTGAACACATGAAGGGTGAAGGGCGAACGCGGCATGTTCACTCTTCACCTTTCACATTTCACGCTATTTAGATGATGAGAGTTTTCGTAACCGGTGCTACCGGGTTCATAGGGGGTCAGCTGGTCAGAGAGCTGCTGGCCGACGGCCACCAGGTCAGGGTGCTTGCCAGAGCAGGGTCGGACCGGAGGAATCTGGACGGGCTGAACCTGGAGATCTGCGAAGGCGATCTGCGCGACAAAGACCGCTTGGTGAAAGGGCTTGCTGGTTGTGAGATGCTCTATCACGCAGCCGCAGACTATCGGCTCTGGACGAAAAAACCCTCGGACATGTACGAGATCAACGTCACCGGGACCAGGAACATCCTTGAGGCTGCTCTCGCAAACCGGCTTTCACGGGTAGTTTACACCAGCAGTGTCGGGACGCTGGGCAACCCTGGCGACGGCACCCCGGGAACAGAAGAGACCCCGGTAACATTTGCTGACATGGTCGGCGATTACAAGAAAAGCAAGTTCATGGCCGAAAGAGAGGCAGAATCGTTTCTCAGGCGCGGACTGCCGCTGGTCATAGTCAACCCGTCAACACCCGTAGGGCCGGGTGATATCAAACCGACGCCGACCGGCAAGATCATCGTCGATTTCCTGAACCGCAAGATGCCTGCGTACCTGGACACCGGCCTTAACATCATCGACGTTGCCGATTGCGCGCGGGGTCATATCCTGGCGGCCAGCAAAGGCAAAATCGGCGGGAAATACATCCTGGGCAATGAGAATCTCACGCTCTGCCAGATTTTTAAACTGCTCGAAGAAATTACCGGCCTGCCGGCTCCCAAGGTACGGCTGCCATACACCCCGATTCTGGTTGCTGCCCATATAAACGAAGCAGTAGCAAAAATCACCGGTCGGCCGCCGCTCATCCCGCTGGCCGGCGTACAGATGGCAAAAAAAATCATGTTCTTTGATTCGTCGAAATCGCTTCAGGAACTCGGACTGCCGCATCGTCCTGCCCGCGAAGCGCTGGCACGAGCAGTGGCCTGGTTTAAAGTAAACGGCTATGTGTCGGCAAAGAATTGAAATATGATCGACCGTGACTGTGCATAGCTATAAGAAATTTGTCCGTGCAACAACAATGCAGACCGGCCCCGCAGTATTTATGTAAAAGACTGCCAGGAGGTAACCAAATGTATCCATTGCTGGAAACAATAAATAGCCCATCTGATCTCAAGCGGCTTTCTCCGGAAGAACTCATTCAACTTTCAGGAGAGGTGCGCCGATTTCTTTTGGCAACTGTATCCCAAACAGGTGGCCACCTAGCGTCAAACCTCGGCGCAGTCGAATTGACCCTGGCACTCCATTACTGTTTCAACTCTCCCAATGACCATTTCATCTGGGATGTCGGCCATCAGGCCTACACCCACAAGATCATTACCGGGAGACGCGACCAGTTCCACACCCAGCGGCAGTACAAGGGTATCAGCGGCTTTCCGAAACGGAGCGAATCCCCCCATGACGCTTTTGGCGCCGGACATTCCTCAACCTCTATTTCGGCAGGGCTGGGAATGGCTGTTGCCGGAGACCTGCTGGGGTCTCCCAGCAGAGTAGTGGCCGTTATCGGCGACGGCTCGCTGACCGGAGGGATGGCATTCGAGGCACTCAACCAGGCCGGCCACCTCAACAAGAACCTGGTGGTAGTACTGAACGACAATGAGATGTCCATTTCGAAAAATGTCGGCTCGTTTTCCAGCTTCGTCTCACGTAAGCTCACCGGCAACTATTTCCGCGACCTTAAGAAAGAGATGAAGGGGCTGCTCGAAAACATCCCCGCATTCGGCGGCAATATCCTCAAGTTTGCCAGAAGGGCGGAAAACTCTCTAAAAGGTTTTCTCACGCCCGGCATGCTCTTCGAAGCACTTGGCTTCGAGTACATCGGTCCGATCCAGGGGCACGACCTGCCGCAGCTGATCGAGATTCTCAGTAATGTCAAGGCATTGGAAGGACCGGTGCTGGTCCATATTATGACTACCAAAGGAAAAGGATACCCACCGGCTGAACAGAATCCCGACCAGTTCCACGGCGTCGGCCCCTTCGATATTGCTACTGGCAAGGTTTCCGGCGGCAAAGCAACTGGGCCTTCCTACACCGGCATCTTTGGCCAGACCATGCTCAAACTGGCCCGCGAAGACAATAAAATCGTCGCGATTACCGCGGCAATGCCCGACGGTACCGGGCTCTCCCCGTTTGCCAAGGAGTTTCCCGATCGATTTTTTGATGTCGGCATTGCAGAACAGCATGCCCTGACCTTTGCCGCCGGACTGGCAGCAGAAGGGTTCAAGCCGGTGGCGGCGATCTATTCGACCTTTACCCAGCGTGCCTATGACCAGGTATTTCACGATATCTGCCTGCAGAAACTCCCGGTCACCCTGGCCCTGGACCGGGCCGGGCTGGTCGGCGACGATGGCCCGACTCATCACGGCGCCTTTGACCTCTCCTATCTCCGCCACCTGCCGGGGATTACCGTCATGGCCCCGAAAGACGAGAACGAACTCCAGCACATGCTGAAGACCGCTCTTTATGCCGGTAGCCCCATGGCCATTCGCTACCCGCGGGGGAACGGTTACGGAGTGCCTCTGGACGAAGAACTGCGCGAGGTCCGGATCGGCAAGGGCGAAATCCTGAGCGAAGGCAACGATGTTGCCATCCTGGCCATCGGCTCAACTGTATACCCGGCCCTTGAGGCAGCTGCAGTTCTTAAAGAGAAAGGCATCAGCGCAACAGTGGTCAACGCGAGATTCGTCAAACCGCTCGACCGCGACCTGATTCTCTCAGTGGCCAAAGCGACCAGACATCTGGTCACTGTCGAAGAAAATGCCCTGATGGGCGGCTTTGGAACAGCCGTACTGGAACTGCTTGCCGACGAAGGGGAAACAGATGTCCGTGTCAAGCGGATCGGTATCCCTGACCGTTTCATCGAGCAGGGCAGCCAGGCCCAGCTGCGCGCTGACCTCGGCCTCGATGGCTCAGGAATTGCCGCTGCCTGCGAGGAGTTTCTGAAATCACCGGCAGTTAAACCGTTACTGACAAGAGTTAAATAAAAAAAGCGAAGTACCCAAATCCTATATACCCGCGATGTGAATTTTCGATGAGCTCAAGGCGTCCCAGGGACTGTGTGCAGGCGTACACGCAAGTACGTAGAGCACTCAATCCCGCCGGACAACGCAGAGATCGCGGAAAAGCCGCATCGCCAACGAGGCAATGAATGCGTTTCCCTTGGCGACTGAACTACGACCTTACCAAATACATCATCTCCAACAAGCTCAACAACGTTGAGAAATACCCATTGGTTCTGATGCTGGAACCGACGCACCTCTGCAACCTGGCCTGTTCCGGATGCGGAAGGATCAGGGAATATGCCGACACCATCCAGTCAATGATGTCTCTCGAAGAGTGCCTGCGATCCGTTGATGAATGCCCGGCTCCGATCGTCACCATTACCGGTGGCGAACCGTTCCTTTATCCGCACATCTTCGAACTGATCGACGGGGTGCTCAAGCGGGGCAAGCATATCCAGTTCTGCACCAACGGCCTGCTGCTGTCCGCCTCTCTGGACAAGATGCAACCACACCCCAATTTCACCCTGAACGTGCATATGGACGGCATGGAAGAGACCCACGACCGGATCCTGGAGCGCAAAGGGACCTTCAAGATCGCCATCGAAGGAATCAAGAAGGCCAAGCGCCTCGGCTTTCGGGTCTGCACCAACACCACCATCTTCAAGAACACCGACATGGTCGAAATGGAGATGCTCTTTTCCCACCTGACCGAACTCGGCGTCGATGGCCTGCTGGCAGCCCCCGGTTTTGACTATGAAGATGTCGGGGAGGACCTGTTCCTGCAACGGCGTGAAATCGAGAAGCGCTTTGCCCAGGTCTACGAAATGAGCAAGCGGTTCCGCTTCTGGTCCACCCCGATGTATCTCAGGTTTCTGAAGGGCGAGAAGCAACTCCAGTGCACACCATGGGGGAACCCGACCAGGAATACCCAGGGCTGGAAGGCCCCCTGCTATCTAATTACCGATGCCCACTACCCGACCTTCAGAGAGATGATGGCGAACACCGACTGGAATCGCTATGGCGTAGGTAGAGACGAGAGATGCGCCCAGTGCATGATGCACTGCGGCTTTGAACCGACGGTGGTCAACGAAATTGCGAAGAGCTGGAAAGATATCTGGGAAATGGCGATCTGGAACTTAACCTGATTAGCCCACGCCCCAGCGGCGATGGACAAACTGCTCGCCGTAGCGGAAGACCAAACGATCGGTGATCAGGCCGATAACAATAATGGCGAGCATGGAAGCGATTACCAGCGGCATGTCGTGCAGTTCGCGCCCCATCATCAGCGTGGAACCGATGCCGGTGGTCACGTACAGCAACTCGGCCGCCATCAGCGACCGCCAGGCAAAGGTCCAACCCAGCTTTGCCCCGGTCATGACCGACGGAAACGAGGCGGGAAACAACACGTACCGGTAAAAACGCCAGCCAGTGGCTCCCAGAATTGATGCCGCCCGGAGATAGAGTGTCGGGATAGTCTTGACCCCGTCACGGACCGTAAGGGTAACCGCCATCAGTGAGCCCATGATAATGACAAACTGCATGGCGCTCTCGGAAAGACCGAACCAAAGCACCGCCAGCGGCAGCCAGCAGATGCTGGGCAATGCCTGAAGTCCGACCGCCAGACTCCCCACCGTATCATCAAGCAACCGGATTCTGCCGAGCAGCAACCCCAACGGGATACCGACCAGCAGTGAGATCGAGTAGCCGATGCCGAGGCGCACCATACTTGCGGCAATCGCTTTTGGTAGCGTACCATCGGCAATCCCGTCCCGCAGCGACTGGACTACTGAGCAGGGTGACGGGAACAACAGTTCGTTCCAAACCCCTGCCTTGAAAAGTGACTGCCACAGGATTGCCAATATAAACAGGAAAGAAAGCCGTGTCCCCCAACTTTTCCAGCGGGCAACGGGGTTTTCATCAGGCATCGGCTCCCCCTTCCCCACTTGTCCTGAGCACTTCCTGCCTGAGCCGGTCCCTGATCCGCGAGGCAATAGTCACTACCTCGACATCCTCCAGATAACGGTTGCGCGGCAGGTTTACCGGGAACTGCTCAATGATCTCACCACCTTGCCCTGACATCAGGATTACCCGCGAACCGAGACGCACCGCTTCACGCACATTGTGGGTAACAAAGACAATGGTCTTGCGGGTCTGCAGGTAAACCTCTTCAAGCACTTCGTGCAGCATGTCGCGGGTCTGGGCATCCAAGGCAGCAAATGGCTCATCCATCAGCAGGATGTCTGGGTCCATGGCCAGCGCCCTGGCAATTGCCACCCGTTGCTTCATGCCGCCGGATATCTGGGTAACCCAGGCATGGGCAAACTTTGACAGGTGAACCGCTTTGAGCAGTGCCTGGGCCTTTTCCTGCTGTTCTGCCAGGTCTACGCCTGCCATCCTGAGGCCAAAGACGATGTTCTGATAGACGTTAAGCCAGGGAAATAGCGCCGGTTCCTGAAAAATAACGAACCTGCTGGGAGACGGGCCGGTGACCTGCTTCCCGCTTACCTGAATCTCGCCTGATGAGGGACGCTCGAACCCGGCCAGCAGGTTTAGAAGGGTAGATTTGCCGCACCCTGACGGGCCGACGACGCAGAGGAACTCGCCGTCTTCAATCTCAAGATCGATACCGGTAAGCACATTAAGCCTGCCGGCCCGGCTCTCATAAACCTTGGAGACCTTCTTTAATTCGACCGTGGCCATCGGTGGTCATCTGACCTTTACAGCAGGCAGCGAACGCTTGGCCAGCACACTGTTCAAAAGGGCAGCATCGACAATGCCGGCCAGGCCCCTGGCAATGTCGGTCTTCTTCGGCAGATAGCCGAGTTCCCCGGCCCACGCGGCAGAAGTGTTCAATGGCGTGACAAGCGGGTCGCTGGTGATCAACACCCGTGAGAAGGCGTCATCAAGGGTCTGAGGAGGGAGAGCTTTTCCTGCCAGCTTGGCAAGCTGTTCGTTAAGCCGTTTCTTTGCCTCAACCGGATTTTTCTTGATCCATTCCGTCATCTCAACATGGGCTTCGAGAAACCGTTCCACTACGGCACGGTTCTTTTCCAGGAATTCACTCCTGGCCACCACCACAGCAGTGGGGAACTTGCCGTCTTTCCAGAGTGTCCGCTCATCAAGCAGAATCCGCCCGCCACCCTCCCTGACAAGCCGTGACACCCATGGTTCCGGCACCCAGGCCCCATCAAGACGCCCCTGCTGGAAGAGCATAAGAATATCGGCGTTCTTGACCGGAATCACCTGAACATCGCGTCCCGGAGCAACTCCGGCACTCTTGAGCCAGCGCCGCAGAGCAACGTCCTGGGTATTGCCCAGCTCGGGAGAAGCGATCCGTTTCCCCTTGAAATCCTGAGGGCTCCTGGCCGTTGACTTTGCCGGCACCACAAGCGATGCCCCGCCACTGGCTGCCCCGGCTATGATCTTCAGAGACTTCCCTTTGGAACGGAGATAGGCGTTGACCGCCGGATTCGGTCCAACATAGGCGATGTCCAGTTGCCCAGCGATCAGTGCCTCCATCTCCGACGGACCGGCATTGAACACCTTCCAGTCAATTGCCCCCAGCTTTTGCTCGAAAATACCTTGTGACCGCCCCACCAGTGCCTGGGCGTGGGTCATATTGGGAAAGTGGCCGATACGCACGGCATCTGCGGCAATAGCCCCCTGGACAGTGAACAGTGACAGGACAAAAAGGCACCAAAGGATTAGCGGCTTACGACTCATAATAGTTCTCCAGATGCTGCAACAAGATGTTAATTGAATCGTCGATGGTCAACAGTTCCGTATCCAGCCTGACAGCTGGAGACTCCGGAGGCTCATACGGCGCGGAAACTCCGGTAAAGCCTTGCAGCTCTCCGGCCCGCGCCTTCCTGTAGAACCCCTTGACGTCACGGCGCTCACACTCTTCAATCCTGGTAGAGAGATGAACCTCAATAAAGCGCTCTTTGCCAATAATCTGGCCGGCCATCTCCCGGTCATCCCTGAACGGCGAGATAAACGAGGTAATCACGATCAGTCCGGCCTCGTTCATTAGCCTGGCCACCTCCGCGACCCGGCGGATGTTTTCGGCCCGGTCTTTTGGGGAAAACCCGAGATCCCGGTTCAGGCCATGCCTGACATTATCGCCATCAAGCACGAAGCATGGGTGCCCCGCTTCGATCAACCTTCGCTCTAGGGCAAAAGCAACCGTAGACTTGCCCGCACCGCTCAAGCCGGTCATCCAGACAGTGGCCGGACGATGCCCCATAACCGCAGACCGGGCGGCCAGGGTAACCTGCCCTTCATGCCAGACAACATTGGAGCGGTCCGGCACGGCCCGCTCGGTCTTCAACTCGGCATCATAGTCGGTGCGGTCGACAATAACGGCGGCGCCAAGGGTATCGTTCCCGGAGACCGAGACCACGATGAACGAGCCAAGCGCGCGGTTGCGGCGGTATTCATCAGCCAGCACCGGGGTAAACAGGGTAAAGCGCGCCCGGCCGATATCGTTCAGGGAGAGCGAATCCACTGTGTCGCGGCTAAGGGTATTGGGATCCACCCGGTAGCTGATCGTCTCGCACCGAGCCTTTAGCCACCTGGCAGCATGCTTTATCTGGTAAATGCCTCCGGCAACCAGCGGTTCATCACCGGTCCAGACCAGCATCGCCTCCAGTTCCCGGCGCTCTCTCGGCACATTGCCGGGGTGCACCAGGAGATCGCCCCGCCCCACATCGATATCATCCTCCAGGGAGACGGTAATCGACTGACCGGCCACAGCAGTTCCGACAGGCTGCATGCCAATGGCTATAGAGGTCACCCTAGACCTGAACCCAGAAGGAAGCACCATGACCTCGTCGCCGCCGCGCAAGAGGCCCGACACAACCCGGCCGCCGAAACCTCGGAAGGTCCCGGGGAGATGGATCACCCGCTGCACCGGCAGGCGGAAATCCACCAGATTCCGGTCGCCGGCGACATAGACCTCTTCCAGATAAGAGAGCAGCGTCGTGCCGGCATACCACGCCATGCCATTACCGCGTCTGACCACGTTATCACCGCTGACCGCACACACCGGGATGAACTGCAGGTTGGACAGACCGAGGCGCACCGCAAAATCCCGGTACTCGGTCTCTATCTCGCGGAAACGCTCCTCGCTGTACCCCACCAGGTCCATCTTGTTGATCGCCACCACAAAACGAGGGATGCCGAGCAGGGCGCAGATAAAGGCGTGACGCTTGGACTGGGTCGATACTCCCTGCTCCGCATCGATCAGTAATAGCGCCAGATCGGCATGGGATGCGGCAGTAGCCATGTTCCGGGTATACTGCTCGTGACCCGGTGCGTCAGCAACAATAAAGCGACGGCGGGAAGTGGCGAAATAACGGTAGGCAACATCAATGGTAATCCCCTGCTCCCGCTCGGCCCGCAGACCGTCGGTGATCAGCGAAAAATCCATCTCCGCATTGCCGGTGGCGGCAGTGCGGCGCAGAGCAGCTACATGATCGTCGTAGAGGGCATTGGCATCGTACAGCAGGCGGCCGATCAGGGTAGACTTGCCATCATCGACACTGCCGGCAGTCAGGAAATGGAGGAGATCCGGCTCGCTCATCAAAAATACCCTTCTCTTTTTTTGCGCTCCATCGATCCATCCTGATCATGGTCGATAATCCTGGTGGTCCGCTCGGAAAGCCGCGCCTGTTCGAGCTCAGCGATGATCTCCTCAACCGTGACCGCTGATGAGGCCACGGCACCGGTGCATGGATAACAACCGAGGGTACGGAACCGGCAGAGGCGTTGTACCGAGGTTTCACCCGCTAGCAGCGGCGTATCTTTGCCCACCGGGATCAACTGACCGTTGCGCTCAACCACCTCGCGCTCTGCAGCAAAATAGAGCGGCACCACCGCAATCCCCTCGCGTGCGATGTAGCGCCACACATCCAGTTCAGTCCAGTTGGACAGGGGAAAGACCCGCATGCTCTCTCCCGGATGCATCCGGGTATTGTAGAGTTGCCAGAATTCGGGGCGCTGACGGCGCGGGTCCCACTGGCCATGGATATCACGGAAGGAAAATACCCGTTCCTTGGCCCGTGACCGTTCCTCCTCACGCCTGGCGCCGCCAATGACCAAGTCATAGCTACCAAGTTTCAGGGATTCGAGCAGCGCTTGGGTCTTCAGGAAACCGCAACAGCGAACTGTGCCCATCTCCCACGGATTCGCTCCGGAGTCGATCGCCTGGCGATTGGTATAGACCCGCAGGTCAAAGCCGATCTCGACCGCCATCCGGTTGCGGAACTCGATCATTTCAGGGAACTTGAACTCAGTATCCACATGGAGCAGGGGAAACGGAATCGGGGCGGGGTGGAACGCCTTGCGTGCCAGGTGCAGCATCACCGAAGAGTCCTTGCCGATTGAGTACATCATTACCGGCCGCTCCCCTTCGGCAGCAACTTCGCGGATTATCTGTATGGATTCAGCCTCAAGTTCATCAAGAAGGCCAAGAGAAAGCCGTTCAGACATGATACCTCTTTATGCGGAGCCACTCAGATCAAACAACAAACATTTTTAACACAACCCCGTCGGGCTGCAAAGCAAAACCTTTTCCCGCTTCAGAGACAAATATTCTCAACACTGAGCCGACTCAAGTCATGATTACCCGTGCCCCAAAGCTCCAAGAATGGGACAAATCCAGCGCCTCAAAGATCTACACTAGCGATGCTTTACAGCCTTTTCACGGCATCCAGTAGCTTGCGTAACGGCGCAGTGATGCGCCAGGAGAGGGATGCATATAACGATTCAAGGAGGCGTGTGCTTTCCCTGTAGGCACTTTCTATTATTTGCCCCTGCTGGTAAAGATCGTTCATCTTGTTTTGTGCCCGATGTAGCAGGGAATAGTGAAATGAATCCGTGGTGCAGTAATATTGCTGGTTCTGGATGTTTGTAGCTCTTTCAAAGATATAGTCGTTGATGTTTCCGTAATCTACCAGTTGATCGATCCTTGCCAGATAGATATCACTTCCACTGATCTGATTTATGATATTCATCTCGACCGGCAGCATAGATCTTCCGAAAGATTTGATGTTTGACCTGCACTGCTTGGAAGTAAGTACATATTCCCCAGATAGACTTTCTCTTTTTTTTGTCCCATGCAGATCAACAGAGAAATCGCAATCAATTGCACTGCCGGCCAATCCATTCAGGCATTCAGGGATTAATTCACTCCAAGCATCATACTTGATCAACGATTGCTCGAACCGCTTAAAAATATACGACGCAGTCTTCCCCACCATAATAGGTACCTGATACAGATGTGATCCCTGATGGTGCTGCCCCTTGTCCCCAAAGTTTGTTGTATATGAGCCGGCCGGATAGACAAAGAACTTTCCCTGTTCGACCATGTACTTAAAAAAGTATTTTTTCCATGAAGTCGCAGGCCAGGAAACAATATTGGGGGGTAAAGCAGGATCGTCGCTATAATTGCAATCGCGATGGCCTTCATACCAGCTTTCGAAAGCGCTCCAGTGCTCCTTCAGCCATGCCTGCCCCCAAGAGCAAGGCACCTGCATGAAGTATGTGTTCGAACCATCATTCAACGGGATGAACGGAAGAAGAGAGGTTTCGTTGTAACGGTAGGAGTAGAGGGATATCCCGCAGATTGAAGGGCAATCTTTATAGAACTTCAGCGCGGCTAATGTGTAATCATAGAACCAAGGAGAGACGTACAGATCATCTTCCAAGAGGATGATGCCATCGTATTGCGTGGCAATTTGGCCGCAAGACAGGATATGCCTACGAAGGCCCATGTTCTCGGGGTGCTCGATGACCTCTTTTTGACCGTGCTCCCAATTGAACGCATGAGCAATCGATTTGACGCTTTCCGGACCGCCGCCGTCTATACTTATGATCAGAGTGACGGGTCCGGCATAAAGGGATTTGGCAATGGAAGATAGAAGCCTGAAGAGGGTATGGTCCCTGTTGTAAGCGGCTATGACTATCGGGATGTTCATGATTACGATCTCGGGCAACTAATATGACATACAAACTTCGGCTAACATACCATAAACACATAATCTAAAAAAGACCATGATATGACGGCCACAAAAGAATTGATTTCAGAAATGACTCAAGCTATTGTTTATTTTAAATAAACAATAAAGTCTCCGAGAAAACTTTCTATGCCATTGAAGAATTTGCGTACAACAATATCAGCCCACGAGAATATCATTGCCTTGTGCATCATTTCCATTTTCGTTCTAATATTCAACCTTCAAGCAATATACGGATTGAAAACATTAATGGAAGATGACTTTGCACGGTATCTGGATGCTATCAACGGGGGGTTCTTCAATCCAAAACCATACGGTTTTATCCCGGGAGCAATCAAAGCTCTCAACAAGCAGTTAATGCTCGTAAGTGCTCAGTTTGCTCGTCTTTTTTATGTTGTATTTTTTGCAATCCCGTTGTCACTCACTGTCTATTATTTGAATCGAAGATATTTTAATTTCGAGTTCAGCACTGCTCTTTTTAGCGCAATCCTTTTAAATATACTTCCTTTTCAAATTCAGATACCAACATTCCTTGATGGCAGTTACCCTTTGATCGGGCTGCTCTTTATTTTTACGTCTATCAATGCCGCCCTTGAGTATTTACAATCTAGAAATCCGTTACTGCTATTATTGGCATGTTTGTCATGGTATATGGGAACATATCATTTTACCTTGGCGGAGCTAAATATTTTTATGACACCATCTGTACTTATCCTATTCTTAATTCATAATAAAGGTTTTACAAAAGATCGGATAACAATATTAACATTATTTTCATTAATTTCAAGCTATAAAATATATCTGGTATTGTCAGTAATAGCTTCTGGTAAATCAAGGGGGGCAGCTACGCCTATTGCCATAAATGGACAAGATATAATTATACGAATCGGTAAATTTATAAGCTGGTCATCACTAATACCAACTAGGGCATTCACTAATCTATATTATCACTCGTTTTGCACAGCACTTCTTTTGTTATGTAGCCTTTTTACCATTATAACTATTTTGCTATTCAACAAAAATCTGCCCAACCGAAAAAATTATATGAGTGCAGTTATGTTCTATGCACTGTTTTCACTCTGTGCGTCCTTTCCATTCATCACTGCAAGCCCATTCATTGCTCCACGGTATTTTTTTGTAGCAAATGTCGGCATTTGCATCCTATATATTATGTGTATCTATCTAATCGTAAATGGATTATTACGCTCATCACAATACGTTTCAACAATTACCGGAGTTACGCTATTGTCTGTCACAATGTTTGCTGGAGTCCACCGACATATGCACCTTAGTGAAAGTCACGCATACAAGAACAAAAACTTCAACACATTATGCGATCAATTGAAAGTATTAGGTAACATACAACCCGGATCACAAATGGTTGTCACAGGATTCAATGCTGACACCGGAGAACATTACAAATGGTCATCCGGCCTTTACTCATTTTGTCTTAAAAAGCCTGGAATATCTGGAATTATAGGGAATGAGTATTCATTTTACGATCAATTTTCGGTGGCTGACAGGGCTTACTTTCGAAAAATGGGGGGGCTAGATGTCTCGAAGCCTATTTATCTATTCAGAAGTGTAAACAACACATTCATACGTCCGAAATATCTCCTTCGATGGCTTGAAAAAGAAAAAAGCTCCTCAGCGTGGACGATTTACACGACTGACGCTACTACCAACTTATTGAAAAGATATGGTTCGGGAGAGGGGATAGAGAATTACCAGAAATTTCTCAAGAATAGGGGGTTATCTTCTGAGGAAATTTTATGGGGTGGATATGACCCGGCGAGGAAATGGACGGATTTTGTAAACACTTCTAAGGTGAAATCTTTTTGAGACAGGCTAGTGCAATTTATACGCAACAAATAGGGACAACATCAATGTGCTTTTCACCTTTAATCGGAGGCCTTAATAGGAACTCCTTTGTTGGCCATTGGCTACTGTCTTCATAAATAAACAGCTGAAGTTTCTCTGGCAATGAATCTTAAACTCTCTACCCTCGAAAAATAGTGCTCATATAACATTTGCAGTTTAAATATCATGAGATTATTGCTCCTTATTCCGGGATGACCCTAATCCCAATTTTTATAGCTTCTCAGCTGGCTGCTATTTTTCACAAATATAAAATCGCCGCCTGTGAGCGCCCCATCATACGGTCTGTAATGGCATTCAACAATATCGTAAAGGCAATAGTCATTATCATAAAATATGTCCAGCAGCTGTCGGGGGGTTGCCCGGTCTAAATAGGCATTCAAACAGCCAAATTCAACCAAAAACATTTCCACAGATTTAAGAAGTGAACTTGAACCGTTTAGTGCTCTAACTTCAGCACCCTGTAAATCCAGCTTCACCAGTTCCGGATTAAATGCAAATTTCGCAGCAATATTGTCAAGAGTATCTACCTCAACTGTGACTTGATTTTCTGCATCTCCCCTTACGTGGTCTTGGAGTGAAGCACTTGTTGCGGCGAGTGGGTCGCCCCAAATATTAAAATCCATCGTTCCGGTTTTTTCTGCAACAGCCATTTGGAGGATTTTGGGAGGAGGAACGATATTGAAAAGATTGCGTTTTAGTTCTTTTTGAATATGCGGGTTTGGTTCTATAGCAATAACGTTACATCCAGGATAGATATCCGATATGGTTCTGGTCCAGGTTCCCGAAAATGCGCCTACATCCATGCATGACGTAACATTAAAACCCAGCTTTTTAGCATGAGTGATTCGCTCATCCCATCTCGGCATTGATGAAGTACGTCCGCCAGCCAAATCAGAATTCTTAATCAACGGATTTGGCGGCAATAACGTATCAATTAACGACAATAGCACTTTTCTAATCATTAAAAGCCCTTATCATGGTCTTTCTGCAAAAGTTGATTAAAATAATTTTTAACCCTGTTTTTCAGTAGCCCCATTTTCACTCGGTAAGAGAAGATAACTGTAGCGTCATGAAAATTTCGATCCACTTTGGTTGTCTCTAGAGCAGAAGATTTCTGTATTAGGGCAGAAAATATTTCTCTCAGTTTTTGCGTTTCTTTGAAGAGATTAAACTTTTCCGAAACCAGCTCGCGGCCAGCATGCCCCATCTGTTCCCTTAGGTATGGGGATTCGGCAAGTAAGCGCATTGCATTCGCAAAACCATTGCAATCCATTTCATCAACAAGAAATCCGTTTACACCATCAATAACCAATTCCGGTATGCCGGAATGTCTGGTCGAAACAACCGGCAATCCGGTTGCGCATGCTTCCATGATAGAGACAGGAATTCCTTCTTTATCATTATCACTACCTGTAATGGAATGCAGGACAAAAACGTCGGCAGCATGCATTTCCTCAAGCACCCTTTCACTGGAGGCAACTCCAATAAACACCACCTTATCTTCCAAATCAAGCTCCCTTGTGAGCTTCGTTAAAACTGGAAGCAATTCACCGTCTCCAATGATTCTCAAGCGGGCGTCACAGGTAAAAGCTAACTGCCTAAAAGACCGTAACAGAAACTCATGCCCTTTTTTACCGAATAATCGCCCCACAGACAGGAATGTAACACTACCCAGGCTTGTTCGTACGCAAGGTTTAAACCGCTCAGGATCGATACCACAGTGAACTACTTCCAGTCTTTCGGTAACTGCCGGATCGGTTATCGAAAGGATATGGTTGCGATTGTATTCTGAAATAGTTATTGTTTTTGCGGCATTTTCAACAAGCAGCTTCACGCGTCGGTCAGGAAAGGTTTCGCCTGCTACGTTTAGCCTGAAGATATCGTACGCATGCGCAGTAAAACTGAAAGAAATCCCTGTCAGTTTTGACACCAGCAGCGACACCAAAGCTGCTTCCGTAGCAAAATGCGAATGAATATGCTGAATTGAAAGAGATCTGCAGTACTCTGCCGCTAGAACTGCCTGCAAAGCTAATCCGCCAGGAATTTTATAACGTTCCGCAAGCTTACATGCTGCGGGATACAGTGCGCTTGTTGCTGCTTTTTGCTGGAAGGCGTCACCTGTGATGTCGTAGACGGGATTCAGTATGCGGGCCATCAGCTCTTCATGGCACTTCCGGGACGGCCAAAGAGAAACCGTATGGACGTCAACGCCAAGTGCTTGAAGCGCTATGAGTTCATTGATGACGAAGGTTTCAGAAGGAACTGGAATATGCAGCAGTATATAGCAGACTTTAATAGATTCGCTGTCACTGTTTTTAGTTTCTTTTACTGGCATGTTCTCAATTCATTAAGACTGTAATTATTGCTACAGTGTAAGCAATTCGTGATTATGCATGATTGCTATCCTTGAGTCTGATCAGTTCCGACTCACAATCGGCAAGCCTCTTTCGAATCAAATCAGAATATTTATAGGACAGAAATCGATCCATAATTTTGTAGATATGTATCTTTTCCTTTATCATTCCCGCTTGCCCCAAAGAAGTCCATAGCCCTTGCTGGTGCACTCTATAGCAACTCATTACGTCATCAATATAAAGAATGTCCCCATATTGTGCATTAGTGATGTGCAAGAACCAATCGCCGGCCAGGATTTGATATGCCGCTTCAGGGATTTCACGGATAAAGCGATTTCGAAAGACGACTGCCCCGGTAGGCAAAAAGTTTCTGAAAAGGATATCCTCAATCGTGTATATTGATTTTCGCTTGACTCCCAAGGTGCTTAAATACGGCTTCACTGCCCCGTTATCCATAAGCATTTGAGCATCATGAAAACATATGGTGCAGTCGGAATTCGCTTCCATAGCGACAATTTGTTTTTGCAGCTTATTGGGGTCTGTCCAGTAATCGTCACCATCAAGTAAGGCTATATATTTCCCTTTGGCGTTATGAAAGTTATTATAAAAATTCCAAAGACCGGTTACTCGCCCATTGATGTAAACTACATTCTCTCGACTATTCAAGAACAGGCGTATTTTGTCCGGAAAACGAGCATGGTATTCACTGACAATGGCTCTGGTCCTATCGGGTGAATCGTCCTCTCCAATCAATATCTCATAGTCAAAATCGACCTTCTGTGCAAGTACACTCTCTATTGCCTGGGCGATATATTTTTCATGATTATAGGCGGTGATACAGACGCTCACCATAATATTATCAGAGCCCAGAATAGTCGTTTGTCTAAGCGTTTTTTTGTATGTGCTGAATAATTCCGCAAATCTTCTCAATATCGTTTTCAGAAAGGCCTCCATAAAATGGTAATGACAGCACCTCACCGGCGGCTTTATAGGCAATCTGCAGGTTGGCGGTCTCTGATGAAGGCAGATATCTATAACATGGGTAATCACTACAGAGAGGGTAAAAATATTTGCGCGTAAATATATTGTATTTTTTCATTTCATCGTAGACAGTATCTCTGGATCGACCGAAAGCCCTCTCATCTATCCGTACAACAAAATATTGGTAGCTGTTTTTGATTCCGGGCTTATCATTGTCTAGACAGGTAACTCCTTCTACGTTTTTCAAACACTCCTTGTAGGTATCATACAGGACTTTTCGCTTCCGTCGCTCTTCGTCGATATCCTTCAATACCACAAGCCCTAATGCAGCTTGAATTTCATTCATTTTGCCATTAATGCCCGGCATAACCACTTCTTCTTCATTCTTGATTCCGAAATTTTTGAGCAGATCAACACGAGACTTGAGTTCTCTGCTGTTAAAGGTCAGAGCGCCCCCTTCAGCAGTGTGAAACAATTTGGTCGCATGGAAACTAAACATCGAAATATCTCCAAACGTACCAATTCCCGTCCCTTCTATTTCGACCCCGAATGCGTGAGCAGCGTCATAGATAACCCGGAGGCCATATCGATCGGCCACCTCTTGGATCTTTATCGTGTCGCAGGGGGTGCCGAACACATGAACCGCAAGAATAGCCGTCGTCTGTGGCGTTATAAGCGTTTCAATCCTGTTGGCATCAATGTTCATGGTTATAGGATCAATATCGCAGAAAATTGGTTTTATGTTGTTCCAGGTTAATACATGAGGGGTAGCGGGGAAAGTAAAAGGGGTTGTGATGACTTCGCCGGATAGCCTCAAGCTTTGACAGGCAACGATAAGGGCGATTGTGCCATTATTGAAGAGGGAAAGGTATGGCACTTTCAATGCCCCGAGAAGCTCCTTTTCCAGCAATTCATGTTGTGGACCGTTGTTGGTTAACCATTGTGACTTCCAGATCTCATCAAGTTTTTCAGTCACATTGTTAAGATCAGGCAGTAGCGGTCGCGTAACATATATCGGGGTATGAAATGGTTTGAATTTTTTCGGCATATCAATCAGAACCCTTTCCAATAATCAACAAAACTGTTTTTATAATAAAACCAGTTTGCTTGTAATTCGTTGTTTAATTGAACTAACTTGCTTTCAATGGCTTCGATATTGGATTTTCTAAGGATCCAGCACTTACTTTGAGGGCAATATACTGATGAACGATAGCCCCACTGGCGCATCAATATCTCCATGCTCTTATTTGTGTGAAATGCAGTGTGTACCGGAGGGCGAAGATAAAACCAATTGGGGTCGCACGGTACATTCTCGCAGACCACGGTATGTATAATTAAAACCCCATTGTCATTAACTAAACTGTTCACTCGATCCAGATCTTCTCTTTTCAAAACATGCTCAAACATTGCAGAGTTAATTACCGTATCGTAAGTCTTGAGTTTAGATTCCGCAATATATCTGTTCGAGTTGCTTGACTGAACATAGGGATCGAACAGTGGGAGGTCAATATTATAGTATTTAGCCAGTATGGTGCTTAATGTCCCGTAGCCGGCTGCATAATCAATAATGTTGTCTGTGCTAATAACGCCGATCTTGGCAAGAAAGGCAATCATCATGGCTTGCTCTGCATAGGGAGGCTGATTGCCGAAAAACTCATCTTCTGAAAGATTCTCAAGAAAATGATGGAATTGGCCATTCAATTTAATATGCCTATTTTCATCCAGTTTGCTATGTGTCCTCGATAATACAAAACCACATCTCTTGCACTTGTAGTAGTCAACCTTTCCGATTTCTCGCATGAACTCTTCGAAAGGCTTTTCCGTGTAGGTCTTTGAAAAATAATAATCCGTATTAGAGCCACAAATAATGCACTTCAAATTGTATTATCTCCCCAAGTCCTGCCGGTTCTACCATTTCATCAGGCATTCCAACGCATCAGGAGCAAAGACCGGAATGCCCAAAGCTTTATTAATTTCGCGCCGCTCAGAGAAGGAATCATCAATGAAAATGGCATTCCTTTCTTTAAGATAACTGGACTTGAGATCCTCTCGGTTGAGATGCGTAATCGTGTCAAACAGTGCATCAAGACGGTATTGCACTAGCGTAGCCTTGAGTTCACCGTTATGGCGTGTGATCAGATGTATCTTAATAGAGTCAGCTATACATTGATACAGAAAGGCTACTATCAACGGATTTACTCTTCCACCCTTAATAATACAATCATCAAGATCTATGTATACATGCTCAAATTTCAGATCGGTATGATATCTGTTGGCCAATGCCCTGTCCATTTCAATGCCATAACTGTTTATCATGATATCTACATCAAGCCCTTGGGCATCGAAGAGGCTCAGCAAGGCGAAATTCACTCCCAATGACCGATAAAGCCCCATCGAACCGGCTATACGGGGTGCAACCTCCAAGAGAGTGAGATCACCAGCCCAATTCTCCTTGACTTGAAAGAACCATGCCCCACGGAAGCACAAATTATCGTTTATTATAGTGGCCAGTCTCTTAAAAGTGTCGTTCACAATCGGCTTCGTATCGACGCTAATCCCGTTAGAAATCCGTATCCTTTCCCGTGCGCCCGCAAAACGAAGCGTTCCGTTTCTGTCGCTGAAGCAATCCACGGTATACTCTTTCCCCGGGAGATACTCCAGCATGAGCAGGGTGGGATCTTTTGCGAGATAAAACTCTGCCTCTCCTCTCGATACGGCAAGGTGTGTTCCCTTAGACCCCTGACCGACGTCCGGTTTCATGAATACCGGCAAGATACTATCGATGGCGTCCATGGTGTAGACCGTCGGGACAGGCAGTAATGCATTAAACTTCTCGTATGTGGCCTTTTTCGAGCGGCAAATGGCACATGTTTCCTGCGGAGAAGTGATCAGGTGAGCGTGAAGCCCTTGCCTCTCGTTGGACAATTTGAGCAGAACGCTATCGTGGGCAGGAAAAACGTAATCTATTTTGTTCCCATCGATCAGGGCATTGATACGGTCTAGAAATTCAGGCGAATCAACATAGGGGAGTCCATCGGTATAGTTGTCATACACGTACTTGCCATGATTTGAGACAACACTCGAAGCACCATAAAGAGAAACGTGGATCGAATACTTCAGCGAGTTGTATATCTCAAGCCCGATTTCAGATCCGCAAGGGAAGACGAGAACATTAACTTGGTTCATGGGTGCAATACCTATTGTCACTGGTATGGGTTGTAATTTGTCCGGAAACCAAAGTTAAAGCGGCTTCCATAAACGTACCGTTCCTTCAGCCGAATCATACGGGTTATTAACCTCGCCACAGAGCATGTATCCGGAAGGGAAGTTTAACCCAAACTTAGCGAGATCCGGCATAATCCGATCGCTTTTCGAGGATTGCAATATAAAAGCATGCTTCAGTCGTTCCCGATCGGCAAATGACAATGCCTTTTCCGCAGTTGCCGCGGGTGACTTGCGAGGATTCCCGATGAACCAGGACAAGGCCGGGGATCTGGCACCAATAGCAAAAACAACTCCGGGGAGATCATACAGGCCAATCACATCATCGCCAGGTTTGAACCCGCTCTTGTGAGCCAACGCCTTTACCTGATTGAAGTATTCGCTCGTCATCGGGTCGAGTTTCAGTGTTGTCGCCGGATAACCGACTTGGGTAGCTTGCGTTTGGCCCGACAACCCCGTAAGTAACCGATAAGGGTCATTGAAACTTCCTGTGACAATTTGAGAGCAAGCAAATAGAGAAAAAAGCAGACACATTACCTGTGCAAGCCATGGGGACCGATACAGCCAGGACAACAGGGTTACCAGCAGCAGAAGTACCCCGAACCACGGCGCCATATTCATAAGCATGTTGATATAGATATGGTTTCCTGTGCCCACAGCACCGGCAAAAGGAAGGCAGAACAGCCATATCCCCACTATAAACAATTTTACTACGTTCTGTTTAGGGATTATATAACCGTTAGCAATATTATAGCGGCAACTCGATATGACGGCATTCGACAATAACAGCAACCAACTAAGATAAAACCTGCCCAGGTTAAACCATTGACTTTGACCGCCAACATACAAGTTACGGTGGAGGGATAACCAGAAAGCAGCAACGAAAACAGCCACAAGAAGAGTTATAATCAGCTTAACGTTCTCCGTACCCGATTTTTTGGAACGAATCCCTCCTAATCCCAATAATAGCACTAGATGAAGCACCCAAAAATCATAAATGGCGCTCCGTGCTAAGCTACCGACTTCGAGAATATACCTGTTTAGTGAACTGGCATCGTAGCCGGCTGACATTGTTGTCGCCACTTGCAATCCATTGAAAAAATAGCGCCACCATAGAACCGGCGACTGAATGAAAAAGAAATGAAGGAGTAGCCATAAAGATATACCCCCAATGACAATAAGCAGATCATGTAACTTATTCTTTATGCTTTGTTGTGCACTGCTGCAGATAAAAACGCCGTAGAGTAGCAGCAATATTATGGCAGTGGTAAATTTAACGAAAAAGATTAGTCCGATACATAAACCAATTGCGATAAGAATGAGACGAGACTTCAGCAGATTGCCATCGGATATTTTTTCGGGGTCTCCCATTAATAACAGCAGGAGACCTGAGGAGACGGTCAACGCGAAGGAATTCAAGGAATTATAGTTTGGTGACGGTTCAAACCAGGCATAGGCGAACAGTGAGCCCAATCCCAACCATGAGATTACTGAAGCTTTAGCAAAAATAGCCTGACGATTATTTATCTGATAGGTTGCAAGGAATCTGTTCAGCCCGACATAAAAGACAGCCCCGGCAATAACCGCCATTACCAATCGTACCAAGCGAAATGCAATGATATTTTGCCCTACTGCATGAAAAAAAAGAGCCGTATACAGATGGTAGGAGGTCAACCCGACTCTTACATCAGAGGGGAATTGAGAACTGACAAGAGACATGCTCTCGTCAGTCATATTCAAACCTCTTTGTATCGCCCATACCATAAACAGTAAGGTAAAAGGCAGCAGTAGCGCCCCTATGAACGAAATGCCCGTCAAGATGTAAGAATTACGATGCCCGGAACTAAGACGCTTAGACATGAAATACAAGCGATCCTCTGGAATTGGCAATACCATTGTTAGGACAGTTAAAATTCATACAAACTACCAGCCATAGTTAACACCGACAAGACGGTATAACCTGTCGTTATAAGGCCGATAAAACTCTTTGAGGATTTCGCGCAGACTGCCGCTGATTTCCGAAGAATAAGTCCCTTCATTTGCGGCACGCCCTTTAGGAGTCTCCGGAGTGAACTCCTCCAATTCGAGAAAATCAGTGACCCTACGAAGCGTCTCCGGCTTTCTGAGGTTCAGATCATCACTATGAAGCACTAATAACTGACCGGCATCGAAGATTTGAAAATATCTTTCCAATTGTTCGCAATATATCCCACGGCTGATGTAGCCCGGAAATGGCATGGAACAGTTATCCTGTCGTTCAAAGCCGCTATATGGTGCATGTTCACCACTGGCAATTGCGTACAATTCCTGGCCAATGGCCTGCTCGAAACTGCGGTGCTCGGTTAAGCCGGAGAAATAAGGGGAATTTCTGAAATTCTTATACATATTCCATGCTGAAAAAGCCCTCTCAACGGGATCTCTCACGAGCACAATGAGTTTCATCGATCTATTGAAATCATATATTCTCTGAGCAGCCGGGAGCCTATATAAATATTCAGGAGTGGCTTCAAAAGTAATTTGACCAGAACTGAAAGCTTCTTCCCCTGGAAACTGTTCATGATACCAACCACGGCCTTTTGAAAAGTTTTTATCATCCTGAAAGAAATTCAGCTCCTTGCTTTTCGGGGCTAAAATCTTCGGGTGCTTGGCCAATAAAGAAAACAAAGCCGTTGTACCCGCCTTCTGGGCACCAATGATGAGGAAGGTAGGCGAGTTCTTTTTTAATCCTCCATTGGTCACGGCGTGCTCAGGAATAGCAAACGAGCGGTGGCAAGTATTTTGTACCTTGCGGATATTCAAGGTGTTTTTAACATATGTTTTTGCCCACAACCTTGCCCCGGGCCGCTCCAGCATGGTAAACACCTTAGCCACCTCGATAACGTCGATGAACTTTGCACTTTTATTTGCAATAAGCGGCTCGGTGATCGATATAAGCAGGTTATAGTTTCCTGCAGCAAGTGGAAGTTTTGTTTCAAACTCTACTATATATCTGTCATGAGGAGCCACCTCAATCAGCTCACTCCCTTCTATGGTAAAATCGCTGCCGATAATGTTAATATTGTACTCGTCTCTGATATTGTAATTAACCGATATCACACAGTGTTGATAACATTCTACACATAATTTAATTTTCACAATATCATCATAGTCCGCATGCACTATTGGCTCATCTTGTTCATTGAGCAGTTCAACCGATTTAAATCTCGCCTCCCCGGAACCATAACGCAATTTACTATCCAGCTTATCAAGAGATTCATCTATTTTGAAATAATTGCTATTGATGTCATCCAAGAGTAAATTGGCTTTACCGTCCCGGGAATGAGTATCTGCCGTTTCGATGCGATGTTCGCTATCCTCCCTTATTTCTCGCATATAGGCATCGGATATTTGGGCGGCATCCCCGATTCCGACTATCTTGCCTTTACTTATATGTACTGCGCGTTGGCAAAGCGATTTTATCGTCTGGATATTGTGGGAGACAAACAAAATAGTACAGCCTTTGCGGCGAAACCGGTCGAGCACTGTCATGCACTTTGCCTGGAAAAACATGTCTCCTACAGATAACGCCTCATCAATAATAAGAATTTCCGGTTCAACACTTATAGCCACCGAAAATGCCAATCGAACAAACATGCCGCTTGAATAGCTTTTTACCGGCTGATGCACAAAGTCGCCGATATCCGCAAATGAAAGGATTTCATCCAGGCGGTTCTCCATCTCCTCCCGTGTATACCCCATAAGCATGCCATTGAAATACACGTTCTCAATGCCGCTCAACTCCGGATTAAAGCCAGCGCCGAGTTCCAGCAGTGCCGCAACCTTGCCGTTTACGTGAACTGCACCGCATGATGGGGTCAGAACACCGGTAAGAATTTTGAGGAGAGTGGACTTGCCGGAACCATTCTTGCCGATGATACCCACAGCTTCGCCTTTTTTGATCTCGAAGCTGACGTCGTTCAGGGCAAAAAAATCGTGATGGTATTTCTTGCGAAAGGGGTGCAATGACTCCTTCAACCGATCAACGGGCAGGTTGTAAAGCTTGTACACCTTTGAAAGATTCTCAACCTTAATGGCTATATCGTCAGTCATGACAAATCCAGTAAAAGCGGTTACAATACCGCTGTAGTAACCACTCGATTAATAATTTCAGGCAAGCAATCTTCCATCCCCAGCCACAGCGGCAGGCGGACCAGACAGTTACTGGTATTGTCCGTTACGGTCATCGTGTCCGCTACCCGCCCATACTTTTTCCCGGCAGGCGAACTGTGCAACGGAATATAATGAAAGACCGTATTTATTCCCATCTCCTTAAGTGTATCCATAAATTGCGTCCGTTTTTTTGCATCGGGCAGCAGCAGGTAATACATATGAGCGTTGTGAGCGATCCCGTCCGGTACAACCGGACGGCGAACCCTGCCGGAACGCTCCAAGGCGGCGAAACCCTCATGATAAGCATCCCAAATTGCAAGGCGCCGCCCAGTGATAATTTGAGCCTCTTCCATCTGCGCCCAAAGAAAGGCCGCTGTCACTTCGCCCGGCAAAAATGAAGAGCCGATATCGACCCAGGTATATTTTTCGACTTCTCCTCGAGCAAACTTGCTCCGGTCGGTCCCCTTTTCCCAGATGATCTCAGCGCGCTCGGCAAGTTCTTCCTTGTTAACCAGCAATGCTCCGCCTTCCCCGCAGATGATGTTTTTGGTTTCGTGAAAGCTAAGCGTCCCGAGGTTGCCGATACTACCAAGTGGCCGGCTTTTATAGGTGCTGAATATCCCCTGGGCCGCGTCTTCAATGACAATCAGATTATGTTTGCGAGCTATTTCAATGATTGTGTCCATTTCGCATGCCACGCCGGCATAGTGGACAGGGACGATCGCCCTGGTTTTGTCGGTAATTGCCGCTTCGATTTTCGTTTCATCGATATTCAGGGTATCGGGGCGGATATCGACAAATACCGGAACAGCTCCCCGCAGTACAAAGGCATTTGCGGTTGAAACAAAGGTAAATGAAGGCATGATCACTTCATCGCCAGGCTGAATATCTGCCAGAATAGCCGCCATTTCAAGGGCGGCAGTGCACGAGTGGGTCAGCAGAGCTTTGCTGCACCCTGAATGAGTTTCCAGCCAAGCCTGGCATTTAGCGGTGAACGGGCCATTGCCAGAAAGTTGGCGGTTATGATGCGCCTGGCTGATGTTCCAAAGCTCTTTGCCAGTCATGAATGGTTTGTTGAAAGTGATTTGTGCAGCCATACTTTTGTATTCCTGATTATAATTGTTACTGTTATAGACATACCGCAACTTGTAAAAGTTCTTTTGAATTTGTGTAGTAGAATTTGTTGCTAGTGTTCTACCACTCCGAATAAACTGAAGGGTCAGTAACCAATCCCGCAAAAACAAAAAGTATTTATTGGGCTGTTTTGATATTTATAAGGTCCAGCATGGAACCTACGCTATGTAGACTCTGCAACCCCTCAAAGGTAAATTTGATTTTGAATTGCTTTTCAAGAAACAAAACCAGATTCATGTGAGTCAGAGAATCCCAATCTTCTACGTCCTCAGCTGTAGTTGCACGGGTAATGGCGAGGGAATCGTCGCCGAAAAAGTGCTTGAAAATATCATTTAAATCATCTAAATAAATCATAAATATCCTCAAAAGCTAGAATAGACGCTTTATCAGTTTCTAAATTGCTTAATAGTAAAAATTTTAGCCATAAGGGTGTTATCACTTTCTCGATATAGACTGGATTGGAGTGCCATATGGTCAGAACCAATTCTAGTAAGAGAATTCAATCGATAACAAATTGCTTCGTTAATATTGCAGTTAGCAAAATAAAATATATCTCTACTCATAGTAGAGCTATTTAAAGCCCAATTTGCACCGACAAGTTCATTTTTATTAAAGTAAGTAAGTTCGCAAATATCATTTATGAGTGGATAAGCCGCAAAATAGAGCAAACCAACACCGTTAATGTCTGTATACGGATTAATTTCATACTTTTCTGTAAAAACAACATTATCAGTTAGTTCAAAGGTATGATCAGAAACGTTGACAGTAGTAATAGAAGCTTTTCTGAGTCTAATAATGTCAAGTATATGCTCAGGTAAATCTGAAACTTTTATAATTTCGTCATTATCAGAGGCTGCAGGCACGCCTTTAGTCAACTTAGTGTTGTCTGTATCATTTTCCCTTGTTGAAAATGTGGTCGCCAAAGAACAGTTGATTCTTTTTTTATTACATAAGACATCAATCTTACCAAAATAGAGGCTGTTGCCGAGTCTTTGAGTTTCCCCCATTATCTTAAGAATGTCATTTTCTTGATAATCTTTCAAGCTGTTGTGGCTCTCAAATTTTATGCGGATAAATGTCGCATACAACCTGTTACCGAATTCATCAAAAATCTCGTTTGATTTCAATCCAAGATCAGCACAGAGCATTTGCCAATGGCAGTCGCCGATTTCCTTCATCAACCAGCTTTCGGACAAGCCACCCATTGCCATCTGTGGCATATTTACAACCTGTCTATATTCTCTTCTACCTTTGAACATATCATCAAGTCCTCGTTAGTGTGGATGGGTAATGATATCGCTATCAGCACTTTCAGTGTAACGTTGATTGCAAGGCATGGTCTTTTAACAGCATGTTACTTAGCTTCCCCAAATCCCTTACCGGTCATGTATAAATGAAGTTTACCCTGTCAAATCACCGGGACTCCAGTAATGAAGAGTCACGGATGGGTTCTTAAACTTAAAACCAATCCGTGCAAACATGTTAAGCACCGGCATGTTGTTTGCTGAAATCATGGAATTGACCTGGGTGAACCCCTCGTTCATCATTTGCTTGAGAACGGAAAGCCAAAAAAAACTACCCAGACCGCTATTGATGTATTGCGTAGAAACGCCGGCTAGCAAGATAGAGCTTTCCTTACGGGCCATGAACGCAACGGTTTTGCCTATATATTGGAGAACATCAAAGGTAATCGTCTTATCACCTAACATATCATCAACCCAGTAGATATATCTCCTATCAGCAATTTTTTTACTGCATTTGAAGTCGAGGTGGAATCGGTCGGCAACAAATGACTCGCCTGCAATGTCCATGACCTCAGAACGAAGAGCACTATCAGATTTATTTATCGTGAATACATGTAGGTCGCAAAGGTCATACCAGTCAGGATAAAAACCGCTCATGTCTACTACGAAACGGGACAATACGTCGTTATTTTTGAAGATCGAATATGGAACAAGGGCAGTTTCGACAAAATAAAAGCCAGCCTGTTCAAGCAACTGGACGGTGCCCCTGTCTGGCTGCCCTATTCGAGCCTGTATGAATATGCTACCAAATTCTAGAGTATTACGTGTGATCGTATCCTGTAGAATTGCTTGATCAGGATTTGTGATAAAGTCTTCAGTTATTGCAAAACTTTTAACTCCCAGGTTTCTCGTTTCCCAAGGTATCTCACGCAGACATCTAATCTCAGACATTTATCGTCTCCGTCACTATATTAAGAACAATAAAAACAAATCCCTCTGGTTCTGTTTCATGCTCAGCGTTGGCTAATAAACAAGGGAATTGCTGCTTGAACCCCTCAATACTATTAACGTTATATCTTTTCTCCATTGGCTCACGGATGAACGATAATAATTGAGAGCGAGATATTAACTTAAGAACTTCCAGCCATAAATATTTTTTAAGTGTTGTTAATTCATATTGTAAAACACACCATATCGGCACTTGATAATGAAGTCAAATACAAGTTCACTACACTCCATTAACACAAGTAAACCAAGACTCTAACAACAATAAATCTGTCAACAATCAAAATCAGGTAAAGTTTTAAAATAACTACCTACGGGCACTAATATTTTATGAACTATCTTAAGACTTCTGATTTCACAAGTGATGTTGTTACTTTATTTATAACATAAAGTGGTCGTTTCTTGCTCTCATCGAAAGTTTTCCCAAGATAAATTCCTATGATCCCAAGGATACTGATTATTATCCCTCCGATAAAATATAACGATACGATCATACTATTCCAGCCTGGTACCGGTGAACCATACAATAAAGCCCGCCCTAGTATGTATGACCCATAACAAAACGAAAAAAAAGCCATTAAAAAACCTACCCGAACCGCAAGTCGAAGCGGTTTATCAGAATATGCAATAATTGTTTCAGTAGCAAGTTTCCATAATTTTTTAATGGTGTAAGTGGACTTACCCTCCAACCGTTCAGCATGTTTAACTTCTATACGCGCGGTAGGAAACCCTAACCATTGAATCAATCCTCCGAAAAAGCGCAATTGCTCGCGCATTCGCAGTACGTTTGATACAACCTTACGCGACATGATGCGAAAATTACCAATATCACCATCATATCTTATATCTGCCAGATAACTAAATATACGGTAAAAAAACCATGATGCCAGCAGTTTGAGTGGATGATGCTGCCTAACACCACGAAGCGCCAAGACTACATCATAGCCTTCAAGTGCCTTAGCATAAAGACGAGTTATCTCTTCCGGTTGATCCTGCAGGTCGCAGTCCATTACAACAACCCAATCGCCGTCGCAGTAATCAAGTCCTGCAGTAATCCCGTAGTGCTGACCAAAATTGCGGCTGAACTGGAGTCCCTTGACACGCTTGTCCTGCGCTGCCATCTCTTCAATAATTTCCCACGAACGGTCACCTCCGCAATCCTCAATAAATATAATCTCGAAGTTGAAAGTGATAGTCTCGAGAGATGCCTTTAATCGACGGTATAGCTCATGCAGACAGCCTTCCGCCTTGTAGACAGGAATTACGACAGAAATCAATGACATATCTTTCTCAATCTCTCAAACTGGAATTGGCGGTAAATTTTCAAAGTGAATTAGCTCATCAAAAGATAAAAGAAGTTACATGCTTTATATCATTGACAATTATCTTTATGCTGTCAATCGGATTGCCACAGAAAATACTTTCTTTAATAAGAGTAATCTACTGTTGTCTCTTCCCAGCTAATCTAAATCACTTGGTTTTATAAACATACATGTCCATAAAAAAAGCGGCTCACTAGAAGTGGCCGCTTTTGGATAAATCTGACTAGCTGAGATCAGTAATAAGCAACCAGTCTATCAACGCCGTTAATTGTAATAGTGAAGTAGCCTGCAGGTGCAGTAGGCAATGCGGATGCACTACCTGCTGAAGCAGCTGACTGTGTGACTGGATATATGGCAACCGTCCCGCTGCCTGGTCCAGCAGCAGCATTACCTACCTCTAAGTGATGTGTTGGCATTACTGAAACGTTTGTACCTGAAAGGGTAGGGTTAATACCAACATAACCATTGGTGGCATAGACAACTTTAGGATAGTTTAACATTTCAAAGGTTATAGGCTTAGGTAGTCCAGTACCACCCGTTGAAGCGTTGATTGAATATTTTGTACTTCCAGCCCTTAAAACCAAAAATTCATAATTGACAGGATCAGCATTATAATCTGTGGCAAAAACAGAAAGTTGAGTTTTTATGTTTGCATTATAGCCAGTCCCTTTTGGAACGACTTGCAGAGATGCCCCTGCATTTGGAACTGAGGTGTCACCATAAAGTGAAAGCAATCCAAAATTGAGCAACGGACCTTCAGCATTAACAAGAGACGGCGTCTTTCCAGTGGAAGTAGAGTTAAAGGTTATCTGCCCGGAATCAGTTACTACAACCTTTTTTGTTGTCCCATCAGTCCCCATAACCACCAACTTGTCCGCGGCAAACGCCGAGCCAGCCGTCAGGGCCGAAACTGCAAGTACTGCTGCTATAGCCTTCATCATCTTCCGCATTGTGAATGCCTCCTTGTTTTTATTTCTGTGAAGAGTGAATAGTAAAAAGTGAATCCTGACCAAGTTACAAGCGAGAGTCGTTATTTAGCCGAGTGCTTCTCAATTTAGCGTAACACTTTGGTTTACGCAACTAACTCGTGAGTGTTTATCTGAAACTGCCTGTTTGCAAAGGTTCTGCTTTCACGGGCTGTTTGCAGGGAAACAATAAATCAAATATTAAAGAACTGCAACTAAAAATCTTATTCTGGTGATTGATGCATGTTGCTCACAAACAAATCATGCAATTCAGAGGCCAAAACCAAAGTCAGCAAATAGTGATTTTGAAGCCGCGAAAAGTGGATAGATAGAAATTTTATTCTCTTCACACTCCTAACATTTCACTGGGTAATTCACTATTAGCATTTCATATTTCATAGTTTTTTACGTACATTAGAGATTAAGTGACCAGCAGCCCGGAAACTGACTGAAGCTGACTTTCACCTTGCATCAAATCGTCAGCGATAACAAAGGAATGTTCAGGCTACCTCACCTGTGTATCCAGTTCACTTAAGGAACCACCTGCAATGTTTAAAAACTTAAGAGCTCTTTTACTGAAAAAACGGGCTGTTCCTCCCACAATATTGCTCGGTATTGAAACAGCCGCTCGCCGCATTTGCAAGGTAATTCCATAAAATTTAGATTTGGCAAAACCTTCTGTGATTCGATAAACAAGCGTTGCAAGCGAAACGGCCTATTCACAAATATCAAGGTACTTATGTGCTCTTTTCACCATTTGACTTTTTACCATTCACTGGCAGTTATAACACATCGGCAAAGTGCGGTCGGAGACGGCGGAACACCACAGCGCCGATCAAGAGCAGCAGTATGGCGATCACCCAGAAATAAACGGTCTGTAGCCAGTGTTCCCAGAACCAGACACGGTTGATCAGCGAGTCGCGATAACCTTCAACGATATAGACCACCGGGTTGAGCTTGATAATCGGCTGGTATTTGGATGGAAGCTGCTTGACCGACCAGAAGATAGGAGTGCCCCAGAAGAGGAACTGCAGTGCCATGGCCACCAGTTGGCCGATGTCACGCAGAAAGATGATCAGGGCGGAGAAGAGCCAGGAGAGGCCGGTGAGCAGCACCAGTGAAGCAAAGAGGTAATATGGGATTTGCAGGGTTTGGAGCGGCGGTATAGAGCCGTTACCGGCAAACAGTAGCACGATCAGCACCATGAAGAAGAGATGGATCACCAAGGTTGAAAGGAGCTTGACCAGCGGAAGGATACCGATGCTGAAGGCAACCTTCTTCACCAGGAATGAGTTTTCCAGGATCGAAGAGGTGGCAGAGGACAGGGCATCGGAGAAAAAGAACCAGGGGATGATCCCGGCGGACAGCCAGATAATGTACGGCACGCCGCTGACTGGCTGGCTCCTGAAAACATAGCCGAAGATGAACCAGAGGATCACGATGTAGACCGTGGGGTGGACGAATGCCCAGAGCATACCGAGATAAGAGCCCAAGTACTTGGCATTGAAGTCACGACGGGTCATCTCCAAGATCAGCTGGCGCCGGGAAAAGAGTTCGGCGATAAAAGCCATGAATACCCTGAAATAGGTCATGACACCATCCTCCTACAGAACACACGGTGAAGCCAGATGATACTTCTTGTCATGATTAACCCTGACATAAAAACGGCGGCCACCATACCGTGACCGCCGTTCATAGTGCCTGCTGACTTTTGTCCTTACTTGATAATGACTGCGCCCCTACCTTCACTGTTGGAGCCAAGTGTCACGCTGCCATAAGCGATTGTCAGTTTCCCAGCGTTGGTTGTGCATGCAGCCGTATTGATTACAGAAGCGGTGCCGGCGGCGATAGTCCCGATGCTGTTGGTGGTGTAATCAGCCCAACCACCGACAATAGTTACAGCTGCAATTGACGAGCTAGTACCCAAGGTACAGTTGTTAAGAGAAATATCAGGAGTAGCTTTTGTGTCGATCGGGTTTAGTGCCGTACCTTGGGCAATCGCAGAATAAGCATCGTCCAGCGTCGACTTGTATTGAACAGTACCGCCCCGGTTAGTTCTGATATTGCCAGCTTGCAGATTGAAAATCGCTGTGGTCGTAAAGGTCCCGCCGTCAGCTCCCTTCAGTGATGCAGTAGCCTGATCAAGCGTAAAGCCACAGGAAGCTGACAAGCCTCCGCAAACACCCGTCCAGCCGGTAAAGGCACTACCTGGATCAGCAGTAGGGGTCAGGAGAATCTTGGTGCCGGCGTTGCTGGTCCCGGAACAGGATGTGCCGCAATCTATCCCGCCCCCGGCGATATAGGGGCCACCGGTGGAAATAGTACTGACAACCTTGCCGGAGCCGGTACCCGTCTTTGATACCGTAACGACATAAGCAGTACGAGTAAAAGATGCGTAGAGGTCCTGCGCCGTTGTTGCATTAATGACCCGCGAAGACACGGCACCGATGCTGCCGCCATTAAGTGCCACATCGGAAATGGAGCAGTTGGTAAACGGGGTGATATCAAATGTAATATTCTGACTTTTTGCAACCTGGTAGACACCGGAGGCATTCGGGGTGATCAGCTCAGCCGTAGTCACCGAGCCACAGTTGTAATCGTTCACGCCAGTGGTGACAGCCACAAAATCCGGGCCGGCAAACTTGCCGAAGGAGTAGGGACCGGTACCGATTACCCCAGCTCCGGAGCTGCCAGTAGTGGTGGCAACATTATTATTAGACTTGAGTACGATGGATGCCGTGCCAAGCGAGTTGTAATTATTGTCGGCAGTGATTGCCTTGACGCCGTCGGGAGTAAAGGCGATCCCAATCGGCATTGTCCCAACGGACTTGGTGGCAACGACAGCCATGCTGCCTACACCACTGCCCGAAGCGTCTACGGCCGACACAGAATCACTGGCTGTATTGGCGACATATACCCGGGTCGTGTTTGCCGAGTCAGCAATGGTAGGGTCAACAGCAACGCCCCACGGTGTAAGGCCGACCGCAATACTCAGCGTTTGTGTCAAATCCAATGCATTGACTACTGTCAGTTTAGAGGCATTAAAACTGGCAACAAAGACCTTTTTACCGTCAGCCGATACGGCAATCCCTCTTGGACCGGAGGGCACCAAGGCCTCCGTAGCATTTTTAACATAGCTACCGGTATCATTGGCATTGATCACCGCCATTTTCGCGGTACCGTAGCAGGATATAAAGGCGTTGTAATTACCGGAGCCATCCACAGGACCGATTGCGACCCCTTGGGGCTGGCAGCTTGTCGACATCGTCACTGTAGAAATCAATGACTTGTTGACTGCATTAATGATCGACACCGAGTCATCAGCCGGGTTGGCAACAAATAGCCGCGTTCCCGCGGCATTCACCGCCAAAGCACCGGGCTGTATCGCCAAGGGAATTGATGTGATGGAATTGTCCAGGGTATCGATGACCGATATCGTATTACTGTTCTGGTTGGAGACGTAGACTCTACTTCCCATTCTGTTAACAGCCACTCCAGCGGGGCTCGAGCCCACAGGCAGTACCGCAGTGACTTGATTGGAGGCAGTATCCAGAACCGATACCGTGTTATCGGCATTGTTTGCTATATATGCGAAGGGAGCAGCCTGAGCGATTCCCGCATACATTAGCAGACTGAAGACACTGAGTATTACCCTGAAGTACATTTTTTCCTCCTGTGCAGTTACGACGATGTTCGATTCGATTTCTTCATAATATGCAAAATTAAAACCAACTCTAACCGCTTGGCAAACAGTAGCGCCGCCGAAGCTGTGACACTCTATCACGCGGGGTGACTTGAAATCAACCGCAAAGAACGGGCCGGCAAAGTTCAAACGTGGCCATCACTTGCCCATAAACTGCGCACCCAGCTGCGTAGCCAATGGCGACTGAAGCTCCCTTAACCGTTCCAGAGATCGGGTCGCGGCAGCAGTGTCCCCCAGGCGCAGCGAGACATAGCCGTAATTATAAACAGAATTGGGATAGTCTGGACTCAACAACGAAGCGAGACTGAACCAGGTCCGAGCTTCGTTATATTTACCCTGCTGAGCAAGAGCTACTCCCAGATTGTCGTATGGCACATAATGATAAGGACGAACAGGAATCGCCTTACGGAGAGCATTTTCGGCATCCCCCCACCTCCCCGCATCGGCGTAAGCAGTGGCAAGAGTCAGGTGGTTTCGTTGGTTGTGAGGCGCTTTATCCCTGCCGTCAAGTGCAAATGCTATCGGATCCGACCAAAGAAGGTTGCGTTTTACGGTAGCAAAGGCATAACCAGCTATTACTATGCAAAGAAGCACCAGAGCAACCCTTTTCCCGGAAAACCATCGGAAAAGATCGGTAACCGCCACGGCAAAACCGAGCATCGGCGTGTAAAGCCGGTGTTCTACCATTGCGTCAAGTGGAATGATCGAAGATTCTACGGAGAGAGAGACATAAAACCACAAGATCCCGAAAGACAACAGCGGTCGTCGTCGGGCCAGCAGCAGCGCCAGAGCAATAAGCAACAGGTGCCCGGCACCAGCCGCAACGTTCGGCAAAGCAACCGGATCGGAAACCAGCGGATAGCCATAGTCGAACACCTGTCCGTACGGCAAGACCAGTAGCCGTAAATATTTCCAGAGCACTGTCATTTCAGTGGCAAGATAGAGCGACTGCAGGTTTTCCGGTGGGGTCTCAGCCCTCTTGGGCTTGGCGAGGTCGGCAGGTTTCAGTGGCGGCTGGCCGGGCACAAGCTTTTGCGTGGCAGAAGCAGCCTCTGCGCGCACCCAGTATTCGGCTCGACCGGCCTCTTTGAGCACCAGTTCGTCTTTGCCCACATGCAGATAAATAAACAGAACGGATATGAGCACGAAGGGCACGAGATAGACTAGGCGCCTGCAATCATGTGCCGAAAACCTGCCCCGGCTCAGAACCAGCCAGTCGAACAGGAAAATTTCCGCAGGGATCAGGACGGCATTCTGCTTGGTCATACAGGCAAGCACCATGGCAATCAACGACAGGACAAACCAGATGGTCGGTGCATATAAGCCGGCCTCAGAGAAGGTGGCGCGAGACTCGCGGGCCCGACAGTAGGCATAGAGAGCAACAAGGATGAAGAGCGACGAAAGGATTGTCATTCTCTGCACAATATAGTTGACGGCTTGGGTCTGAATTGGATGAACCAGGAAAATGAACGCGGCAGCTGCCGGCAAGATCACTGAATCCGGGACAGATAAAAGAAAGCGGCTTTGCTCCTGGCCGTTAGCAAAGGCACGCTTTGCCAAGAGCCAGACCATACAGGCAGCTAGGAGATGCACGGTGATATTGACCAAGTGATAACCGGTGACATCGAGAGCGCCGAAGTGATAATTAAGTGCAAAGGAGAGGTAGGCAAGCCCTCTGACCGAGAACAGCCCCGCGACCGCTTTCGTCAGGTCGTGCGCAATAGGGTTTTCCGTAATGTTCTGGGTGTCGTCAAAGAGCCACGGGACATGAAGGGTTCCGGAGTAAAGCAGGGCTCCAAAAACAATAAGTAGAACAATAGTAAGACTGCTGTATAAGCGGCCCAGCCGGTGTGACATGCCACCACCACCCCTTTCCGGCCTACATGAGATTGCGCACCCTGAGGGCTGATTCCGCCTCTTCGAGTCGATCGTCGCGCCGCTCTCCACGGGCCCAAGACACCAACTCGGCCACGCCGGCGGCAAAAGGCACCGCAGGTTCATAACCGAGTTCGGAGCGGCTCTTGGTGAGATCGGCAAAACAGTCCCGAATATCTCCCACCCGAAACTGGCCCTGATAGAGAAACTCCTCCGGGGTTGCCAGCTCCCGGCAGACGTGACGAGCAAGATCCAGCACCGTCAATCGCTCGCCGCTCCCGATGTTGAAGACATCACACCCCGAAGTCACATGAGCCAGAGCCAACAGGTTGGCCTGGACGACGTCGCGGACATTGACGAAGTCACGCCCCTGCAGACCGTCTTCATAGATCGCTATCGGGCTGCCGGAGAGTCGGCGAGTCACAAAGATAGCCCCGATACCGGTATAAGGGTTCCCGAGCGCCTGCCGGGTCCCGTAGACATTAAAATACCTCAGCACCACCGAGGGGATGCCATAGGTGGCGGAAAAAATCCTGAGTAGTTCTTCCTGGACCCTTTTGGTTTCGGCATAGACGGAAATCGGTGCCAGCGGCTTCCCTTCGGCGGTGGGGAGCGGTTCGAGCGGCTCACAGCAGGAGGGGCAGAATATCCGCCATTCCGATCCCTCAAGCGCCGCTCTGCTCCGTAACGGCGGGAAAACCGGTCCGCAGGCAGGGCATAGATAGGCACCTTCGCCATAGACCGCCCGGGAAGAAGAAAGAATAATCCTGCGAACTCCGTGATCGCTGTTGGCCAGGACATCCAGAAGCATGGCCGTGCCGCCGACATTCACATCGCAGTAGCTGTGGATCTCGTACATCGACTGGCCGACCCCGGTCTGTGCCGCAAAATGGCAGATAGCATCCACCCCTGCTATAGCCCGGGCCAAATCATCGCGACACCGAACATCGCCCTGGTAAAACTCGACTCGACGATCGATCCAGGCAGGCAACTTTCTTTCCTTGCCATGAACCTGCGGATCGAGCGAATCAAGAACCCTGACGCGATAGCCGCTGGTAAGCAGGGCATCGCAGGTATGGGAGCCGATAAAACCGGCACCGCCGGTGATTAAAATCAAAGAACCGGGTACTAGACTGGAGTTGTTTGTCATTGCATCAGATCCCTATATACCTTTGCCAGTTCAGCATATGCCACTACTGGGTCGTAACGCCTGACCGCCTCTGCCCGACCTGATTCTCCGAGACGCCTGATATCCTCTGGCATATCGACAAGCCTGTCGATGACGGCAACAAGCGCGTCAACATCCCCCGGAGGAACTAGAAGGCCGTTGCAATCATGCGTCACCACTGTGTTGACCCCTTTAATATCGGTTCCAATTACGGCAATGCCGCTGGCGAGATACACCGGCAACTTGCCGGGGACATTGTCGCCGTACAACCGCAGACAAAAGCCGATGTCGCAGATCTTCAAATACTGGGGCAACCGTTCAAACGGCTCGTTATCGACGAACGAGATCCGATGAGCGATACCCAACTCTCCGGCAATGGTGCGGTATGGGGGAAGAGGCCGGCCGAACAGTACCAAACGCACGTCATCACGTTGATCGACAACCCGGCGAAACGCCTCTAGGAGAAAATCTACCCCCTGATACTCTTCCATCCCTCCGGAATAGATCAGGAGCTTTTCGTTGTTGGGGCGAAGGCGCCGCTCCAGTTCCCGGTCAACCTGCTCATCATGCAGATAAAAGGAATCGAGTTCCGGGACATCCTCAACCAGCACGATCTTATCGGCATCATGACCGGCCGCAATAAACTCGTCGCGCCGCAGAATCGATTGCGCTACGATCCGGTCCACCCTCCGCTCGATCCATCGCTCAAATTTTGCCAGCGGCTTGATCAGAGGCGATGCTGCTGAAATAGTCCCGGTGGCGATTAACTCCGGGACAAAGGTGCCGTGGGCATTATAGATCACCCGCGCTCCAGTGAGCAGCCTGACAATTATCCCGATAAGAGCCCCTTCATGCAGATGCCCGTCTATGACCCTGATCCGCTCCTCCCGCACCACGCGCAATACGGTCCAGAGCAACAGGATATCATACAGCAGTTTTGCCATATTAGCGCCGGTGCGCTTGATGGTGAGCGGCAGCGGGACTGTCCGGTGGATCCGGAAGGGGAAACATCCTTGTTCACCTTGGAAGAACGATATGACCCGAATATCGAACTCGGTGGACATTGCCTCTGCCAACCGCCGGATCCGAAGCGGGGTCCCCCGGTCAATGTAGAAAGGACAGGGGGCAATCACAGCTACTTTCAAGCGGACTGACGAATCAGCCATTGAAGTTGATTCGCTCTCGAACTGAGTAAATCGGTTTCCCTTGGGCCTCATAGTATGTCCGGGCGTTGAGTTCGCCCAACAAGCCGAGGGCAATGAACTGCACCCCCATGAATAGCAGAAAAGCAGTCAGTATCAGCAAGGGATTCCGGTTCATGCTCATATGTTCGAAAATCTTCATGTAGATGGTGATGCAACCGGTAACAGAACCGGCGGCAAACGAATAGATCCCCCATTTGCCAAAAAGCTGGATTGGCTTGGTAGAGTAGCTGAGCAGGAACATAACCGTCATTAGATCCAGCACGACCCTCATTGTCCGGGAAATCCCGTATTTGCTGGTTCCGTGCATCCTTGGATGGTGACGGACCGGTAGTTCCGCCACCCGGGCACCAACCTGGGAGGCCAACGCCGGGACAAACCGATGCATTTCGCCATAAAGGTTTATCCCATCGAGTACCTCACGGCGGTACGCCTTCAAGGTGCACCCATAATCATGGAGGTGGACGCCGGTCATCCTGGATATCAGTCCATTGGCTATCACCGACGGCAGTCGGCGACTGATGAAGGTGTCCTGACGGTCCTTCCGCCATCCGGAAACCACATCATAACCTTCGGCTATCTTTTCGAGCAGTAATGGGATATCGGCAGGATCGTTCTGCAGGTCGCCATCCATCGGCACCACTACATGTCCGGATGCGGCATCAAACCCAGCAGCCATTGCCGGGGTTTGGCCGAAGTTGCGCCGAAACCTGATCACCTTACACGAGGGGTCGTTGAGAGCCATCTGCTTCATCAATTCCCAGGAGCCATCAGTAGAACCGTCGTCCACAAGGATGAGCTCCCACGAAAAACCATGACCTGCGACGGCCTCGACAACTCGTTGATGGAGAATCGGAAGGTTTTCCACTTCGTTATAAATCGGGATAACGATACTCAAGTCCATAATTAGTCCATTATCTTGCATATAATGAGGTGGCCATCCGTCAAATTCATAGCTGTACTCGGCGTAATTTCACCTCTGCCTGAGACGAGGCTTTGCTAAACCGCGGCCTGGCAAGTCCGACCACCATGCCGGCTCCGTATGACAGGTGGAGCGTCGGGATTACCAATAGCAAAAACGGAATCAGCACTGCCATCTTCCGCTGCCAAGCCTCCCACAAAGCTGTTATGGCAACAGTTCCTGCATAACATAAAAGGGGGAGGGTGTAAACAGGGTTGTCCAGAAACGGGACGATCAGAAGATAAAGAAGAAAGGCCGAGGGTACAAGGCTTGCACAGTTAACCTTCCTGCTAACTATTGTCTGCTCGCCCCTGCCGCGGCCGTAAGTGAAGAGCTGCCTGACAAAATCTGCATATCGTCTTCGCTGGCTTCTCATGACAGCCAATTCCGGATCGTGTATCAGCTCCCATCCCATATGAAGAATTCGATCCATCAATTCGTTCTCTTCGTTGGGATAAAGACGCTCATCCAGCCCGCCACAGCCGCTGTAAATCTCTCGCCGGAAACTCAAATTGCACAGAATCAGCTCATTCTCAGCTGCTGACCGGGCGGCTCCCGCTAGCCGGTATCTATTCCTGACGCTTCCCCCGCCGATCAAGGAGCTAAACGCTGCACCAAAGGCCTGCTGCAGTGGGGTATCACTTGGAGGAGTCAAGGAAGGTCCGCCAACAACCGCAACATGGCGATCCGCATAATGAGTGGTAGCCCGGCGCAGGAAGTCGGGGCGAACCTGGGAATCATCGTCGAGAAAATACAACAGCTCGCCGGTAGCGGTGGCCGCAGCTCGGTTTCTCTGGCAACTGGGGCGGCACCCCTCGCTGACAATTATCTCGACCAGGTGGTGCGGATAGTCCATCCCCTTAAGCGCCTCGATGGCTTTGACTTCGCCGCCGGGCTTTACCGGAATGATAATGCTCCAAGAAGGGTACATGTGCATTCTCCGTCAGCGGGCATAAAAAAACCGGGGATTCCCCGGTTTGCAACCAGCACAACGAACCTCCTAGAACTGCTTTTTCAGGTTTGCGGAAAAGCGCCGCTCCGTACGATTGTCGTTGCCGGTCCGTTTGCCTTGATAGTATTCAACATTCCCCTGCAGCAACTTGTACTGGACGCCAATTGAAGCCCCTCCCATCCACTCGGAAACATTACCGGGACTGAGAAGCGAATACCTAGAAAGAGCGGCTGCGTACAGATTACTGTTAAAGAAATATTTGCCCTGTAAGGAGAACTGACGGGCCGTAGTATACAAATTCGCGTATATTGGGGATTCGCTACTTTGCAGGAATGCCGATTGCTGGGTCACCTCAAAGAGTGTACCCCTGAATCTTTTACTTGGTACCATATAGGTGAATCGTTGAGAAATGTCAGAGGTATTTTTCAGATTGCCAAATTCGTTGATTCTCGTGTAAGTCCCTTTGAGAGTCGAACTAGCATAAGGAGACGGTGCAACCTGCGCGAAACCGGTCACAGCAAGCTCATCACCGGATATAGAACCGATAGTCCGTCGAGAGTAACGGGTGTTCGCACCCACCGCATATTGGGGCAATGAGTAATTGATACTCCCGGTGAGCGTCATAATCGAGTCTAGATCACCGCCCTTTACCCCATAGACATCCACCGTGGCCTGCGCATCTGTCCTGAGACGCTCCCCAGGAGACCAAGCGATTTTAGCATTTGTTACCGATCGATAATAGTCGTTGGTCACACTATCCGTACGCCCGGAAACTCGGGAACCGAAATCCGAAAATTTCTCGGATGACGAGACTGCTCCCTGTGTAGCAGTAATTGCCCCAAGATTAATTGTCAAATTTTGATCAGCGCTGAAAACCAACAAGTTATTGATGCGGTAAATCGCCTTACCAACCAGTGTCTGGGTAAGCTGCTTGGAGTTATTGTTTGACGTTTCCTCGGAAAAGCTTTTTATAGTGTACGATGCATTAAGGGCCAGCTTATCGGAAAATCGACGCGTGCTGGAGGTCTCAATGCTTCCGTGCAAGGCCAGTTTCCTGGTGATATCGGTGTTATACAACTCCACGGAAACTGTTGGGGTCAGAGTAAAAAGCGAGCGCTTTAGAGTCTCAACCCTGAACGATGCTAAGGAAGACTGCTCCTTTGACCCAAAACCCGAATTTGAGATGCGGTGGTCTTTCTGCTCGAACCTGGCCTGCCAAGAAGTATCCGTCCCCCAAGATCCGCTTACATAAAGCGGAATCTTCAACTCCTCCTCCAGCTGATTATTTCCGTCAAGCTTCCGCGAAAGCGAATTGAATGATCGAGCATCCCAGTTATCTCTCTTAGCCGAGGCAAAGAGGTTCAGGGTATAGTCAGTTAACGAGTTGGTCTTACTGGCAGGATCATATGTCTTGGTCATAACCCCGTCAGCAGAGATCCGAATCCAGTTGGTAAGCTCAACCCAGATACGTTCGCCAACAATGTCGACGGTACCAAGGCGAAATGATTGCTCCTGAGTGTTCTGACCCAATGAATAAAAAAGACCTAACGTATCGGACTTACTCAAATAATCCTTAGTATCAAGCATTTTATAGGTCAACCAGAGGGAATTCTTAGCGATACCGGCATTCAATAACCGTGTACGCGAGTGTTCAGGAGCAGCACTATTCAGGTTACTAACGTAATTTTCTCGGTAATCCAGGATTATTTTCGGCAATTCGACCAGCCGTGGGAATTTCGAGGCCAGCGAATCACTCGACATCTCGCCGAAAACGATTTTTGCCCCAGAGGTGATCTTTGTCCCTCCTTGAAGTTCTGGAGTAGTCACCGTAGGAATGATGTTGATCCCATTGATCGAATCAAGAGAATTAATACTAACACCACTGTTTGATATTCTAGTTAGATCGCGACTGAATAATGAAATGTTCAACGGCAGAGTCCTGCTATTATAAGCGTACTCGGCGCCATAAAGAAGATGGCCCTTTTTTATAGATGAATTGGAATCCTCTCCCTTATCAGATTGGGAGACATTGAGCGCACCCCATTCATAGCCGAGATTAAAGCCGTAATTGCCAAATTTACCGAGTCGGCCTTTTTTATCATATAGAATCGTATATCGCTGAAAAAGTGCACTTTTGGCAATATCGGAATGGCTATCCTTGATATGATAATCATCATAGGAAACTTCAACTTCGCCCGAAATCTTGGCAAGAGCACGTCCTGGCAACATCAAGACGATACCCAAAAGCAAGGTACCAAGCACAGTCAACGACGCAATACCATGTTTCCACATAATCAACATTGATTCCCTATATGGTTTTTTGCCATGGGCATAATCGCGGACTCATAACTGAGAGCTTACGTAACGTAATCTTTATCCAATTAATGCAACTGTTGTACCCAGCCATGTCAAATTTCCGACAAAACACTTCAGAGCCCGTCACACGCAGTATACCGGTCATTAGATAGCACCGCAATATTAACACTCCTCAATAATTAACGGTATTTACGGAGCAATGAAGAGGTGATTTAACCCGGACTCAGTCAATAGACGGAGACGTGATTATTATCAGTGAAGGGAAAAGATGTCAAGACAAAACTATTAGCAATCAATAATCCGGTAGGTTTCCCTTATTACTGTCAAAAATTTGAAGCAAAAAAAAGGGGGATGGTTTCCCATCCCCCTCAGCTTCATCTTAAATCAAGCAATTACTTCTTGTGGCAAGCAAGACAAAGAGCACTGTTAGTATTGGCTTTGCGGAGGAACTTGCCGTACTCGTCATCATGAACCTTGTGACAGCTGGCGCACTCCATCATGGTGCCTGTACCAAGAGCGTTGTTGAAGAACGGGAAGCTACCACCGGAAACGGTTCCGAGGCTGGCTGCTGCAGAAGCAATCGGATGAAGAGTAGCATCAGTGCTCTGAGCGGAAGCATAGTCAAACCCTACCGGGTGAGAGTTGCTGAGGTTGGTGCCAAGACGATCGTTATTAGTATTGGAGATAACTTCGGAACCGCTCATGTCGTGGCCCATGGCGTTCTTGATGTTGCCAAGCTTAGTTACGCCGTCATGGCAGCTCATGCAGAAGAGGGAAACGCTGCTGTCGTTAAATGCAGCTGCTTGTGTAGCGGCGGTCAGAGTCGGGCTAGTCTTGTAGAGGGTGAAGCCGGCGCCTGAAGGATTGTTCCTGTTCCAGAGGGGGATTGCCTGTACCGGATTATGCGGGGTGTGGCAGTAGATGCAGATTTCGTCTGCACCCTGGTTTTTCGTGCCGTAAGTACCCTTCAGGTCGTGGGCAGTACCGACGATGGAACCGAGGCCGAATGCCGATGTTGCTGCTGCTGCCAATGCTACTGCTGCGAGTAATACGATTTGCTTTTTCATGTTTCTTTCCTTCCTTTCTTTTTTTCTGCGTCTGGCGCAGTCGTGAAAAACAGTTTCGTGAACACTAGCGCTTATCAAGCGTTAAAACACTGAGCACCAGCAAGTAATTGTTAACTTATAAGCACCTCTTGTGCCAAACTGCATCCATACACACAACATGTTAATATCATTAAATAAAATTTTTACACTACATGAAATATCGCTGACATCAATTGTGAATTAACTATTACTTCTGGTATTTTCACGGCCATTTAACCGAATAGCCAGCCCCGGCTAATACGGGTTTTCCCTAACGTATTTTTCATTCATGTACTGATAGACTTGGAACCGAGAATTCAACTGGTCGGCCACGTATACGGTATCGTTCTGATCGACGTAAATTCCTTGCGGGGTCTGGAAGCCGCCTGGACCGATAGAGATGCCAGGGCCGGCAACATACCTGCCTCCGAATTGCAGCAGACAATCACCCTGATCATTGAAGATCATGATCTTGTTCATCTTTCCGTCGGTCACATAAATGTGTCCTTCAGAATCAACAGCCACCCCTTTGATTACCCCCATCTCTCCGAGCCCATCGCCTCGTTTCCCAAATTTATTAATGAACTTGAGGTCAGAACTAAACCTTTGGACCCTGGAGTTCAGTGAATCGCTGACAATGATATTCCCTTCCCTATCGACTGCCACAGCAGTGGGGAAGTTGAACTCTCCGTCACCCTGCCCTCTCTTTCCAACTGAATCGATGTATGAGCCGTCAAGCCCGAATAAAACAATCCTGTGGCCACCAACATCAGCCAAAACCAGTCTCTTTCTCGACTTATCGACCTCTATCCCAGCAATCGACTTTACATACTTCGAAGCATCCCAAACCGCAGTTACCTTACCAGTCTTGTCCAATACAAATATCTTCTGGAACTGCGAATCCCCCACATAAACATTGCCATTACCATCTACTGCGATGCCAGTGCCCCGCGTCAGGATACTGCTCGAACCCTCACCTCCGAACAGAGCCGCAGTACGTGCCTTCAGGTCGAACAGATAAACACCGCGCGATCGCTGGTCGACAACATAAACCTTGCCTAAGCCGTCCGCAGTTACATAGACAGGGGCATCCAACATCACGCCACCAGCCTCCTCGCCAAGAAGAAGGTCCATGAAACCCTCTTTCTTTTTGAATGAGTCGGTTCCGGTATAGGCGCCTATAAACTCAATACGTGGGGTATCCGGCAGTGGTGGCCAAAAATACCGTTCTGCCTTAACCGGAGCGATCTGCGTAGTTGCGGCGCAGCCCCCAAGTAAAGTCCCGCCGGCACAACAAACGATTAACAGGCAGATCAGAATAAGCAAACGCATCGTGGTACTCCTCCTTTTGAGTTATGAGCATTAAAGCTATTTATTATGACAGAACTGACACAAAGCCATTCTTTCCTCTTTGCGACTCTGCAGAAAATACCTTACTACACCACCATGAGGGTCATGGCAGGAAACACAAGACAGTTCCTTGCCTTTTCTTTTAGGAGAAATGTCGTTTTTCCCGGAAAGGGGATGGCCTTTTTGCGAAGTATTCCGGAGGACATGAGGCCCCTTGCCAATCTTTTCGTGGCAGGAGAGACAAACCTCGTTGATTGGCCGACGCATAAACCCAGGGAAGTCACTGCCATGCGCATCATGACATATCTCACAATAACCTGCAGCCACCGGACCATGCTTGAAAGTATTCTTCTTAATCTCATCAGTCTTATCCGAATGACACTCTACACAAAGAGTAGAGTCACGCCTTGCCGTTCCGTGCCGGGGCTTATCAGTTTTTACGTGACAATATTGGCAAGAAAAATTTACTGCCGGTTCATGTGGATACTTAACCTTAACTAATTTCTGATGACAAGTAGCGCAAGGGCTGGAAGCTGGATTCTGTGAAGCTTTTTTATCACTCGACGCTGTCATGACATGGCAAATAGCACAAATTTTCTCATTTTCGGCACTATGCAAAGTGGTCTCAATAAATTCTTGCGGGACTAAGGATCTATCCCCTAAAGGGTTGTAGAAGATTTCCGTTGCAATACTTTGCACCTTCTGACCGCCATTGTAACCCTCAATCAGGAGAGTATTCTTTCCGGCATCCCAAACCGGCTGCACAATAAGAATATCCTGAAACAGTTTGCGATAGTCAGATGATGAAATCTGCAAAATTTCAGAATCAACCCCATTTACAGTTAACTTGATCCCGGAAATAGAAGAATCGTTGGTCTTTACGATAAGATAATCTGAGCGATAGACCCAGCTTTTCTCTGCTGGATAAATTAACTGCATAGCAGCGTGGAGACTTGCCGGCAAAAGCATCTGAAGCAGCAGAACAAGGAAAACGCCCTTCTTGCGACATCCCATAAAAGGCCTTTCTAATTAGATCAAATGTTGTTATTTCAGGCTTCCACAACCACTGCAATCCTATCAACAATTCGGCTGATAGTTGAAAAAAAAGCGCGGTGAGATCACCGCGCTTGAACAACAAATGGCAGATATTATTTTCCGTAACTATGTAGCCCTGAGAGAAACAAGTTAACCCCAAGATAGCAGAAAATAGTTGCGGCAAAGCCGACAATAGATAGGATTGCCGCCCTTCTCCCAACCCAGCCACGGGTAATTCTTGCATGAAGAAAAGCCGCATATACAAACCAGACGATGAGAGACCATGTTTCTTTAGGGTCCCAACTCCAATAGGTACCCCAAGCATAGTTGGCCCAAGCAGCACCAGTCACAATTCCCAAGGTAAGCAAGGGGAATCCGATCATAATCGCCTTGTAATTAAGATCATCGAGCACTCTTATTGCCGGGAACATCGAGAAAATACCCCCAGCTGGAGAGTCTCCATCTGATGATTCCTGACGCTCCTTGATCAGGTACATGATTGAAATTCCGCAAGCCACAGCAAACGCAGCATACCCAAGGAAGCATGTGATAACATGGTAAAGGAGCCAGTTGCTCTGAAGAGCTGGAACCAGTGGCTCTATCCCACTATTGAGGCCAAGCTGAGCCCATGCCATGCCAAGAAGCGCAAAAGGGACAACAAACGCACCGATAACTCGGTACTTGTACTTTACCTCGATAATTCCGTAGATAAGAATGATCGTCCAGGAAAAAAAGACCACGGACTCATAGAGATTGGAGAGAGGCGCATGGCCGACCCCCATGTCGTAGGACTCTTTCCAGCGCAGGAGTATGGCAGCAGACTGAACAATCCAGCCGGCATAAGCCGCCCAGCTGCCAACCAAACCGATCTGTTTGTTTTTGGTGGCAAGAAAGGCAAAAAAGACAATCATAGATATCATGTAAACTATCGTTGTGACATTGAACAGCATAGAACTGGACATCGATTGTATCCTCCGGAATCGTAAATCGTTGATAGTCTTGAGTCAGAAACAGCGGCAATTAAGCCTGATTTTCGAGCGTTAAAGTTTTTCCATCTTAGCAGTGAGCTCTTCAAAAGCACCTTGAAAGGCCGGCTGATTCTTGCTTGCACTGCCGGCAACTACAACCCGACCATTGGACGAGATCCTGACCCAAATTCGTTTATGCGACATGAAAAAGGCCATTATTATCCCGATGACCATAAGAGTGCAGCCAAACCAGACCACCCACACTCCCGGATCCTTCGCAACCTGCAGTCCGGTATAAAACTTCTCATCTGAGCCGTCATAAGAGAAGATCAAGTCGCCCCCGCGATCCTCATCCAGTTTCGGGAAATTGCGGAACACAATAAAGCTGTCCGGCTGTTTGCCTGGTGAGTGAACTTCAATCCGGGCTGCGGGCCCCGACATCTGCGGGATAAACTGGCGCACATCCTGAGTAGACTCGGTAACATGCATGGTCCGTCCTCCAGGGAGCTGAACAGACTCTCCCTGCCGAGCGGTAATCTTTATGGGCGCCCCACCCTTTCTATCCTTGACGGTAAAGAAAAAAGTCCCACCCTCGCCTGCAGGGCCGTAGCTGGACTGGTAGAAAGTTATTCCCTTGTAGGTCAGCGGATCATTGACGACTATCGGAATATTGACATAACCCGAAACCGGCTTACCGTTCTCAAGCACAGTGAGGATACTCTTGAACTCTTTGGGAGCGCCGGTCTCATAAAAAGCGACCGAAAATTTTTCAAGCTTTACGGCAAAACCAAGGTCGATTGTCTTGTTATTGCGGCCAAGAACCTTTGATTCGCTTGTGCCTTCAGTTATCTGCACCCATCCTTTGTAGCCAAATAACGATCCGACGATAGCCCCGATAAAGATGATGACAATGCTTAAATGAACAACATAAACACCAAGGCGACACCAGGGGTTTTTCTGAGCATAAAGATGCACTTCGCCATCTTTTTCCGTTACAACAGGGGAAGAAAACTCCTTGGAAAGAAAACCGGCAAGCCCATCCTTCAACGAGGCAAGTCCACCCTTCAGCTTAAGGTCGCGAGTCAAAGACAGAGATTTTTCCAGCCCTTCATCAAGGGTCAGGCTCGGCTCGGTAACCGTCTTCCATACCCTGGGGAGCCTTTTCATTGAGCATGCTACCAGGTTTACGGTAAAAAGATAGAGGAGCAGAATGTACCACCACGAGTGGTACATGTCGAAAAAACCGAGCTTTTCATAGAGCTGGAGCTTTGTCTGGCTCAGTGATTGGATGTATTGCTCGGGAATGTTCGGAGCCTGTGGAATCACGGTCCCGATGATCGACGTGACGGCAAGAGCAATAATAAGGGAAATTGCCAGCTTGAGTGAACAGAAGAAATCCCAGAGTGACTGTAGAAAGCCTTTGTTATTCGTTGTCAAGATTTACTCCTTAAGTACCAGTTATGTGCATACCGCCAAACAACGGGTGATTATACAGGAATCACTAAAACAATTACAATCTATTTTGCGGGCAAAAAAGACTTGCTTTATAACCATATAAAAACAAAAGGGACAACGAACTAGCCGTTATCCCTTTAATAAAAAAACTGTCAAAAAGCGTAATTATTTATGGCAATCCTTGCAGCTTGTGGGCCCCTTCTTCAGCTCAGCGTGGCATCCCTTGCAACCCTTGGCGTGAGCCATTTCCTTGCCAAATCCAGCGATCTTGCCCGGCCCTTTTTCATGGCATTTCTTGCAATCACCAACAGAAGCCTGGTGAGCCTTGTGATTGAACTTGACGCCTTTTTTCATTTCGATGACATCTGCACCAAAGGCGGTTCCGGCAAAGGCAACTACTGCGAACAAAGCAACGATGGTCTTCATTAAATATTCCCCCTTTTCCCTGAGATGAAAATTTTGAAAGGAAACTAATACAGCAACCGCGCGTTGTCAAGGGAAAACCGTTTAATGCTGCTACGGCGTGTTGTCTCTCAAGAAGAAATCCCCGCCGTCAATTTTACCTGGAGAGCAGCATCCTTCTCCGCCACTTCTTCAGAAAGCTGCGATTTATAGGCAGATAATTGTTCTGCAAGCCCAGGATTCGCAAGGGCAAGCATCTGTACCGCCAGTATCCCGGCATTTTTTGCGCCGGCCTTGCCTATGGCCATCGTTGCCACCGGAATCCCCCCTGGCATCTGCACCATCGCATACAGGGCATCTACGCCATTAAGCGGACCGCCACCGATCGGCACCCCGATAACCGGCAGTGTTGTCTCTGCAGCGATTACCCCAGCCAGATGCGCCGCCATCCCGGCAGCAGCAATTATTACCTTTACCTCACGTTTTGCCGCCCCGGCTGCCAGTTCTGCCGTCCTCTGCGGAGAGCGATGAGCGGATGAAACTCTCATCTCGAATGTTACCCCGAATTGTTTCAGAATCTTGGAGGTCTCTTCCATGACCGGAAGATCGGAGTCACTCCCCATTATCACCAGCACTTGAGGATTCTTCATTGTCATATCTCTCCTTTTATCGCCTTATTATCTTGTAATTGTCAGCCCTGATGCTATCGCCTGCTCCGGAACCGAGACTTTTCGCAAGGCCCCGCCAGAACAGGACAAGGAGTAACTATCCAGAGGGAGGGTGTCACCTTGGCGAACGTCGGTTGCATATGGAACCCTGAACAAAAACTCGCCCTGCTCATTGGTGATAGCCCTGTCAGTGTAGCGAAGAAGCCTGCCTGACGAGGTACGTAGAGGCATTTCCAGTCCGACGGCATTACCGGCACCGCATCTGCCGTAGATGACGGCACCAGGAACCACCTCAAACACCTTGTAGAAACTGTTCTCAGCCCCCATGTCTGCAGGGTTAGGTGTCTCATACACCAAGCGATATCGCTGCGATGCCGTTACATACCCCCCCCCCATGGGATATGAAGACCCGTCATGTGTGGCCAGACGCTGCAGCATGGATCCGGTTCCGTCAACCGTCCCCAGGGTCTCAGCCGGGAGAACTCCCTTCCGTACCCCGTCTGCCGCCAACCGGTAATATGGGGCGAATTCGTCGGGCACTGCCAGCAAGTATCGTACTCTGTTTAAAGATGCAATTTGTGCCGCAACCTCGAGTTTATCCGTAGCCATGAACCCGCCGATTTCATAGAGCCCGTGGGCTTCCCAGCCGAAAGCAGTGGTAACTGAAGGCCTTTGCGCAAGGTAATAGAGCTTGGCACCGAACCGCCACGGGGCAAGGATGCCGTACTCCGGCTCCCTTTGAGGATTCAAGTAGTAGGACGTCTGAGGGGTGTTTTTGCGAATCCATTCGAACACACCTGATCTGCCGTACTCGCCGACCCTGGTTATCGGAGAATTGGTAAAGGTCACATTGCTCACATACCCCTTATATCCCGGAATAAGGAGGATGGGAGCCAGAGAGGCCAGAGCGATTCGAGGCAGGACAGCATGCCATCTAACCCATGCCCAGCTGAAAAGCCAGGCAGAAGCCAAGGCCACCGGGATCGCCATCACACCGGAATACCTGAGTTTTACCAAAGGAAACATCCCTGCGCCCCAGACAGCAACCGCCAGGAGAGTGCCATTGCGAAACCCACCCTGGCGCCATTCGCGAAACGACAGGACCACTGCCGGCGGGATCAGAAACCAGAGCAGGGTCACGGTACCAATGACCCCATACCAGAAGCCCCAGACGAAAAAGAACTGCTGCTCGGGTATCGATTCGAGCCATGAGTCGTGGGTTCCACCAATAAAACTGATTCCGGAGAGGATCTCAGTCCCGAACGACCTGACAAAGGGAAACAAGAGGGCCGTCGGCAAAAGGGCCAGCAAAAAGAAGAAACGCCGGCAAAAGATTTTGACGGAACCACTAGTTCCGAGGAACTGCAGGAGCAGGGCGCAAAAGGCCAGCGCCACGACATGGAACCAGGAGACAATATTGAAAGAAAACCTGGCAGAGGTCCGCCACGGATCGGCAACGCATATCACGGCAATGATTGCGGCGGCCCCCAGAAAGACCTTTGTATAGTCATCAAGGCACCTCCTGTTGCCTCTGGCGCTCTCCAAGGCTCCCCGGATTAACAGGTAGATGAAAAGGTATGCCCAGAACAACGTGGCTCCCCGCCACATGAGAATCGTAAGCGGAAACGCGGAAATGGCCGCAAGTGACTCCCGGACCGACAGGCGACCCTCTGTACCGAGAAAGGTGAAAGAGTAAAGAATCAGGATTACCATCGGTTCCAGGACATGGTGATCAAGTTTCGGCGCCAGGGTATAGGAGATGTGCCCAGGCGACGCGGCCACGACAAAGGCGGCCAGAATGGCTGCGTTCTTGTTGCCAAAGGACTTGCGGGCTATGAGGAATGTCGCAGCAATGGTGGCAACGCTCAAGACCGGATTGGCAAAAAAACCGATCTGCTCGACAACTGTATCTGAACCGCCGAAGATGAGGGAAAACGCTGAGAGCAGATAATCAAATAGCGGCGACCAGATCTGCCCCAGCCCTTTGGGGTATGCGGCATAACTGTCGAATGAAGGCACGAGGGGGAATGACTTTACGCCGAGGACGATCCGCCGCAGGTGGTCGTACGGATCTGGACTGTAAAAGCAGAACCCTCCGTTGGGCTGGATGAAATTCCGGTAGCAAGCCGTTCTCAGGAAAAACCCGAGCAAGCACACCGTGCAGAGCAGCAGGATTGTCCGCAGTGAAAGGCGTTCCTTGTTCATGTCCTACCTGTACCTGAAGACATAATACGTTTCATCATGCTTTTTCGCGAAAAGGTACGGCAGAGGGCCGCGGGCTGACGCATAATAGCCTGCACCAGCTGCCGGATTCATGACCGAAACTAACTGGCCGGCCCGGTAGGTAACGGTCTCGAGCAGATCTACGGCGTTCATATCCGGCATTCTGGTAAAGCTGTTGTTGGCAGGGATTGCCAGGACATCACCCCTGTTTCCGGCCATATTGCGTGTATCCGCCGGGACACCACCAAGAAGCTGCAGATAATACTGAAACCCCCAGTGTCCCTGGAAATAGAGCTTTTGCGAAGCTGAGGTCTTGAGACTGCCGGCTCGGACAGCGGCGAGTCTTGCTGATTCGGCATGGCTCTTGTCACCCCATGCAACCATGAGAGAGAGGAGCAGTACTGGACCAAAGAAACCATACCTGAGCACCGGGGATCGAGAATTGACGGTTACGGGCAATAACCGTCCCGCAAGGATCCCCACGGCCGGCAGGCTGGGGAGCAGGTTGCGGCCGCTTATGGTCCAGTTAAGGTATGCGGTAAAAACCAGCGTCCCCGCAATCCAGAGCACCAGGAACAGGGTTTCGGCAGATCGATCAACAATGACTGCCCACAAGAGAAGAGCTATAAGAGCGGTGCCGACAGCACCGAATAAAGCGGCATGCAGCAACTGGAGCCACTGAAACCCTTCCGGACCGGCAAAGGGACGGCCAGCATATCCCCCCTGCAAGAACAGCACGGATGAGATCACCAAGAACAGGACGAAGAGGCAGGAACAGGCCTTCCTCGCTCCTGGGACGAGCGGCAAGAGCGATACCAGCGAAAGCATGCCGCCGCCGGTAAAAACGAGACAGACGAACCCTTGCCCGAACAGGCTGAGTTTCCCCCCTTTGCTGGCAACGGAGAAACGCGCGGCATCGAACAGCAGCCCCCGCCCGTACAGTCCGGCGGTCCACAGTTGGTAAACCACAACTGCGAGAACCGGCAACAGCAGATAGGGAAGACAGAGTGCCAGGTTTTTCCGCTTGATCAACTGGTAGCACAGAAGCAGCGGGACGAGGCAGATTCCGAAGTACTTTGTGAAGAACGAGACCGAGACCAACAGTGCCGCAACGACAAGACAGGCATGGGAGCTTGTGCGCCCACCCCTGATCCAGAAAAAAACCGCCCAGAGCCAACTCGTCGCCATCAGGATATCTCCCATCACGACGGTGGCTGACATCATAAACAGGGGAGTACAGAGAGTGACCAGTGCAGCGACAAGCGGATCGGCCTCAAGCTCACGTGCTAGGCAGTAGGTGCCGAGAATGAGAAAAAGCGAGATGACGACCACGAGCAGATGGAGCCATGTCTCGCTCCAGTTGCCGGCAACCCCTGCCAGGGCCAGAAGATACGACATCCCCGGCGGGTTTTTGATGATGTCCGATGCCGGGAGTTCAACACCCCAGTCCCAGTTGATGCGGTAGCCGTAAAAATCAGTCGGGGCAACAGCGATTTGTTTCGCAGTCCAGACATAGAGAGGATCATCAATATGCAGTGGTTTGCCGATAAATGGAATGAGGCAGATCAGGCAGACAACACTAAGGAGCATCATTTGCCGCATATCGGTTTTCAAAGTAGATTTCAATTCAGCAACCCATGAAATCAACGCAAACGCGGCAAACGTTCGGGAGAAATCAGGCCAAGGAGGGCGAGCCTAAACTCAACGGCAGTCATTAGTACGCCGCACCCGTATTTTACGCTGCGCAAGAAATTGATTGACGAGGCCTCGGGGAAATATTTCGTCGGACAGCTTACCTCGCCGATCCGGTAACCGTACCAGACAATCTGGGCAAGCATCTGGTTGTCAAACACAAAATCGTCGGAATTGGCATCAAGTGGCAATCGTTCCAGGACCTCACGGGAAAAGGCTCGGTATCCGGTGTGATACTCCGACAGTTTCTGGCCGAGCAGGAGATTTTCCACGAAAGTGAGAAAGCGGTTTGAGATGTATTTATACAGCGGCATACCACCCTTCAGCGCGCCTACACCAAGAATCCTTGAAGCAAGAACGGCATCAAACTCGCCAAAGGCGATCATCGACGCCATGGCGGTGACCAGTTTGGGAGTGTACTGGTAATCCGGGTGCAGCATTACCACGATGTCCGCACCAAGATCGAGGGCAGCCCGATAACAAGTTTTCTGGTTGCCACCATACCCCTTGTTCTGCTCGTGAACAATGGTATTAATCCCTAAGTTGCGCGCCACTGCCGCAGTATCGTCCTTGCTGGCATCGTCAACAAGGACCAGATCATCCACGAATTCAAGCGGGATCTCGCTGTAGGTCTTTTCCAGGGTCTTCGATGCATTGTATGCCGGAAGCACAACAACTATTTTTTTACCATTTATCATGATCTATCCTTGATTGTTGAAGGTTTTTGGGCACTGACCTATTTGGCCAGAGAAACCGTACCCCCGCGGACTATCATTTCTTCAGATACGGCGAACGAATAACTCGATTGCCTGCCGCAAGACACGGCATACTTCCCCAACGGGACCGTATCTCCCTGACGAGTTCCGGTCGCGTACGGAACCCGAAATGAAAATCTGCCGGCAGCGTCGGCCTCTGTCCTGTCGGAAAACGGCACGGTGCGACCGGTAGAGGTGCGCAACGAAAGCGTGAGCGTGACCGGATCTCCGGGAAGGCAGACGCCTTTCGCCATTGCCCCCGGAACGACTTCGAAGACCTTGTAGTGGCTTACCGGCATTACCGGCGTGTCAAACTGCTCCGAAGATTCGTGTACCAGCCGGTAGTTACCCAGAGCAGGCAGGAACCTAACCTTTGAGCTTATGGCAGAGCCGTCGAAGTATTTCAACCGCTGATAGACCGATCCGTCCGGGTCAGGGACACTGACTGTTCCCGGAGGGAGTTTACCCTTTTTCACACCGTCCTTGGCGATCCCGAATTCGAAGTTATAGTCCTCGTCCCGTATCAGTATGTATCGGGCCCGATTCCTGGTCGCAATATCATAGGCAATCGCTGGGTTCCCAGTCGTTAGGAATCCTGAGATCTCGTAGATCCCATGGGCCTCCCAGCCGAATGCCGTGGCAACTGAGGGGCGGTGTGCCAGGTAGTAAAGCTTCGACCCCAACCCCCAAGACGCGAGAATGCCGTATTCTGGCACCGTTAGCGGACAATCGTAATATGAAGTGACTGGAGTGTTGTTCTTCAACCACTCGAAGACCCCTCCCTTGCCATACTCGCCTGTGACAACCACTGGAGGGCTGGCAAAGGTCAGGAAAGAGCGGTAGTCTTGCCCGGCCGGTGCAAGACAAAGCAAAATGCCTCCACAGGCAGCCACCCGATGCCGGATCTGCGGCCATCGATGCCAGATCTTCCCGAAGAGATAAGCCGTACCCAGGGCAACCGGTATTGAAAGCACGACCGAGTACCGCAGACGAAGCAACGGCAACATCCCGGTTCCCCACACCATGAGAGCCAGCAGGTTCATGTCGCGAGTACCACCCTGCCGCCATTCCCTGAAAGCCAGGATCACCGCAACTGGCAGAGCGACCCACAACAGGGTGACAAACCTGAAAAAACCGGCTACCCCCCAACGAAACAGACTCTGCTGCTCGCCGATGGAGTCGAGCCAGGAATCGCTTCCGCCGATGAAACTGAGACCGGAAAGGATTTCATACCCCAGGGTCCTGACCGGCGGGAACAGCATTGCCACCCCCACCAGCAGAGCTATCCCAGCCAACCGTTTGGCCAAGGCCGAAACAGAACCGGCTGTGCCGAGGATTGTCAGGACAAGGGCAAACTGGACTAGCACGCACACATGAAACCACGAGACGATTCCGTACGAAAACCCTGAGGAGCCCCAGGTATTGAACAGACAAACAAGACTTACCCATACAGCGCCACCAAAACAGGCCACAATAGACTCGTACAGGTAGCTGGTCCTTCCCCTGGCATATTCCATCCTTCCCCGGAGCAGCAGATACAGAAAAAGTATCCCCCAGAAGAGCGTGGCTCCCCGCCACATCAGTATCGTGAGGGGAAAGGCCAGAGAGGCAAGCGCGGCTTTCCGCCCTTCGAAGGTCTCTTTCCTGCCGAGAAACGAGAAGGAGACCAGCGTCAGGATGGCAAGCGGCTCCCAGACGTGATGATCGAGCTTTGCTGCATGAGTATAAGCGATGTGTCCCGGAAATACCGCCACAGTGAAGGCCGCCGCCAATCCGGAAATTTTACTGTTTAATAATCGAGCGGACACCAGAAAGGTGAGAATCAGTGTCGCCACAGTATACACCGGGTTTGCCAAAAACCCGACGGTCTGGATAACGGCATCAGAGCCGCCGAAGAGAAGCGCTATTGCCGACAACAGATAATCGTAAAGGGGCGACCATATCTGTCCCAGACCTTTGGGATAAGCGGCATAACTGTCAAAGGACGGGATGGTAGGAAAAGACTTTACCCCCAGGAAGATCCTTCTAAGGTGGTCGTACGGATCAGGACCGTCAAACCAGAACCCGCCGTTAGGGTTCAGGAAATTCCCGTATGATGCGGCCCGGAAAGCGAGCCCGATTATGGCTATTGCAGTCAGGCATAACCAGGAACTATCAAGGCCACCCCTTTTAGGCAACATCTATTCTCCCGAGAGAAAGGAACTGGCTCAATTTGTCAACTGCGGACCTAGTGTTCACCGCCCCAATGCCTTGCTGCCGATATCCCTGCGAAAATGCACACCGTCCCAGCCGATGACCGAAACACCGGCATATGCTCGATCTATGGCGTCCTTCACCGTATCACCCAGTGCGGTTACGCCCAGAACCCGGCCGCCGTTGGTGGCGAATGAGGTCCCGGCAGACGAGGTGCCGGCATGGAAGACCATCAGGTGAGGCATTGTTGCTGCAAGATCGAGGCCGCTGATCAGATCCCCTTTGGGATAATCCCCCGGATACCCTTTTGCCGCCATCACGACACACACCGCAGCCTGGTCGTGCCATTCAAGCGTAAACCCGGAGATATCGCCGTTGGCCACGGCAAGAAGAACCGGAACGATATCCGACTTCATCCGCATCAGCAACGGCTGACATTCTGGGTCGCCGAACCGAGCGTTGAACTCCAGTGTCTTGACGGAATCGCCGTCGATCATCAGACCGGCATACAGGACTCCGCGATATGGCCGCCCCTCGGCAGCCATTCCGTCTATGGTACGACGCATGACCTCGGTCATTGCTTTTTCATGAATGGCTGGGGTAACGACCGGCGCCGGGGAGTAAGCCCCCATGCCTCCGGTATTCGGCCCCTTGTCGTCGTCGAAGACCGCTTTGTGGTCCTGGGCGCTGGCCAGCGGGATGATGTTCTTACCATCGGTGATCGCCAGGAATGACGCCTCTTCCCCCCGGAGGAACTCTTCGATGACCACCCGGGAACCGGCATCGCCAAAGGCGTTACCCGACAACATGTCTCTGACCGCGACGATTGCCTCATCCTTGGTCTGGGCGACAATAACCCCTTTACCCGCTGCCAAACCGTCCGCCTTGACCACAATCGGGGCACCATGCTTTTCTATGTAGGCAATGGCGGGTTCCACCTCACTGAACACCTCATAAAACGCGGTCGGCACCTGGTACTTCTTCATAATATCCTTGGAGAACGCCTTACTCGCTTCGATCAGCGCAGCATTGCGCCGCGCTCCAAAGATTTTCAAGCCATACTCTTCAAAAAGATCGACGATCCCAAGGGACAAGGGGAGTTCCGGACCCACGACCGTGAGCCCGATTTCCTCTTTTTGGGCGAATGACAGCAAACCGGGCAGATCGTCCACCTTCAGCGCCACATTCTCGGCGATCTGGCCGATACCGGGGTTACCCGGCGCACAATATACCTTAGTCACCAGCGGCGACTGGCTTATTTTCCAGACCAGCGCATGCTCCCGCCCACCGGAACCGATTACCAGAATTTTCATCTTGTTCACCTCGTATAAATCTTCAAAGCATGTTCCCAAATGGCCGGATGCGAGGCGGCAAGAGAGAGCCGACGACACAACCAACGCCGTTATTAACGCGTGATCAGTGCCTGAAGTGACGCATAGCGGTGAACACCATCGCCATGCCATGCTCATTGGCAGCAGCAATCACCTCTTCGTCACGCATGCTTCCCCCAGGCTGGATTACCGCAGTTATCCCCGCAGCAGCAGCATTGTCGATGCCGTCACGGAACGGGAAAAAGGCATCGGAAGCCATCACTGCCCCCTTGACCTCAAGACCGGCATGCTCTGCCTTTATGGCGGCGATCCTGGCTGAATTAACCCGGCTCATCTGACCGGCGCCGACGCCGATGGTCATGCCGTCCTTGCCATAAACAATGGCGTTTGATTTGACGAACTTGCAGATTCTCCAGGTGAAGAGCAGGTCAATCATCTCCTTGTCGGTCGGCTTGCGGGTAGTAACCACTTTCAGATCCCCATGCAGCTCCAAATCGGTGTCCTGTACCAGGATCCCGCCATTGACCCTCTTGAAATCAAGCCGGGCAAGTGAAGTTGCCGGCCACTCGCCGCACTCCAGAAGCCGGACATTTTTCTTGGAGGCAACAACGGCACTGGCACCGGCAGACACCTTCGGGGCAATAATGACTTCAACAAACTGACGATCACAGATCGCCTGTGCCGTCGCCTCGTCAAGTTCGCGGTTGAAAGCGATAATCCCGCCGAAAGCCGACTCAGGGTCGGTCTTGTAGGCAAGGTCATAGGCATCGAGCAACGTCTTGCCGATGGCCACGCCACAGGGATTGGCATGTTTCACGATTACGCACGCCGGGCCCTCCGAAAACTGCTTGACGCACTCCAGCGCAGCGTCGGTATCGCCAATATTGTTATAAGAGAGCTCCTTGCCCTGAATCTGCCGGGCAGTGGCGATGGAGGCCTCCTTGACGTCTTTTTCCACATAGAAAGCCGCCGACTGGTGGGGATTCTCGCCATAGCGCATCCCCTGGGCCTTTCGATACTGGAAGGTCAAGGTGTCGGGGTAACGCTCCACCCCGTCGCCGGTGCGACTGCCCAGCCAGTTGGAGATCGCGCCGTCATAGGCGGCAGTGTGCTGATAGACCTTAACAGCCAGACGGAAATTGGATTCTTTTGATACTGACCCGCCGTTAGCTTTCATCTCGGCCAGCACCTTCTGATAATCAGCAGGATCCACAATGACCGTAACATCGGCATTGTTCTTGGCAGCAGAGCGGAGCATGGTCGGACCACCGATATCAATATTCTCGATAGCATCTTCAAGAGTGCAGTCAGGCTTGGCAACAGTTGCCTCAAACGGGTAGAGATTTACCACCACCATATCGATCGGCTCAATGCCGTGCTGTTTCATGGTTGCCACATGTTCTGGGTTGCCACGCATGCCGAGCAGACCGCCATGCACCTTGGGGTGCAGGGTCTTTACACGACCGTCAAGCATCTCGGGGAATCCAGTGAATTCGGAAACATCCTTTACTGCAAGCCCAGTTTCGCGAAGCAGTTTGGCAGTCCCCCCGGTGGATAGGATCTCCACGCCGAAGGCTGCGAGTTCCTTTGCAAAATCAACGATTCCAGCCTTGTCTGAAAGGCTGATAAGTGCACGGGTGATTTTTGCCATTGTTGTCTGATCTCCTTTGTTCGTTGAGCGGTTCTTGAATTTTAAAGAGGTTGAATATATCAAATTGTCAAACCAACCGCCAGACGAATATTCACGAGCATGTCACGACTGCATCGCCTCCCGCACTCGATCTCTCAGTTGCGGAAACTTCGTCGTGATGTAATTGAAATAACGCTCGGCGGTCTGCCGGTCCCCCATTTTGAGATAGGTACGCGCCAGATTTAATTGGGCGTAAGAGTAACTGCCATCAATGGCAATTGCCTTCTCAAAGGCGCTGATCGCTCCCCGGAAATCTCTCATATTCATCCGGACCAGCCCCAGATTATTGAGGGCATCGGGGTTTTTCGGATTGAGCTCCAGGCTCCGTTCCAGATATGATGATGCCTGGCTGAACATGTTCCATTTCATCAGGATATTGGCCATATTGTTGAAAAGCCGCCAATCCTTCATACCGAGGCTTTCCATTCTCCGATAGTAAGACATGGCCTCCCGGTACTCGCCGCGTTTGTCCAGCTGTAACGCCAGATTGCCCAGGGTCTTGAGATCGTTCGGATCGCTCGCCGCCTTTTGCTTCAGTGCCGCCAGACTTTCTGGCTGCGAAGCCTTGAGAAGGGCCATTTTCGCCCGTACCCCTGGAACCAGGTGGTGTCCCTCCTGGCCGGTCATCAGCACTGCCGAGAAATGCTCCAACGCCTTGTCGGTCTCGCCGATGCGGGAATAGACATCACCCAAGAGGTTGTGGGCACGGGCCGAGTTTGGATTGATGGTGAGACCCCGGACAAGCATGGCGATAGCATTACGGCTATCTCCCTGGATGAAGTAAATGCTCCCCATCCCCAGTTCATAACCAAGCGACTGCGGATTGATCCGGCTCGCTTCCTTGAACAGCGTAATAGCGCGGTCATAATCCCCATCTTTCAGACATTCTGCGCCCAGGGCAGTATACCCCTCCACTGCTGAGGGATTCGCGGCGATGGTGGCCTGCCAAAGGCTCTTGTTATCTTTCCAGACACCGACCCTGGCGTATGAATACCCACCGGAGCAGAAGATGATGGCGACGACAAGCGCTATGGCCGCCGGCTTGCGGCCACTGTCGAAGAGCTTGACGAGCAGGAGGGCAATACCCAGAAAAATACCGACCCCCGGGATGAAGAGATAGCGGTCGGCAACCACCGGATAGGTATCATAGAGGTTGAGCACTGGAAGCAGCGTGACGAGGAACCAGATAATAGCGCAGGAAAGTAGTGGGGCCGTACGCGCCAGGATGAACGGAAGCGCCGCAAGGGTCAGCACCCCGGCGACTGCCGCAAGGACAAGGGGAGAGGAGAGTGATGAGGCAAACTGGGGCTCGTAACGGATGGTCAGCCCTATTGGTGCGAACAGCTTGGCCAGATAGAAGAACGGAATCTGGACCGCCTTAGCCAGCTTAGCGACAAGCCAGGAGGCGGAGATGTCGTGCAACATCGGCGATTTTTCGATCAGTTTTGCCGAGACCCCCACCCGGGTAAAGAGGTAAAAAAACAGGGCCGACAGAACAAAGAAAGGGTCGAGCCAGATGAGCCGGCGCAACCCGGTACGCCGTCCATAGGCGAGCAGTTGCAGCGCAAGCAGGAGAAAAGGGAGCATGATGACTGTTGCCTTGCAGAGCATGGCGAACAAAAAAAACAACAGGGAAGCGCCGTAAATTACGAGAGAAAGCTTCTCGGTACGCAAAAAGCGGCAGTACAGTGTGGTCGAAAGAAAGAAGAAAAAAGCCGCCAGGACAACATTTCTGCCGCCGATAAAGTTCACGGCCTCACCGTTGACCGGGTGTACGGCAAACAGGGCCGCGGTCAGGAACGGCAGATAGCTGATCCCTCTGGATTCAGTCGTATCGCAGGAGACATTGGCGACCAGTTCGTTAACCAGATAATAAAGTGCCACCGTGGCAAAGACGAACCAGACGATGTTGGAAAAATGGAACCCCCCCGGATTTTTCTCTCCCCAGAACTGGTAATCCAGCAACAGGGTGAGATCCCGGATGGGGAGGAACTCGATCCCGTTGGCCATTGAGGTGAAGATCCTCTTCAGGTCAAAGGTTCGGTACGCTTCGTTGCCAACGAGATAATACCAGTCATCGTAGGCAAAGCCGTTGAAAACCCCTCGCCAATAGATGGCACAGACAATGAATCCAAGAAACGAAATCTGCACAATCCGCCTGTCAAATAACGACGCCGGCCGCATCTTTCCCCTCCAGCTTTCAGCAAAATAATATTTGAATCACTCTAATCCAAGCCGTTCTCGACCCCTGAAGGCAGCACCCCGGCCGGACCGGGAGTATGCCACAACTCGTCAGGGTATGTCACTCTTTCATGTAGTTGTCAACAGTAGTCGAGAGCTCGGGAAACCTATCCTTGGTATATGCAAAGAGGCGGTCGGCATTTTTCTTATCCCCCATCTGTTGATAAGTAAGGGCAAGGTTGAGCGGAGCATAGGCAAACAGAGGCTGCACAGCCATTGCCTTTTCGAAAGACTTAATCGCGTCGGCGTATTCCCTCATTTCACGGCAGACCACGCCGAGATTGTTCCAGGCATCCGGATTTTCAGGGTTGGCCTTCAAACTGAGGCGAAAATAGTTAGCGGCGTCGGGAAACATTTTTTTCTTTTTATATACATTGGCGATATTGTATTGAAGCTGCCACCGGTTCATCCCCTGGCGCTCCATCTCAAGGTACTGCCGGAGTGCCTCGTCGTAAAGTCCCATGCCATCGAGCTTCAATGCCAGTTCACCCCTGACGGACAGGTTGCCTGGCTCCTGCGCGAGCTTAGCCTGCAGAGAGTCTACATCCCCCTGAGAGCCTCCCGCGATCGTCTTGAGCTTCTGTTTCGCCTTTGCCACCAGTCTATGATCCTGCTCCCTTGAATCGAAGATCTTCAGAAAATATCCCCTGGCCTGCTCGAAATCCCCCCGGTTGAAATAGATCTCTCCCAGAGAATAGAGCGATTCTATCGAATCCGGCTTTTTCCTCACTGCCTGTCCGTAGACCTTGATTGCCTCATCCAGCTGCCCTTTTATTGTGTAATACTTGCCGAGTGCTATTTCATACATCACATTGGGTGGATTCATCTCCCTTGTCTTAGAATAGTATTCAAGGGCCTTTTCATAACTACCTTCATTAAAATATGCTGCTCCAAGACCGACATATCCGGCAATATTTTGCGGTGAATTTTTTACTGTAACTCCCCAGATACTCTTTTCGTCCTTCCAGTACCCAACCCGGTAGCACGAAACAGCTATCATGATAAGCACCACCACCACGGCTGCCCCGTTTCGCCATTGCTCGCCGCAGAATGAACCTAACCGCACCAGCAACACCGAGGAAAGGAAGACCAGACCGAACATCGGAATGAATAAGTAGCGGTCTGCAACTACAGGATATGTCGCAAAGAAATTGAGCACCGGGATCAAAGAAATCAGGAACCAGAGAATTCCGAGAGTTACTTCGGGGGATCTTTTGCGGCAGGTTAAAGCCAATAAGATCAATGCCACCAGGCCGAAAATTGCCAGTACAACCTGCAGCGAAAGCAGCTCCCGGGAAAACTTTACAACATAATGAGTAGTGAAGTTTGCCGGGAACAGGAACTTTCCGACATAAAAATAAGGAATCTGGGAAGCAACAGCCAGTTTGGCTTGAATTCCTGTTGCCCCAGTGACGGCATTCTCTACGATAATTTTCGACTGCTTCGCCACTTCGGTCAATACGAAGAAAAAGGCCAGCGACAGCGCGAAAAAAGGAATGAGCCGGACGGCATGGCGTTTCCTGGCATCGGAGAAGACCATCATTATACAAAAGAGTACTGCCGGCAGGATTATTACTGTTGCCTTTGACAGCAGCGCGAGCAGGAAGATTCCGAGGGACACCAGATAATTGCGATACCATTTTTCTCCGGCATTAGCCGACTTGAGGTAAAAAAGTGCCGAGAGTGAAAAAAATAGTCCGCCAAGAATGACATTTCTACCGCTGATCCAGTTGGCAGCCTCGCCATTCAGGGGATGAACGGCAAAAAGAGATGCGGCAAAAAGTGGCAGAAAGCCCGACCAGTTATCGTCAACCTTATCTCTCACGGTCTTAGTAAATAAGACCAGTTCCACGGCAAGAAAATAAACGGCAAAAACCGCCAGCAGAAAATAGAGATAATTACTAAAATGAAGCCAGGCAGCGCTTTCACCGAACATCGCATAATCAACAGCCAGGGTCAGGTCCCTGACCGGGAGATATTCGATCCCGTTGGCAAGGGTGGTGAAAATCCTGATGATATCAAACTGTTTGTACGCATCCATTCCCAGAAGATACAAATGATCATCGGTAACAAACCCATTAACAACACCCCGGCAATAGGTCCCCAAGGTTAAAACGGCAAGAATCCCCAATGCAGGGAGACGGCTGGCTTTCATATCTTCTCCGTATAACAATTGCTACAGAAATCCATGAACTTGATGAAATTTGCCTCAAAACGGGGGTTGCCGGATAAAGGAACCACTGTCAGTTTTCCCATGAGGGTATCCGGCGTATCGCTGCCGTCAACATTGCACAGATAGCGTTCCGCCCCCTGCAGAGGGCCTTGCAGCACATACGCAGGCCGACAGTCTCCGGGAGGAACAATATCAAGGACCTGCAACATTTGAGTTCCCAGGCGTTCCCCGAAAGAACCGGTGATAACCAATTCACAGATATCGCTAAATTCCATGCCGCCACGTGCTACCAGCATCTCGATACCGGCCCTGATTGCGGCCTTGGCAAACTGAATCTGGCGAATGTCTTCCTGGGTCAGCAGGATCTCCCGACTGGCATCCCGGTAAACAACGAAAGCCCTTACCCCGTTAACATCTTTGATACGATTGGCCAGATTGGAAGAGATCTTTGACGGCTCAAGGAGCATACCGCTGGCATCAATAACGTTTTCAGCAAGCAGCGCAGCAATTAGCGTCAATGCTCCGGTACCGCATAACCCTTGTGGCGAGGCATTGTCCAGCGTGGTAATAACCACTCGTTCATGATCAATACTGACCGACGTTATGGCCCCGGCCAATGCCGGCATCCCGCACGAAAGATTGCCCCCCTCAAAGGCAGGACCGGCAGCTGCAGAGGTAACATACACCTTCTCTCCCACATGAAGGGCAATTTCGGCATTGGTCCCCAGATCAAGAAACAGACGCGGAAACTCTGCTGCAGAGATTTGCCCGAGGCCCTGGCCATAGAGAAACGCGACAAGGTCACCACCGACAAAACCGCCAGGCACCGGGAAAATATAGGCTTCTGCATGGTCGGCCCAGCCGAGCACTGAGGTGTCAGACACCTTACCCGCGGAAAACAGCGGTCGAAACGGGATACCGGCCAGAGTATCAACCGGCAGGTCCAACAACAGGTGCTCCATGGCAGGATTGCCGGCAATAGCCACTTTCTTCAGGGCACCGGCAGCCAGTCCGATATCTTCGAGCATTGCAGCAGCCAGGTCTTCAAGCTGCCGATTGATCAAGCGGGACATTTCATGGCGTAGAGTTTCTGATCCGGCAGCTGCGGCAACACGCGATATTACATCCGCGCCATACGGTCGCTGAGGATTGAGGGCCGTTGTCAAAGCCAGGCGTTTCCCGGTCTCACCGTCGATAATGGATGCGGCGATGGTCGTGGTCCCCAGATCAACTGCCAGGCATGGAGCGTTAGTCAACGGCAATGACGGGTTCTCCGACATCGGTTACCTCGCCGATCCGCACGGCAAAAAGCTTTCGGCGTGCGGCCTCAGCCAGAAACCGCTCAGACGAAGCAGGCTTCAGGGCGATCAACAAACCGCCGGATGTCTGCGGATCGAATAGCGGCAAAAGACGGTCATCGCCACTGTTGAATCCGGGTCCTGGCTGGATGAATCGCTGAAAATGATCCCGGTTCCGGTAACACCCGGCAGGAACCAAACCATCGTTTATCAAGCCGGTTACCCCAGGCACGAGCGGCACTGAAGCAAAATCGATGCGCATGCCGACACCCGCGCCACGGGCCATTTCAATCGCATGACCCAAAAGCCCGAAACCGGTAACATCGGTGCATGCCGTTGCGCCGCACTCGACCATCAGCTGCGCTGCATGGTTGTTGAGGGTGGTCATCCAGCGCATCGCTTCCTCAACCGTCGCGGTGTCAGCCATCTCTGCCTTGATCGCGGTGCTTACAATGCCGAAGCCAAGTGGTTTGGTCAAGAAGAGCTTATCACCTGGCCGGGCCGTTGAATTCCGAACAATGCAATCAGGGTGAATGATCCCGGTAACACTCAGGCCGTATTTCAGCTCATCGTCTTCGACCGTATGCCCGCCAACCAGGCAGACACCAGCCTCTGCCAGCATTGCCAGCCCGCCGGAGAGAATTTCCGGCAGGATTTCCGCAGGCAGACAGGCCGGAAAAAAAACCAGGTTGAGCGCGGTGATCGGTCGCCCCCCCATGGCATACACATCCGACAGGGCATTGGCTGCCGCAATCCGGCCGAAGGTGTGCGGATCGTCAACCAGCGGCGTTATGATGTCAACAGTCTCGACCAGTGCCTGCTCCGGGGAAAGAAGATAAACTCCGGCATCGTCGGCTGTTTCCGGCCCAACCAGCAGGGCAGGATCTGTCGAAAGAGGGAGTTTCTTAATGGCTGCTTCCAGGCCCGCCGGACCCAGCTTAGCGGCTCAACCGGCAGCTTTGACCATTTGCGATAGCTTGATCATTTTCTGGTCAGTTCCTTTCTGTCTGGAATCTGCTCTCCCCAACTCACCGGCAGACCGTTCGCCTCACCGATATCAAATAGTGCTATGCCTTCGTTTCGGTACAAAGTTTTTACTCGCGAGTCTGTTAACAGGCGATTGAACAGCGGGCCGAACTGATCCCAGAACGCAAGATGGAAGAATAGGACATACCGTGACCTGAATCTGTTACGAATGATGTCAACAGTATCTGCAGGTGCTTTACGGGATATGGAATACCAAACTTTGTATAATTCGGGATCTTTCAGATAAAAGAAGGTCGGGTCAAGCGCCACAACAAAACGCCTTTCAGGCAGCGCAAGCATATATACCCCGGTGCATTGCCAGTCAGGAGTAAACACCTGTGCGCCGGGGGGGATCAGCTGACGTAAGGCAGCGTCAACGTTATTCGGCATGTTGTGTGGCCTCATCGCCAGTTTTATTATCTCCATGCGGCCGAAGAGGGTGGTGCTGATTAACGAAACAATCAGGATCGCGTGGGAAAAGTATCGATACGGTATCTGTCGCGACGCCAGCGCCAGCGAAGCTGCGGCAAACGGCGCAAAATATTCGACAAAACGGATAGTTCGTGCCGTGAGAATGCCGAAAGCTATTGCAGCAATCAAACAGGCGATCAGCAGGGTGTCTCTGGTACGGTTATACAATGCGACGGCAATACTGATACCGACCATAATTACCAGAGGGATGATGTGTATCATCCATATGTTGAGCGGGGGTGGGGTGAATTCTCCGCCGAGGTCGAACCCCTCCTTCATCTGCCAGGCGTTTATCAGCACCGACATCTGCGCCCAGTTCAGCTGCAGCAGGTTTTGCGCATTGGGGTGCACAGCCACACCGATCAGGATTCCCGCTACCGCAACCGCAGAAGTTTTCCAGCGGAACGTCTGCCCGCTCAGAAACCTTCCGGTTTCAACAGCACAAAGAAGAAGCAGCGGAATCTGCCAGAACGCCACATACGCCAGAGGGTAAATAACGGCAACTATCGCAACCGTCCAATAGCGACATCGCACTGCAGCCCATAGCAGTAGCAGTGCCAAAGTTATGGAAATCAGGTGCGGCCGCACGAGTGCCAGGCGATAGACATAGAATCCGGAAGCTGTCAGCGGTGCCAGAGCCCACAACCCGGCATAACGGACCCCTTCTTTTCGCAGTATCAGATAGACGGTCAGGAGAACGCCGGTTCCACCGACAGTCCCGACTATTCTCGATGCAGTGACAAAATCGAGTCCAACAAGAGGCACAAACAGCAGATGAAACAACAACTCCTTGTCGGCATACCGGTCTGCCATGACGCTGAACGTCGTCCACGGAAAGGTGTGGAGTATCCCGTATTTGCGTATCAGCCCGCCGACAGCAGCATGATAGGCGGTATCGTTGTCAAATGGATAGGTGGAGAAAAGCTGGAGGCCACCGATTACACAGAGATACACAAGCGACCAGAGAGCTATTGGCAGGTATTTATGCGTCTTTGTCAAAATTAATCCGCTCCTTCTCGATCACCAGCGGCCGCTTCTGCACCTGGGTATAAATCAGGCCGATGTATTCGCCGAGAATTCCGATGAAAAAGAGCTGCACCGACGAAAAGAAAAACAGCCCGATCACCACTGGGGCCATGCCGGCACTGAACCTGTCCCAGAATACCAGTTTGGCGGCAAGATAACCGATCGACACCAGCAGGCTCAAGGCAGACATGGCAAAACCGAGCATGGTGGCCATCCTGAGCGGCACCCGCGAATGGTTGGTGATGCCCAGCATTGCGGTGTCATAGAGGGTGTAGAAGTTGTTTTTGGTGATCCCCCGCTTGCGCACCGGCTGGAGGTATTCGATGATGGCCTTCTCGAACCCTATCTCGGAAACAATGCCGCGAAAATACGGATAAGGGTCATCCATCCTCCGGAGCGGTTCAACGATGCACCGATCATAGAGACCGAAACCGGTATTGTTCTTGGTCAGTTCAATATCGGAAAGCCTGCCGATCAGGTTGTAGTACATTTTCCGAATCATGAACATGGCCGGGGTCTCTTCGCTGTTGGTCTTGACCCCCAGCACCACTTTGTACCCCTCTTCCCATTTACGGACAAAATCACGAATCATGGGGGGCGGGTCCTGCAAATCGGCCACCAGCAAGATCACAGCATCGCCATGGGCCTGAAGAATGCCATGGGTAGGAGAGCGCAGATGACCGAAATTACGACTGTTGACAATTATTTTAACATTCCGGTCCCTTGCGGCGATCCCTTTCAGGATCTCAACCGTTCGATCCTTTGAATCATTGTCTATGAAAATATGCTCGAACCGGTACTCCGGCAGGGTTGCAAGAACCTCCTGCACCTGACGGTAGAGTTCAGCCACATTGTCTTCTTCGTTAAAGCAGGGGGTGACAATGGAAATAAGCTTTGTCTTATTCTCTGCACTGGTTTTCATATATAGACCCTTGGAACCCGCTTGCTGATCCCGCAAAAGATTTCATATGGTATTGTGCCGGCCTTTTCCGCAAGCTCTTCCGCCCCGATACAGTTCCCTTCACGGTCACAGCCGAGAAGCGTCACCTCATCACCGACCGCCACTCCGGGGACGCCAGTCACATCGATCATTATCCAGTCCATGCATACAGTCCCGACAACAGGGGCGCGACAGCCTCTGACAATCACTTCGCCGCGGTTGGTAAGCGACCGGGGGTAGCCGTCGGCATAGCCGACCGGCACGCTCGCGATCAACCGAGGCTCGCTGGCAGTGTATCTGCGAGCATAACTGATACTGGTTCCGGGCTCGACCTGCTTCAGCATTGCCACTCTGCTCATAAGCCGCATCACTGGCTTCAGATCCAGGCGACCGGCAAAATCCGGCGAAGGAAGCGCACCGTAAAGGACAATCCCTGGCCGCGCGAGATTGCAGAAAGGAAGGGTTCTGGTAAACAGAGCAGCACTGTTGGCGATATGCACAAACCGCGGCTCGAATCCTGCTGCCCGGCAATCAGCAACCACCTGTTCGAACTGTGCAGCCTGACTGGCACTGTAAGCATCGCCATTACTATCCAGTTCATCGGCAGAGGAAAAATGAGAAATCACTCCTTCGAGTTCGATGTTCCGCATCCCGCGCAACGCTTCGAAGAAATTACGGGTTTCGGCAGGGGTTATTCCCAGCCGACCCATCCCGGTATCGATCTTCACATGAATCTTTGCCTTGCGGTAGAGTCGACCGGCAACCGCATCAAGAGAACGGGCCTGGTCAAGAGAGAACACAGCCGTTGACAGGTTATACCCGACGCATTTTCTCTCCTGGCCGGGATAGACCCCTCCCAGTATGAGCACAGGGCGGTCAATGCCGCTTTTGCGAAGCTGGATCCCTTCGGCCAGAAAAGCGACGCCGAAAGCGGTAACCCCTTCATTTTCCAGTAAAGTGGCGACATCCATGAAACCATGGCCGTAGGCATCGGCCTTTACTACGGCAAGGATACCGACTCCCGCTCCGGCCGCCTTTTTGGCCTGTAAAAAATTGGACCGCAGCGCGTTAAGATCGATTTCTGCTATTGTCGGGCGACTGTCCATAGGGGGCTCGTGGTTTCAGATTGAACTGACGTTAATTTCTAGCATGGACGCTATCCGGTGTAAAGGCGAAATACCTATACCTATTGACTTATCCGGCAATTTCATAGGAACATTACCTATGCGCTCCGTTAGCTGATTTGGCGGGCGGAAACGATATGGCAAAACGTCGCATTTTTTATTGATTTTCCGCAGATCTCCCAGGAAATTCATTGACTATCCGATCAGGATATTTTAGTTTGTGCATACAGCAATGCCTGCTGGGGGAGTTCGCAAGAACTGAGATGAGACTTCCGGTCCCAGACCCTTAAGACCTGATCCGGGTAATACCGGCGTAGGGAAGCGGCGCCACGATACTCTCCCATTCCCTGCTCCGTGTGCCCCCTCGCCACTAATCACTGACAGCCTGATAACCAGCCCTGTGGAAATTATTTATGGTCCGAAGAAAAACCGATCATCTCCGTCTGGTAGTTGACCGCAGCTGCGCGGACAGCCGCATTGAAGGTCTCTATCTGGTGACTGACGGAGGAGAAAACCTCGTTGAGCGGGTTCGTCGAGCCATAGCCGGAGGTGTCGCTGCTCTCCAGTTCCGCCACAAGGGACACGACCGGGCCGAAAAAGTCCGGCTTGGCACAGAACTTCGCCAACTGGCGCTAGAAAATGCCATCCCTTTTATCGTGAATGACGACCTGGCTCTCACCCTTGAGCTCGATGCCGACGGAGTGCATCTGGGCCAGGGGGATGGAGATCCGGCCGAAGCAAGGCAACTCCTCGGTCCTCATCGCCTCCTTGGCATCTCCACCCATAACCTGGAAGAAGCTTTGGCAGCCCAGCAAGCCGGAGCAGATTATATCGGTTTCGGCGCCATGTTTCCTTCCCGGAGCAAGGAGATTGAACACCTTGCCGGTCCGGCCGGGCTGGCAGAGATCCGTCCTCACATCCGGATCCCGGTTGTCGCCATCGGCGGCATATCAAGGAACAACGCCCACAAGGTGATCGACAGCGGCGCTGATGCAATAGCCGTGATTTCGGCAGTTCTAGACAACCGGGATCCCTCTGTTGCCGCAAGCGAACTGGCTCTCATGTTCAACAGGAAGGCGCCGTTTCCCCGCGGCTCGGTCATGTCCGTAGCAGGGAGCGACTCAGGCGGAGGGGCCGGCATCCAGGCAGACCTGAAAACCGTCACCCTACTCGGTTCATACGGCTCATCAGTGCTGACCGCGCTGACGGCGCAGAATACCAGAGGGGTCAGCAATATTCACGGGGTGCCAGCTGAATTCGTGGCCGAACAACTTACCGCTGTTCTGTCCGACATCCCGGTTGACGTCATCAAAACAGGAATGCTCTTTTCGTCGCAGATTATTGACGCCGTTGCCTCTGCCATAGAGTCGAACCGTAACTGTCTGCTGGTCCTTGACCCGGTAATGCTCGCTAAAGGTGGTGCGGCGCTTATTGACAGAGAAGCCGTCACCTTCCTCAAGCTCCGGCTCCTCCCCCTGGCCTATCTGATAACGCCCAACATTCCCGAAGCAGAGCGACTGAGCGGCATCGACATCATCGATGAAGATGGCATGCAGCAGGCAGCCAGGGCCATCCACCGCATGGGGAGCAGAAACGTGCTGATCAAGGGTGGCCACCTTGGCGACAACAATTCCGTGGACATCCTCTTTGACGGCAGCGCCTTTATCCGTTATCCGGCGCAGCGGATTCATTCCAAAAACACCCACGGAACCGGCTGCACCTTCGCGTCGGCAATCGCCACATTCCTTGCCCAGGGAGAACCGCTGCAAATAGCGGTCGCCAAGGCAAAACAGTTCATTACCGAAGCCATTAAAACCGCTCAGCCCATCGGCAAAGGCCACGGGCCGGTAAACCACTATATCTCCGCCCTCACCTTCAGGGATCAATCATGACAAAATCATTCTGATAGATTCTCGGGGTAACAACCCGATAATCGAGCGATTCGCAACTGCAAAAGATGTCAATATAAAACCATAAATAGAGGAATACCATGACCGAACTGGATCACGCACGAAAAGGGATAATCTCGAAGAACATGCAGGAGGTTGCCCAAGCCGAAGGGGTAACGCCTGAATTCATAAGAAACGGCATTGCCGACGGCAACATCATCATCTGTCACAACATAAAGCGGACCGCCGGCAGACCCCTGGCTGTTGGCAAAGGATTGCGCACCAAGGTTAACGCCAATATCGGCACCTCAGCAGATGACCTGGACATATCCAAGGAGCTGGAAAAGGCCCGCGTTGCAGTGAAGTACGGTGCGGACGCCATTATGGATCTGTCAACCGGTGGCCCGGTTGACGAAATCCGGCGCGCCATCATTGCCGAAACCAACGCCTGCATCGGCTCGGTGCCGCTCTACCAGGCAGCTCTAGATGCGGTACGGACCAAAAAGAAGGCCATTGTCGATATGACGGTTGACGATATCTTTGCCGGGATCATCAAGCATGCCGATGACGGGGTTGACTTCATCACCGTCCACTGCGGCGTTACCCGCAGCACTGTGGAACGGATGCGCAACGAAGGCCGAGTAATGGATGTCGTCTCCCGCGGCGGCGCCTTTACCGTGGAGTGGATGGCCTATAATAACAAGGAAAACCCGCTCTATGAGCATTTTGACCGGCTATTGGAAATTGTCCGGGAATACGACATGACCCTGTCGCTCGGGGACGGTTTCAGGCCGGGATGCCTGGCCGATGCCACCGACCGGGCCCAGATCCATGAACTGATCATCCTCGGCGAACTGACCCAGAGAGCCCAGGCTGCAGGGGTGCAGGTGATGATCGAAGGCCCCGGACATGTGCCACTCAACCAGATCGAAGCGAACATCACTCTGCAGAAGCGCCTCTGCCACGGAGCGCCATTTTATGTCCTCGGACCGCTGGTAACCGATATCGCGCCCGGTTACGACCATATCACCTGCGCCATCGGTGGTGCCATTGCCGCCGCTGCCGGGGCCGACTTCCTCTGCTATGTCACCCCGAGCGAACATCTGAAACTGCCGTCGGTACAGGACGTGCGCGACGGGGTGATCGCCTCGCGCATTGCTGCCCATGCAGCTGATATCTCCAAAGGGGTTAAAGGGGCAATCGAAAAAGACATCCAGATGGCCAGGTGCCGCAAGAAGCTCGACTGGGAGGGGCAGTTCAACATGGCGCTCGACCCGGACCGGGCTCGTCAGCTCAGGGCCGAATCAGGAGTCGCCGAACACGGCGCCTGCACCATGTGCGGCGAGTTCTGCGCCTATAAGGTTATGGATGATGCCATGGAACGACAGGCAGCCAATAACTGAACGTATCGTAAAAAAGTGAAGCGGCGTCAGCGGATGCTGACCAGGAATAAGGCGTCATGAAACGGCATGACCCGGTCAATATCGCTCCGGGAGAGTGACGCAACGGCCACCGGTTCCCGAAACCGCCTTAAGAAGCGTCGTGCAGCATTGTCGAGCGCCGGGTTTGCAAATCCGAGCCGGTTATCGATCCTGTGAGGCAACAGACCGGGGAACGCCACCACCTTCTGCAAAACCGGATTCAACATCAGCCTGGCCCCCGGCTCAATGGGGGCCGCCCCTAGCGACCGTTTGCCGAGATAGAGCAGATAGTTGTGAGAGATCTCTCCCCCCCTCAGCCGCAGCACCTCCTCAGCCACATCCCTTACGGCGCCGGGATGGGCAAAGAGCAGCGGCGTCAGCCCAACCGCTTCGGTCATCTCCAACAGCTCGTCAATTCTGAATGTCATGGCAGACGGATGGAGGAAGGCATCACTAAAACCCCACGAATTCCTTGCCTCGGGCAAGCCGTTCAAGCACTCTGCAACCCTGGAGCCCTCCGGCGCCCGTGACAGCAACCTTCGGGCAGTCATCTCATCTGTCACGCGCAGCAACCTGAGCGCCCTCCTGATGGATTCGATCTCACCACGTCCTCCCTTGCTGTAAACCATCAAACGCAGGATGCCGCCGTCGACCAGGCTATTTGCCAGTGCGGCAAGCCCCGCTAACGGATCGCTCATATGGTGGATGACCCCGAAGGCATCGATAAAATGAAACGGAGCCGCCTCCGGCGCGTGCCGCAGCAAGTCACCGGCAACAGTATTGACATTGCTGCAGCCATGGAGCCGAAGATGCAGCCTTGCCCTGGCCAGCGAGGCCTCGGAAAGGTCCAGAGCAATGATCTCTGCCTGGGGATTGGCAATGCTGAAGGGATAGGGAGAAAAAGCCCCACAACCGGCCAGCAGCAATCGTTGGGACTCTGGCGGCAGCAGTTCACCGTTGAATCTGGCCCAGAGGCTGGTCAGATTGAGCGCGTAGCTGTCGCACCGCCGAATTGAGGCAAGAAGACTGACCTGCGGATATGGATGAGTATTATAATGATTACGGACAAGGTCGGTCATTTAGTGTGTTGCCCCCGAAAGCCCGCAGGACAGAGCGGCGCACCGACAATTAGATATAGAATCACCGTTATTGATTAGCAAGACCACTCCATTACCCTGAATTCCGTAAGTTTTTATAATAAGCTACCCGTCATTGCAACTGGAAAGCGCCTGAGTCCCGTCTTGCAGAACAAACTTCTGATCAGGCATAAGCGGCAGCCAATAAAAGGAGTTGCACAATAGTTGATTTGCTGCTACAAAAGATAAAAATAATCCTATTTGTCTTTTAGAAAAAAGGAGCGTTTATGCCACGTTTAATCAAGGTCCTGCTTACCGCTGTTTTGTCGCTCATGTCCATCCTGCCGGCCATGGCAGAAGATCTTCCCGTTGTAATGTTCGACCAGGGCCACAACCAGCGCTTTCTTACAGGTAAAGAGGGGCCGCTGCACCTTTCCGGGCTTGCAGGCGTCTTCAAGGAGCAGGGCTTCAAGGTGGAGACCCTTGATGGTCCTATGACCAAGGACGCGTTGACCGGTGCCCAGGCATTGGTCATCTCCGGCGCCTTCAACACGTTCCCCCCGGAAGAGCTGGAGGCAATTGCCGCCTATCTGGACAAGGGAGGCAAGCTCGCCGTAATGCTCCATATCGGTCCGCCCCTGGTGCCGCTGCTCGACATGCTGGGAGTGATAGTATCAGGCAGCGTTATTCATGAACAGGAGAACCTGGTCAAAACCGACGACATCAATTTCAAGGTTACCCGGCTCGAAGCTGGACCGTTGACATCCGGCATCGAACAGTTTAGCCTCTACGGAGGTTGGGCCCTGCTCAATGAGCGCCCGGGCACGACGGTTGTAGCCAAAACCGGAGAAAAGGCCTGGATTGACCTGAACGGTGACCGCAAGCTGTCACAGGGTGACGCGGTGCAGGAGTTTGCGGTGATCGTCAGCGGCAGCTACGGCAACGGCAAATTCGTGATTTTTGCCGACGATGCCATCTTCCAGAACCAGTATCTGGATGAGAATAACGCCAAACTGGCAGCCAACCTGGCAACCTGGTTAAAATAACCGAACAACAAAGGCGCAAGTCATTATGCTGGAATTCCGCATCACCGAAGAGGACCATTGCCGCCCGGCCGGAAGCTGGCTAAGAATGCGGATACCAACGGCAACTGCCGGATACATCAACCAGTTGCTGAAAAAAGGGCATGTCACGGTCAACGGCGGGACAGTTTCAGAGCTGCGCCCGCTAGTTGCAGGTGATTGCGTGTCACTGAAAGAGAGTGGCCGCACCCGTGCCTTGCTGAATGCCAAATTGCTCGCGCCAGAAATAGATATCCTTTACGAAGACAGCCTGGTTCTGTGCATCAACAAACCGAACGGCATCTCAATGCACGCCGCTGCCGAGGCCGGCGAAACCATCACCGAGCGTGCCACCACCTACCTGCATGCCCGCGAACGCGCCGCCCACCCCCATGCGGCAGAACCGACCTTCAAGCTGCGCCCGATCAACCGCCTGGACCGCGGCACTTCAGGAGGGGTATTCCTCGCCAAATCCTCCACCGCAGCAGGGATCTTCGGTAAGCTGGTCATGGAGGGCGGCCTGGACAAGCTGTACCTGGCACTGGCAGCTGGTAACATCACCGGTAACGGCACGATCAGAGAACCGGTTGAAGGGAAAGAGGCTCTCACCCGCTACAGCGCCATCTTCAGCACCAGCAGATGTTCGCTGCTCGCCCTCCGCCCCGATACCGGCCGGATGCACCAGATCAGGATTCACCTGCGACACATCGGCCATCCGGTCATGGGCGACAAACGCTACGGCGGGCCGTCACTCCCGGCATACCAGGGATTCACCCTCCACTCTTTCAGGACCGGATTCACCCATCCGGAAACCGGTCAGGCAACCGTGATTCATGCCCCTCTCCCCCAGGAGTTCCTCTCTCTGGTCCGCTCAGCGAGCCAGGATAGTTTCTCCAACATCCTGCAGCAACTGCAGCTCCTTTCCTAAGAACAGCGTTTCTTAAATTTGCAACTCCGGATGCCCCTTTTTTTGCGCCAATGCAAAGTTCTGGAGAGACCGCCAACGCAGCCAAACCTGTAACAACCTGATATCATGACATTTACACTACACACTCATTTTTTCTACCGTGGGTATGGATGTTGCTAAATTGATAGCATCAGATCAAGAGCCGGTTCAGTATCATTGATGCAGCAAGGAGAACACGATGGAAAACAGGATAAAAGGAAGTGTGTGGCAGGCAAGAAAGGCCCCGGTCAATCAGACCGGCTTTAATACGATGCGGCTGCGGATCGCTCTCAGCATCTTTCTGGACAGTTTTCTAAAGGGATGCGGCGCACTATTTGGCACGGCTCAGTCCCCCATGTATTCCGGCCGCAAATAGTTTTGGCCCGCAAAAACAACGACTAAGGCGCCTCCGGTTTCCGGGGGCGCCTTTTATTATGTGCAGCATTTCCTATTGATTAAGACGTCATTTTTTCCCTTTGGCCGCAGCAAAGGTTATTTTCAGCCCTTTAGCCGTCTTCTGGATAATATGCAGCGGCAGGCCGGCCTTGGCATCAGCGGCATCAAACACCAGCCTGGTCTTGTCCGGGTAAACGCCGACCCTCAGCCGGGAAACCCCGAATTTACCTACCTTCACTTCGCGGCTCTTCAGGGTCGTTGCTGCTCCTGGAATATCCACCACCAGCCGCTCCGGGCCAGAGAGCTTGAACGCGTCGTAATGGGCAATGGCCACACCGGAAATTATTTCCACTGCGTCGTTGCCGATAACAACAGACTCCAGCTGCTGTCCGCCGGCAATAGGTGCAACCGTCCTGGCGACGACTGCCTCGGCCTTGGACACAACCACCGGAGCAGGCACGGGAACCGACACGGTGTTGGCCTTAGCTTCAGGTTGAACGGCAAGCTCTTGGGCAATTGATGGGACAGTCGACCTTGCTGCAAGCTTCGGTTCGACCGGCTTGTCCGCCTTAACCGGCGACGGTTCGGCTACTGCTTTCTTTTGCGGCTCAAGCAGATCGTTCAGCGAGGGATCACCAGGCATGGCAGCGTTGGGCGCAGCCAGCGACGGAAATGAGATCACCAGCCGCCCAGCGTCTGCCGCGTCCCGGTTGACATTGACCACAACATCTTTCTCCATGCCTATCACCAGGCGAGTCACCGGAATGCCGTCAACCTGAAGCTCCTTGACCCAGATGCCGGTCACCAACCCTGCGCCTGGAATCTCACCAACAATCCCCCTGGTCTTTCCCGGTGCGATATCGAGCATGATGCCACTGCCGCCGGTCATCTTCCGATACAGGTAAGTCAAGGGCTGGTCACCCTGGATCTCAATGCGGGACCCACCCGGAGCAACCTTGATGGAACCAATGGTGGCCGTGGCGGCCAGCAAGGATGTCTCTGTAACCACCAGTGCCAGCAATGCAACGAAACCGATTATGCCGTATCTCATTACCCCTCCGTCATCTGTTCAGGATGATTTGTTCCCCTCATCAACAGTGCGCCGATGGACAAACCAGTAGGCAAAAGCCACAAAGATAACCCCGCCGAGAATATTCCCCAGCGTCACCGGCACCAGGTTATCGATAAAGAAACCGGACCAGGTAAGCCCGGCCTCGACCCTGCCGGTTGCCCCAGCCAGGAACAGTCCGGCAGGGATAAAATACATGTTGGCGATGGAATGCTCGAAACCGCTGGTGACAAAGGCCATGATCGGCACATAGCAGGCCATCAGTTTCCCCGGGATGTCATACGCTGCGGTAGCCATCATCACGGCCAGGCAGACCAGCCAGTTACAAAGAATACCGCGCACCAGGGCAGCCATGAACGGCAAGCGGCACTTGGCCGCAGCGATCCGGATCGCATGCTCGGCAACCGGGCTCCCTTCCCACAAGCGGGTCTCGAACATCAGCCAGGCAAAGAAGAGCGATCCGAGCAGATTGCCAACAATGACGATGGTCCAGTTCTCCGCCAGCTTCAGCCAGGATATTTCGCCATGCAGCGCTGCGTTGGCCAGCAGGCTGTTGCCGGTAAAGAGTTCGGCGCCGCAGATCACCACCAGCATCAGGCCGAGAGAAAACACGCTCCCGCCAAGGAAGCGGGAGATTCCCAGGCCGGCATAGTTCGCGGCATCCGAGGTCACCACGGTTGACAGCTGCGCGCCAAAGGCGATATAGACCCCTGCCAGAAGGCTCAACACAAAGGTGCGTCCCCGTGACTGGGTCAGGACCCGCTTGCCGCCGGCAACGATTGCAGCAACTGTCTCAACAGGTGTCAGGAACCGCTTCTCCATTTATGCCGTACTCCCCTGAGCTGCAATTCTCGCATGTACCAGCAGATTGTCAATCAATACCTGATCTCGAAGCGGCTGAATTCGCCGCTGTAAAACTCCTCATGCTCTATCAACCGGTCAACCCTGGCTGCAGAAGGGCCTCGACGGCACCAGTCCACCAGCTGCTGCACCGCTGCCTCTTCGCCCTCGAAACACCCCTCCACATCGCCGTTGGGGAGGTTCCGCACCCAGCCTGTCACCCCAAGGCCAACCGCCGCCATCTCGGTACTGTTGCGAAACGCCACTCCCTGCACCCGACCGGCAATCACAATCCTCTTCCGCACTGGCATTATCCCTCACCTCCAACCATCTCCAGGAATTCGTCTTCAGTCAGTACCGGCACGCCCAGTTCCCGAGCCTTGTCCAGCTTACTCCCGGCCTCTTCCCCGGCAACTACGTAGCTGGTCTTTTTCGAGACTGATCCGGCCGCGTGGCCACCTTCAGCCTCTACCATCCGCTTGGCTTCGTCCCTGGTAAAGCGGGAGAGCGAACCGGTAAAGACAAAGGTCAAGCCGGTAAAGCGCCCGCCGGTCTTCTTCTCCTGGGCCGCCGGGGTGACCCCTGCGCTGAACAATGCCGTCAGTACCGCCTGGTTGGCAGGCTCGCCAAAGAATCCGGCTATGGAGCGCGCCACCTGCGGCCCAACCTCGCGAATCGCCATCAACTCTGCCTCGGTAGCTTTGGCGAGGTTCTCGATACTGCCAAACGCCTGCGCCAGCAATGCCGCGGTATGCTCCCCCACGTGGCGGATGCCAAGGGCAAAGACCAGGCGACCCAGGTCACACCGCTTACTCTTGTCAATGGCAGCCAGCAGATTTTCCGCCAGCTTGTCCCCCATCCGCTCGAAGCGGTCGAAATCATCCCTGGTGAGCCGGTAGATGTCGGCCACCGAGCGAACCAGCCCCAGGGAAAGGAGCTGCTCAATGTACTTGTCCCCCAGCCCCTCGATATCCATGGCACGGCGCGAAGCAAAATGGATGATCGATTCCCGGATCTGCGCCGGGCAGGAGAGTCCGAGGCAGCGCACCGCCACTTCGTCCGGGATCTTCACCACCCGGGAACCGCATTCCGGGCAGAATTCCGGCACCGGCAACGGCTGTTCAACGCCGGTCCGCTTTTCGACGATCACCCTGACCACGGCCGGGATCACATCCCCGGCCCGCTCGATGATCACGGTATCACCGACCCGGATATCCTTTTTCTCCAGCTCCTCCCAGTTGTGCAAAGTCGCCCTGGAGACGATCACCCCGGAGACCTCGACCGGCCGTAACTGGGCAACCGGCGTAATCACCCCGGTCCTGCCCACCGACGGCATGATCGCCTCGACCACGGTTTCGGCCTGGCGCGGCGGAAACTTCCAGGCGATGGCCCAGCGAGGCGAGCGGCTCTTTTCCCCCAATTCAGCCTGCATGGCAAAGGGATCGACCTTGACCACCACCCCGTCGATCTCGTACGGCAGGGTTTCGCGGTCCCGCATCATCTCACGGTAATACGCCACCACCTCGGCCACGCCATGAACCTTCCGCGCCAACGGATTCACCGGGATGCCCCAGCGCTGCACCGCCTTTAAGAACTGGCTTTGCGCCAGGAAACCATGGCCGCTCACCACCCCTGGGGCGTAGCAGAAAAATGCCAGCGGCCGTTTGGCAGCAATGCGCGGATCAAGCTGGCGGATCGAGCCGGCGGCGGCGTTGCGCGGGTTGGCAAACGGCTGTTCCCCGGCCTCCTCCCGTTCGGCATTGAACCTGCGAAACGGTTCCAAAGGCAGGAAGACCTCGCCCCGCACCTCAAACAGCTCTGGCGGCTCGGCAGTATTAAGCTTCAGCGGGATGTCACGCACCGTGCGGAGGTTGGCGGTCACATCCTCGCCGGTTACACCATCGCCACGGGTGGAGCCACCGGTCAGCACCCCTTTTTCATAGACCAGTTCCACTGCTAGGCCATCCATCTTGGGCTCGCAGACATATTCGATGACCGGGTCGGCAACCAGGCCGAGAAACCGTTTGACCCGCTGGTCAAACTCAATGATGTCCGCCTCGACCATGGCGTTTTCCAGGGAGAGCATCGGCAACCGGTGTACCACCTGGCTGAACCTCTCAAGAGGACTGCCACCGACCCGCTGCGTAGGTGACGAAGGGATAACCAGCTCTGGATGCTTCTCCTCCAGCGCCAGCAGTTCGCGAAACAGCGCATCGTACTCCGCATCGGTGATCTCCGGCCGGTCATCCTGGTAATACAGCCGGTTGTGGTGTTCTATCAGGCGGCGGAGTTCGTCAACACGCTGCCATGGTGTGAAAAGGTCCATAACTGCTCCCAGAGTGTCGATTAGTCGGCGTACATGGTATCCATCGCGCCTGTCGCTGTCAACATGAGGTTTTGCCATACTAGAACTGCATGTTCCCTGCGTGAAGTTAGGCATTGCCCTTTGCTTACAAAAACTTCTCAGGTTTTTGTAAGCAGACAAATAAATGGACAGTATTAATAGTCAATTGCCTCAAAAAAAAGGCGATGCTTTTGAAAGCACCGCCTTTTTTACTGATTCAGGAAAACCTGTATTTGCAAGTTACGCTTTCCTATTTTTCCTGCGGATACCGTACCCCGCAAGCCCCAAAAGTCCGGCCCCGAGGAGCACTATAGAAGCCGGTTCAGGAACAGGGCTCTGGACGACATCATTGCCGCACGTCAATGTCCAGGAATAACTCCAACTGTCCCCAACAAGAAGAGGAGTATTGAATGTATACGAAGCATTGAAAGGATCATTGGTTAAACCGCTAAAGAAAACCGTTCCAAGCGATGGAAGACCTTTCAGAAGCTCATCAGCTATTGCAACAGGCTGATTATGACGCTCATAAGCTGTGATATACGGTCCGATTTGCCCAAAACCCGGCCCAGAATTAGTATTTGGTCCATACAAAAACCTCTGATCCGATGCATTGAGCGAGGAAATATCGTACAATGCATAATCACCGGCGGCTGATTTATCAAAGGTCCTCACAATATAATCCCATATATGATCATCGGCTGAACTTTTTACATTAATAAACAGGTCGCCGGCTTTGAATGTTCCCCAACCAATACCATGTTCCCAAGAAGGGTCATTAGAAATTGAAAAGCTCGATAGCATGTTATTAGAAACCTCATAAGTCCCGCCAGTAATCTGAGGCTTGCCGAGAACATCCTTAGAATCCTGATAAGCACTAGAATCCCAACCAGCCCAGTGTGTTGTCGGATCATCAAAACTTACTGTTTCACTATTAGCAGCCTGGCTTATGACAAGCTGTGCTACAAAAGCGACGCCTATTACCAATACGCGTTTCATAATCAGATCCTCCTTTTTAAAGTGAGTGTGGGATATAATTAATCTAATTTAATTAGCGAGCATTTTATGTGCCAGCCGTATAACATACTGATTTACTTGATTTCAACGTCGCAAAAAAACAGATAAGAATTAGTTTGTAAATAATGTCGACAAGGATTAACAACGACGTTTTACGCCCACGACAAGTCATTACCAGCTAAAAGCCCTAATGCAAGGCTCTTGCAGACTATGATAGAGTACACCTTTAACGTCAGATAAGTTTAAATACTGTTAATCATCTCGACAAAAGGCAACGAATCATCAAAGTTCAGCACTAGCGATTCAAGAAACTGTTGCCCGGTTTCGATGGAAAAACTTAAAGCGATAGAATTCGGTTAGGTGAATAGAGCCAAAGCAGTTAATCTATGCGGCACAAGAATAAATAGTCGGTGCTGGGCACATGCAACCACTGCTTTAACTTGTGCCACTTTCTGCCGTTTGAAGCTTGACTGAAAAACCGACTTGTAACCTGCAAACTTACAGATTACAATCGCGACGTTGATAAGGAGACCTGGCAGATCCTATCCCTGCCAGGTCTCTTTTCGTCATAAGAAGGAACTGTCATGTTCGACCTGAAATCACTGAATCCCCAGCAGCGAACCGCTGCCACCCATACTGAAGGACCTTTGCTGGTACTGGCCGGCGCCGGTTCCGGCAAGACCAAGGTCATCACCTGTCGCATCGCCCATCTCATTGAAAACAAAGAGGTGCCGCCGGAAAACATACTAGCGGTCACCTTTACCAACAAGGCGGCCCGCGAGATGCAGGAGCGGATGAAAGAACTGGTGGGGAGCCGCGGCAAAGGGATGACAATCTCCACCTTTCACTCGCTCGGGGTAAAGATCCTCCGCCAGGATATCCGCAAGCTCGGCTACAAAAAGAATTTCTCGATCTACTCCACCTCCGACCAGCTTGGCCTGATCCGGCAAGCGTTGCGGGAAACCAACGACACCCAGAAGAAGTTCGACCCGGACTCGATCCTGTGGAAGATCTCCGGCGCTAAGAACGCCCTGCTCACTCCGGAGCAGTACCGGCCAACCGGTTTTGACGAAAGCGAACAGATGGCCGTTGCCATCTACCCCCGCTATCAGGCGCTGCTCAAGAGCTGCAACGCCATCGACTTCGACGACCTGATCATGCTGACCGTCAGGCTGCTGCGCGACTTCCCCGAGGTGCTGGCCAAGTGGCAGCAACAGTTCCGCTACATCATGGTGGACGAGTACCAGGACACCAACCCCTCCCAGTACCTGCTGATCTCGATGCTCGCCGCACAGAACCGCAACATCTGCGTGGTCGGCGACGACGACCAGTCGATCTACGGCTGGCGCGGTGCAGACGTCGAAAAGATCCTCAATTTCGAGCACGATTACCACGGTTGCAAGGTGGTGATGCTGGAGCAGAACTATCGCTCCACCGGCAACATCCTCGATGCGGCGAACCATGTCATCAGCAACAATACCAAGCGCAAGGTCAAGGCTCTATGGACCGAAAGCGGGCCGGGACGGCCGATCGACCTGATCGTGGCCGCCGACGACGAAGAGGAGGCCACCACTGTGGTCGAGCGGATCGAGACCACCTGTTTCCGCGACAAGGTCAGCTACGGCGACTGCGCCATCCTCTACCGCACCAATGCCCAAAGCAGGCCGTTCGAGGAGCAGCTCCGCTTTGCCGGCATCCCCTATGTCCTGATAGGCGGCATGCAGTTCTATGAGCGGAAAGAGGTCAAGGATTCCCTGGCCTGGCTCCGGACCATCGCCAACCCCGAGGATGAGCAGTCGCTGCTGCGGATCATCAACTTTCCGAAACGCGGCATCGGCGAGACGACCATCCTCAAGATCAACCAGTGGTCCATGGAGCAGGGGATACCGCTGTTCGAGGCATTGGGGAGGGCTGCGGAGATCGACGGCATCACCGAAGCGGTGCGGGCCAAGGTGCAGGCGTTTCATGACCTGCTGAGCGGAGAAATCGCGAATTTCGCCGCCCCCGGTCACCTGGCGGACAAGGTCGACCGGCTGTTCCGCAAGATCGGCCTTGAGGAGGAGCTGTACCGCACCATTGACGACCAGGCCACTGCCCGCAGAAAGGTGGAGAACATCGAACAGGTGATCAATTCGCTGGCCGGTTTCGAGAGCAGCTCAGCAAAAGCCACCCTGCCGCTCTTTCTGGAAAAAGTAACCCTGATGGACGAGGACCGTTTCTCCGGCAAAGATAAGAAAGAGCATGGCCGCGATGCCGTCACCCTGATGTCGCTCCACTCCAGCAAGGGTCTGGAGTTCCCCATGGTGTGGCTGGTGGGGTTGGAAGAGGAGATCCTGCCGCACAAGAAGTCGATCTACGAGGATTTTTCCATTGACGAGGAACGGCGGCTGATGTATGTGGGGATCACCCGCGCCCGGCGCCACCTGACCATCACCCGCTGCCTGCAACGGAAACAGTACGGCAAGATGCAGGAGCGCCACCCCTCCCGCTTTCTGGAAGAGATTCCGGAACAGCTGGTCAACCTGCAGCAGGTTGCCGGGGCCCAGGCGCTCAACGAAGATGAGGCCGAGAAAATGGCCGGAGACTTCTTTGCCAAGATGAAAGGGATGCTAGGGTGAGAGCCGATCCGCTTGCATCTGCTGCCAACATTTTCCCGAGTTCGACCAAATCATCAGCTGGACCAGGAACCGACTGAACAATGCCCCTTAAGAGCCTGCCCAAAGAACCCGACCTATTCTACCGGTCACTGATCGAAGACTATCCGGAACTGATCTGTCGCTGGCTGCCGGACACAACCATTATTTTTGTTAATGAGGCATATAGCCGGTTTATCGGGATGCCCCGAACCGAACTGCTCGGCAAGCGTTTTCTTGATCTGCTCGATGCCGCCAACAGAGCCACCCTGGCAACGGTCATAGAGTGTCATTTTCAAACGCTGCAGCGCACCAGCCCCACAAATGTCTTTGAATACCAGCAACAGTTTGGCGAAAATTCCCAGCACTGGGTGGAATGGTTCACCAAGGCGCTCTTTGACGATGATAACCACATCGTAGAGTTTCAGTCCATCGGCAGGGATATTACCCAGCGCAAGGCGGCGGAGGAAGCGCTCAACCGGAGCGAAGCAAACTACCGCATCCTGCTGGACAACATCCCGCGGTCGATCTTCCTCAAGAACCAGGACTCGGTATTTGTGGCGTGCAATCGAAGATTTGCCCAAATCCTGGGGAGTTCGCCGGAAGAGGTTGCCGGCAAGACCGATTTCGATTATCTCCCCCAGCAGGAAGCAGATAGAATTCGCGAGGATGACCTGAGAATCATGGCCAACGGCGTCTCCGAAGAGTTCATTGAGCAGGTCAGTGCTCATGGCCGCAAGCTATCGGTCCACACCTGCAAGTCCCCGGTTCGAGATGAGCGCGGCTCGATCTGCGGCGTTCTGGGGATGTTCCTCGACGTGACCAGTGAAATGGAAGCCGAGCAGCGGCAGCGCGAGGAGCATGAAAAGCTGAAAGCCTATGCCCGGCAGCAAGTAATGCGGCTGGAGGATGAAAGGCTGCATATCGCCCGGGATATCCACGACGAACTGGGCCAGAATCTGACTGTTATTTCCTTTGAGCTGTCCCATCTCAAAAAGAAAATCGCCCCAGATGATGCTGATGCCCAACAGCGGCTAACCGCGCTGGAGCAGCTTGCCCGGGATAGCATCAAAGCGGTAAACTCCATCTGCACCAGGCTGCGGCCATCACTGCTTGACGAAGTCGGTCTAAGCGCAGCTATAGATTGGTCGGCAAAGGAGTTCACCGGCCGGACCGGCATCAGCTGTAATGCCGAGGTCGACCCGGCTGTCTGCATCTTTGCTGATCACGCCACCACGATATTCAGAATCTGCCAGGAGGCCCTGACCAACATTGCCCGCCACTCGCGTGCCACGGAAGCCTCAATCGCCTTTTACAAGAAAAGGAACTCCTGTATCCTGGAAATTACTGATAACGGTAAAGGCATTACCCAAAAGCAAGCCGAAGGCGGGAATTCTTACGGCATCATGGGGATTCGCGAGCGGGCAAAACTGATGAACGCAACCGTGGCCATCAAAGGGCATCGCACCAAAGGCACCACAATAAAACTGACCATACCGTGCGGGGAAAACCCATGAATATCCTGATTGTGGACGACCATTCCGTAGTGCGCAAAGGGCTGATGCAGATCATCGAAGAAGATCCCTCGCTGGAAGCGCGCTTTTTTGAGACAGCCACGGCCCAGGAGGCAACCCGGATCTTGGCCGGTCACCCTATTGAACTGGTGATCCTGGATATTTCGCTCCCGGGCAAGGGGGGACTGGACCTGCTGAAAGAGATCCGCACCGGGAAAAACGAGGTACCGGTTCTGATCGTCAGCATGTACCCTGAGGAGCAGTATGCCATCCGCGCCCTCAAACTCGGCGCCAACGGCTATCTGTCAAAGGCTACGGCCGCGGAAGACCTGATTTGCGCGATCAAGCAGCTAACGACCAGCGGCAAATATATCAGTCCCGCCCTCTCTTCCCTCCTGGCAGCGGAAGTAGCCTCGGGGAGACCGCTGGGGAAACTCCCCCACGAGATGTTGTCCTACCGGGAACTGCAGATAGCCTGCCTGTTGGCTTCGGGCAAGAGTTCCCAAGAGGCGGCGGCCGAACTTTGCCTGAGCGTAAAGACCATCGGTTCATACCGCTCCAGGCTGATGCAAAAACTCAACGTAAGAAACAACGCCGAACTGACCTCTTACTGTATCCGCCACGCCTTGGTGTCATAACAGCTCACCACCCCTGCAACCAGCCGCAACTGCCGTTAAACCGCATAGCTAACCCCACGGACTCAATCCACAAATCCCCATCACTACTTTTGTTGTAGGTAAATGCCGCACAGCCGATTCCGCATTTGCCGGTATTAATATAAATAACGCGATAACGATATGTAGTTAAGGCGGGAATAGCCCTGCAACATTAGATCTGTTCTTGCATCCTCATCATCATATCAAAGGAGATGTGCAACATGGCAACCATCAAGTCAAAGCTGATCGCAAACGCAATCATTGTGCTGCTGACCGTAGTGGCGATCATCGGCATGGAATATCATGAGCTGAACGTGCTGAAAAATCTTCAGGACCAGGGAGCACAACGGGCCGATAATGCCATACTTGCCGGCACCGGGGCCAGGGTCGGACTGTCGCTATCCTCTGTCATCTCCGGTGCCATCATCAACAGGGACCTGGACGAAGTGGCCAAGAGCTGGCCCGAAACCAAGGAGAAAAACTTCAAGCGACTGGATGAGGTCGAAAAGGCCGCTGACACCAAAGAAGAAAAAGAATGGGCTGTTGAGGCGAAAAAGGCTGCGGTAGAGGTAGCAAACATCTTCGAAAACAAAACCTTGCCCCTGCTGCGTTCCACGACCGGCATAACCAAAGAAATCATTGCCCTGGACGAGGCGAGCGACAAGCAGGTACAGATCATTCGGGAAAATATGTTGAAGATAGAAGAGTCCATCCGCAAAGAAGCCAAAGAGGCGGACAAGGAGTATGATGCGGAAATCCGTAAGACCATCACGGAATCGCTGATAATAGGGTTGATCGGCATTCTGCTCCAGATGGGTCTTGCCGGCTGGCTGCTCAATTCGATACTCAAGCCGGTAACCGCCATGGTAACCATGTTCCGGGATATGGCGCAAGGCGAAGGGGATTTGACCCAGCGGCTCAATGCTGACAGCAAGGACGAAATCGCTGTTGCCAGCGGCTTCTTCAATCAGTTCGTGGAAAAACTGCATCGGATTATCTCCAGCGTAGCCGGCAACACCAGCCAGGTGGCCGCTGCCGCCACCCAGTTGATGGCTACGGCGGAACAGATCGCCACCGGCGCCGAAGAGGTTGCGGCCCAGGCCGGCACCGTGGCCACTGCCGGCGAAGAGATGTCAGCCACCTCCGGCGATATCGCCCAGAACTGCCAGATGGCTGCCGAGGGAAGCAATCAGGCGAGCCAGGCTGCCAGTTCCGGCTCTGCAGTGGTCAACAATACCGTCCAGGTCATGAGCCGGATCGCCAGCCGGGTACAGGAGACCGCCAAGACCGTTGAGAGCCTGGGGGCCAGGAGCGACCAGATCGGCGCCATCGTCGCCACCATCCAGGACATCGCCGACCAGACCAACCTGCTGGCCTTGAACGCTGCCATCGAGGCGGCCCGTGCCGGTGAGCAGGGGCGCGGTTTTGCCGTGGTCGCCGACGAGGTGCGGGCCCTGGCCGAGCGGACCACCAAGGCGACCCGCGAGATCAGCGAAATGATCAAGGCGATCCAGAACGAGACCAAGGGAGCAGTGGCGGCCATGGAGGCCGGGGTACAGGAGGTTGAGCAGGGGACCATGGAAGCAGCCAAGAGCGGCACAGCGCTGCAGGAGATCCTGGAGCAGATCAATGCCGTCACCATGCAGGTGAACCAGGTGGCCACAGCTGCCGAAGAGCAGACCGCCACCACCGGCGAGATCAGCAACAACATCCACCAGATTACCGAAGTGGTTCAGGAGACAGCCAAGGGCGCCCAGGAATCAGCCACTGCCGCCAACCAACTGGCCAGGACCGCTGAGGAGTTGCAGCGGATTGTCGGGCAGTTCAAACTGTAATAATGCAGCTTACGACACATATCATTAAGGATAAAAAAGGGGGCCCAGCCCTCTTTTTTATTGGGAAAAGAGACCATTATCAGGGAACCCCTGATAGCACAAGTAGGGTTTTCCCTAAAAAAATCTAAAGCCATATTCATGTATGCCGATAAACCATATTAATTAAACAGTGATACTTCTTTACAGACTCAACACTAAATACCAACCAAACAGTAACAATTCTTTACAGACTCAACACTGGTTATTAATTGCAAGGAGGGTGTACATGCTCAGCAACATGAAAATCTCTACCAGGCTTATCCTCAGTTTCAGTCTCATCCTGTTTATCCTGGTGGTTGTCAGCGGTACCGGGTACTTTGGGCAGCAGAAATCAAAGTTCTATATCTATGAAATAGCTGAAAAGGATGCCAAACTGGTCGAGTACGCCCAGCGCACACGCGCCAATATCAATATGCTCCGCCGCTATGAAAAAGACTTGTTCATGAATATCGGCTCTGCAGACAAGGTAGAGGATTATAAAAAGAAGTGGAATGAATCACTGGAACACTTTAATGACCGCATCGCTTCTATGGAAAAGTTGGCGGATACGACAAAACAGAAAGAGACCCTGGCAACGATCAAGACCAATATTAAGGGTTATGCCGATGGCTTCGGCAAGGTTTATGAGCAGGTTAAGAGCGGCGCAATTACCACGCCGCAGGATGGCAACAAGGCAATCGGTCAGTACAAAGAGCAAACTCACGGTGCCGAAGCTGCAATAACTAATCTGGCAAAAGAGCAGGATGCCGAACTGGAAAAACAGGTAAAAGAAGCTGAATCTACAAGCAGTAAAATCCAAACCACGATGCTGGGGCTGGCGATAGTCGCCATCATCCTTGCCCTGGCCATGATGCTGGTGGTTATCCGTTCCATCAAAAAACCGCTCACCGCAGTGCATGACATGGTTATCGATATCGCCCAGGGAGAAGGAGACCTGACCAAACGGCTCGATTACCGGTCGCGGGACGAACTGGGGGATATCTGCACCGGGTTTAACACCTTCATGGACAAACTGCACGCGATCATCACCAGCATTGCCAGCAACACCACCCAGGTGGCGGCTGCCGCCTCGCAACTGATGACCGCTTCAGAACAGATTGCCACCGGCGCCGAAGAGGTTGCGGCCCAGGCTTCCACCGTAGCCACTGCCGGCGAAGAGATGTCAGCCACCTCCGGCGATATCGCCCAGAACTGCCAGATGGCCGCCGAAGGGAGCAACCAGGCGAGCCGGGCCGCCAGCGAAGGTTCGCAGGTGGTCAACAACACCGTCCAGGTTATGGGACGGATTGCCAGCCGGGTACAGGAGACCGCTAAGACCGTCGAGAGCCTGGGCGCCAGGAGTGACCAGATCGGCGCCATCGTCGCCACCATCCAGGATATCGCCGACCAGACCAACCTGCTCGCCTTGAACGCTGCCATAGAGGCGGCCCGGGCCGGTGAGCAGGGGCGCGGCTTTGCCGTGGTCGCCGACGAGGTGCGGGCCCTGGCCGAGCGGACCACCAAAGCAACCCGCGAGATCAGCGAGATGATCAAGGCGATCCAGAACGAGACCAAAGGGGCGGTAGCGGCCATGGATGCCGGAGTGCGCGAGGTTGAACAGGGGACCAGCGAAGCCGCCAAGTGCGGTACTGCGCTGCAGGAGATCCTGGAGCAGATCAATGCCGTTACCATGCAGGTGAACCAGGTGGCCACTGCTGCCGAAGAGCAGACCGCTACCACCGGCGAGATCAGCAACAACATCCACCAGATCACCGAGGTGGTGCAGGAGACCTCAAAAGGCGCCCATGAGTCGGCCACTTCCGCCAACCAGCTGGCCAGGACCGCCGAGGAACTGCAGCGGATCGTCAGGCAGTTCAAGCTATAGCAGCCTCAAGCGACACTTTTCATGCAAAAAGGCCTTCCGGAAACGGAAGGCCTTTTGTTATCCATCATGAGCAGTTACGAAAGACCGGCTACTTCAGCCCCTCTTTCATCTCTTTGACCTCTTTTTTGGCATCCTCATGGGCGCCCTTGAGCTGCTGTTTCTTGGTGTCTTTCTTTTTCTTCAGGTCCTTGACATCACCTTTGGCCTTTTCCTTCAGCTTTTCCCCTTCAGCCTTGGTGTCGTCTGCAGCCTTCTTCCCTTCCTGCTTTTTCTTGTCCAGCTCGGCCTTGCGCTCATCCTGCTTCTTCTTCATCTCGGCCTTCTTGTCAGCCTGTTTCTTCTTGGCATCTTCGGCCTTGGTGTTAAGATCCTTGTCAGCCTTGTCCAGCTTGCCCTTCAGCTCGGACTCCTTTTTGAGCAGCTTATCGGCAGGCGATACCGGCTCAGCGGCAAGACAGGTGCCGCACAGTGCAGCACAGGCTGCCAGAGTTACCACAAGTGTCATCATCTTCTTCATTTGAGAAATCCCCCCACGCTATTGGATATGATGCTACTCGACCTTTTTCATCTCGGTTCCGCAGCTACAGTTGCCCGGTTTCTGGCTTACCGTGCCGCAGCTGCACCCTTCGCCACAGGCACAGGCATACTTGGCCTTTGTCGGAAAGGTAAGCTCTTTCCCCTCGACCTTGACAAAGATCTTGCCGGCATCCACCTTTTCAACCGTGGTCTTGGCCATCTCGTTGCCGCAACTGCACTTCCCTGCCTTGCGCGACATAGTCATGCAGTCGCACCCGGCGCCGCAGGCGCAGACGTACACAGCATCGCCCTTCTTGTAGACCGGCAGCTCCTTGTCGGCATAAACCGAAGCGGCCAGGGCAAAGGTTAAAGCAACGACAACAGCGATAATCCCTTTTTTCATGAAAGCACCTCCATGGTTAGATTGATATCCTTACAGAATAACAACTTCCGGCTGCCTGTCCAGAGGTTCAGTTTGCAGCGGTTCCCGGTTGCGCACTGCCAGCCTCCGGCTTTTTCTTGGCCGGTCGTCTGCGCTTCTTCTTGGGCGGCGCAGTATTTCCGGTGGCCTCGCCCGGCCGCGCATGCGGATGCTGATGGCTTTTGCCGTGGGTCTTCACTTCAAGTTGCTTGTGTTTCGGCTTACTCCGCTTGTAGTCGTGAACAAAGAGATCGTCTTCGGCCCATTCTACTTCGATCTTCTCCTTGATGTACTCGTGGATCGCCTCGAGGTGAAAGGCCCCATCCTCGTCGGCAAAGGAAATCGCCTTCCCCTCGGCTCCGGCCCTGGCCGTCCGGCCGATGCGGTGGACATAATCCTCGGCATCCTGCGGCAGATCGTAGTTAATGACGTGCGATACCCCCTCGATATGCAACCCCCGGGAGGCGACATCCGTGGCGATCAGGATCGGCAGCTTCCCCTCTTTGAACTGTTCCAGGATCCTCATCCGCTTCTTCTGGTCAACATCGCCGGAAATCATGCGGCAGGGGAAATCATTGGCCATCAGCCGTTCATTGAGAAACTCTGCCTCCCGCTTGGTATTGATGAAAATCATGGTGCGTTCCATCCCCTCGCGGCGCAGTAGTCCCAGCAACAGCGGAAACTTCTCCTTGCGGCCCACATGGTACAGCACCTGCTGTACCCGTTCCGCAGTCATCTGCTCCGGGGTTACCTGGACCTTCTGCGGAAGGTTCATGAACTCGTAAGCCAGCTCCATAACCCGCTGGTTGAGGGTAGCCGAAAACATCAGGTTCTGGCGTTTGTCGAACGGCGGCAGCCGGCGGAGAATAAACCGGAGGTCGGCAATGAAACCCATGTCGAACATCCGGTCCGCCTCGTCGATGACCAGCGCCTCGATCTTGCTCAGCGAGTAGACCTTCTGCTTCAGGTAATCGATCAGCCGGCCCGGGGTGCCGATGACAATATCGGCGCCCTCGCGCAGGGCGTTCCGCTGCAGCATGTAATCCACGCCGCCGTATATCGCTTGAACCGAGAGGCCGCAGTGCTTGCCCAGCAGCTGGGCATCCTGTTCTATCTGCACCACCAGCTCACGCGTCGGCGCCAGAACCAGCGCCCGCGGATGCTGCTTGTCACCCTGCTTCTCCTGGTTCAACAACCGGGTAAAGAGCGTCACTAGAAATGCTGCGGTCTTGCCGGTACCGGTCTGGGCCTGGCCGGCCACATCTTTGCCGGAAAGCGCTAGCGGTAGGGTTTCAGCCTGGATCTGGGTGCAATCGACAAACCCGGCATCCTCGATCCCCTTCATAACTTGTTCCGGCAGTTTCAATTCACTAAATTTCATTTATTTTCCTTAGAGTTGGCAATTTCTCGATCACCGTAACACAGGAGGGGGGTAATGGCAAGGAACGACGCCATCTAATAATTGCCGCCGATGAGCAGCGCCGTGACACTCCCCACCTTGACCTTGGTCTGGGCCTTGACCGGTATTCTCCGATGGTCGTCGGTCAACCAGATAACCGCCCCCTTCTTCCCTTCGAAAACCCCTTCCGGCTTGACCATCGGCTCAATGGCAATGGTGTCGAACTCGCCGACCGGGGTGCTGACCCGTTCTTTGCGCAGCACCCGGATCTCGATCCGCTGCAACTCCTTGCCGTCAAGGACATGCAGATAAACCGGCTTGCCGACCTGCAGGTCGAGAAACCGGGCATGCAGAAAACTGGAATAAATATCGTAGGTATTTTCCACAATCGGCACTTCGACCCGCTCGGTGCCCATCAGATCGTGGTAGACCGCCTTGCGGCCGGCCTGGTCAAAGGTGATCTCCCGGTCGCGCGCCCTGCGCCCCTCACGGATCTGCATTCTGAAGTAATAAGACTTGCCGGGAAACGGCTCTTCTTTGGTGGTAAAGCTGTCGGTACGATCATTGACCGGAAAGAACGCGGAGAGCCACTCGTTGGATTTGGCAGTGGAAACAACCCGCCGCACCTCCCCCTCGTCAACAATCTCCTGGGTGGCGGTTCCCACCGGGATGCCGGACCAGGAGAGCCGATAGATGAGCTTTTCCGGTATCCGGCCCGCAGCAAAGACGCTACCAGAGGCAAACAAGACAAACAACGCCAGCGACGAAGCAAATATTTTGGCTAATAATTTCATGGTGTAAGCTTACCTCAGTTGCACGACGACGTCCAGAGCGGCAACGATGCAGATTGGCCCTTTCAGTTACGCTCGGCTCTGTGGTATGTTCCCTCCATCACACCGCAGGAGAGTCTTACAGCATGCAGACCATGATCAAAATCAGTTCCCCCTGTTACATCCCGGCAGAAAAACTCCCGGCACCGGACGGCTGGAGCGCCTTATTCGGCGCGGAACGACCGTTGGCCCTGGAAATAGGGTGCGGTATCGGCGACTTCATCGCCAAGACCGCAGTTGACCATCCGGATAGCAACATCATTGCCCTCGACTATTACAACAAGGGGTGCGATAGCACCTGCCGCCGCCTGGACCGTCATGGCGTGACCAATGTCAGGGTGGTGCGGATCGAGGCGCGCCAGTTCATTGCTGAGCGGCTGCCCAAAGGTTCTCTTTCCGCAGTCTATATCAACTGCCCCGACCCCTGGCCCAAGAAGCGCCACCGGAAACGGAGGCTGGTGAGCCGCCAGTTCATGGAGTTCCTCCGCGACTACCTGGTGCCGGGTGGCAATTTCTATTTTGCCACCGATTTTGACGACTACGGCATTGATGTGGCCGGGATGATGCCGTCGGTCGAGGGCTTTGAAAACGCCCTGGCCCCGGATCTTTTCCGTCACGAACTGGCAGGATATCACCTCTCCAAGTACATGAAGAAATTCATGGCTGAAGGAAAGAACATTTACTTTATCAACTACCGGAAGAAAATGACGGGTGCCCTGTGAATTCTCAACCAACCGCAAACAGCTACCTTACCGGTGACATCCCCGGCAGCGGCGGAGTCATCAAGGAGAGTGCCGAAGATTTCCTGGTTGAGGAAATCCCTTTATACCAGCCGACCGGCGAAGGTGAACACCTCTACGTGGAGATCGAAAAAAGGGGGATCACCACCCTGGAGGCGATCCGCCGCATCGCTCGGGTCCTGGCCATCCAGGAACGGGATATCGGCTATGCCGGGATGAAAGACGCCAAGGGGATCACCCGCCAGACCCTTTCCATCCCGCGGGTCAAGCCGGAGCAGTTTACCGGGGTAGAAATCCCGGGAATCCGCATCCTGTCGGCAATCAGGCACCGGAATAAGCTGAAGCTCGGCCACCTGGCAGGCAACCGCTTTCGCCTGGTCATCAGAGGCGTCGCTGCTGGTGCCGCTGAACGCGCCAAAGCAGTTCTCGGGATTCTGGCCAAGCGAGGTGTCCCCAATATCTTCGGACCGCAGCGCTACGGCATTCAGGGCAACTCGCACCTGATCGGCCGCGCCCTGCTCTGCGGCGACCACCAGGGAGCAATCGACTCCATCATCGGCGATACCTCGGCAATTACCGACGAGCGTTGGCAGGCGGCGATCGAGGCTTACCGGCGCGGAGAATTGGCGACAAGCCTCGGTCTGTTTCCCAACAGCTGCCGCACCGAGCGCGACATCCTGCAAAGACTGGCAGACCGGCCGGACAAGCCGGACAAAGCGCTGCATGCCCTGAACCCAAGGATGAAGTCACTCTATCTTTCCGCCTGGCAGTCAGCACTGTTCGACAAGATGGTTCGGCAGCGCATCAACGCGCTCGACCAGCTGGAAACCGGCGACCTTGCCTGGAAACATGTCAATGGCGCCTGTTTCCTGGTGGAAGATGCGGCAACAGAGGCACCGCGTGCTGCTGCCTTTGAAATATCGCCGAGCGGGCCGCTCTTCGGCGCCAGCATGACCTGGCCTGGCGGAGAGGTGAAACTTCGGGAAGAGCAGGCCCTGGCAGCGGAAGGTCTGACCCCGGCCGGGCCGGCCAACGGCTGGCCGCAAAGAGTTGAAGGCGCGCGCCGTCCATTGCGGGTGCCGCTACTCGATTGTAGTTCTACTGCCGATGGCCCCGACTTGGTGGTCGGCTTCACCCTGCCGAAGGGATCATACGCCACCGCGGTGCTGAGAGAAGTGATGAAAGACTGGTAGTTGCTTGGACAACCTTTGTTTTACTGTTAAAATGGCGTATACGCTTTTATAGTTGTCCCGCATCTCAACCAGAAATCGGCTGCTGAGTGGCACTGGGATCATTGATCTTGTGCGCCGATGAACCGGGAGGCTTTATGCAACATCACGAAGAGATGTATGAAGTGAACCCCTTCAAACCGAAGGAGGGCTCGATGGTCGATGAATTGGCCGTTATCGTTGCCATTCTGGTGGGGTGGGGGCTGCTCAACTTCGGCTTTCAGGCGCTGCTGTCCCTGCTGGCAGAATCGGCCACCGGAGACGGAATGCTGACCCGCCTCACCTTTCTCTCGTTCCCGTTCCATTTCTGGTTTACCGGCCAGTTTCTGCCGCTCTGGTTCGTTGTTCTCTGCGTGATCTTCAACCTCTACACCGACCGGGTTACTGAACGCCACAGCCACAGGAGAGACCGCACCTATGAGTGACAGCGGCGCCAACCTCTGGCCGATTATCATCGTTGCCGGAGTTCTTACCTCATTCATCGTGGTCGGCCTGATCAACAAGTCCCGTGAAGGCTCGGACTACCTGTTCGCCGGGCGCTACATCGGCCGGATCGGCGGCGGCGCGGCAATTGCCAGCAACTGGATGAGCGCCGCCAGCTTTCTGGGGATGGCCGGGCTGATCTACCTGAAGGGATACTTTGCCCTAGCCTATGTCATCGGCTGGACCGGGGGTTATGTCCTGCTGCTGGTGCTGATGGCCGGCCAAATTCGCCGGTTCGGCAAATACACCGCCCCGGACTTTGTCGGTGAACGTTACGGCTCCTCTACGGCCCGGATTATCTCCGCAGTAGTGTCAATCGGCATCTCGCTTATCTACATCATTGCCCAGCTCAAAGGCATTGGCATGATATTCGGCTGGCTCTTCGGCCTGGACTACTCACGCGGGCTTTTGCTCGGCGCCGGGGCAATCATCTCGTATGTCGTCGTGGCCGGAATGCTGGGAGTTGCCCGGAACCAGCAGATGCAGTATTTCGTACTGATCGTCTCTTTCATCGTGCCGCTGATGTACCTTGCCCACAGCCTTGGCTACTTCTGGCTGCTGCCCCAGTTTGGCTACGGCGTGGCGATCCAGGACCTGGCGCGCGAGTTCCAGGTGAATCTCAGCGCCCCGTTTGCCAATGGCACGCTCTTTCAGTGGGTTGCGCTCTGCTTTACCCTCATGGTTGGCACTGCCGGGCTGCCGCATGTCCTGTCACGGTTCTATATTGTGCCCAACGTGCGTGACGCGCGCTGGAGCGTGGCCTGGGGACTGTTCTTCATTGCCTTGATTTACTGGTCCGCCCCAGCCTATGCCGTGTTCGCCCGACTGATGGAAGCAAGCGCCGGCATGCCCGAGCCATCGGCATCTGCGCGGCAGATGGCCGATATCATTGTCATCAGGTCTGCGGTCATGGGACAGGTGCCGGTCTGGATGGTCGGCATCCTTGCCGCCGGAGCCACCTGTGCGGCGTTCTTTACCAGCGCCGGGCTGCTGATTACCGGGGCCTCGTCATTTTCCCATGATATCTACTACCGCGTACTCAATCCGCACGCCTCTGAAGGCTCAAAGATGGCGGTGGCCAAGGGGGCGACCCTGGTCTTAGCTGCCATCGCCACCCTGTGCGCCATGAAGCCGCCGGGGATGATCGCCGAGATAACCGCAACCGCTTTTGCCCTGGCAGGGAATACGATCTTTCCCGCCTTCCTGCTCGGAATCTGGTGGGGTCGGGCCAACGGCAACGGCGTGGTCGCCGGGATGCTGACCGGCATGGTCCTGACCTTTGCCGAACCGCTTTTCGGCAGGATCTTTCCACTGGCGGCCACCATCTTCCCGTTGACCTCCTCGGCACTGTGCGGCGCTCCCATTGTCATCCTGGTGATCATAATTGTTTCCATGCTCACCCCGCCACCTCCTGAAGCAATGCGGCAGTTCCTGGCCAGAGAAGTACACGGCCGCCTGGAAAGATCATAGCTGAAAACCTTTACTGGAGTGATGAATGGCACTAATTCTCGGCAGCAGGGACGGCGACATCGTTAACAGCAAGGCCATGCAGGAACTGGTGGCAGACCTTGACCGGATGATTGCTGACCAGGCCGCTTACCTGATGCCGGAGCAGCATCGCTCCCTGGTTAACGGCATTGCCCAAAACCTTCTGGAAGAGCAGGAATGGGAAGAACGGTTCGCTGCACAACTAGACGACGCACTGGCCGCCCTGGAAAAGGCGCCCGATATCGCCTCTCTGCAGCAGCAGTACCTCTCTGCGGTTGACAGCGCTACCAGCTATTTCGCCCGCCGACAGTCAGTGCTTTCCATGCACCGGTTTTGCAGCCAAAGCCGCGATATCATGATCCACTGGGCAATCCGATCAGGGCTGGCTACTTGCGGAGAAAGCCCGGCACCTTTCGCAATTTGCGCCCTCGGCAATTATGGCCGTCACGAGACGACCTTCTCGTCTCGATGTGACCTGTTGCTGGTTTACGGTAGCAGCGACCCCTCGGCTGAGCAATGGTTTGCGACATTTAGCGGGAAGGTATCAGCAATCCTTGACCAGCTGGAGCTTTCGGCAAACTTCATGAGGCTGGATGATCCGGAATGGTGTGGCGACATTGGTTTGTGGAAGAGCCGCATTGCCTCCCAGGCAGGCACACCCGATCCGTCAAGCGAGACCGTTGCCCTCTGTGATCTGCGGCCGGTTTTCGGCAGCCAGGAACTGGCACTGGAACTGCGATCAATGGCAGTTCGCTCACTCAACAGCGATCAGCTTACTCTGATGGCCGCATTGCGGAGCGCTTCCATTATGCCGGTGGGATTCAACTTTTTCGGCAGATTGAGGATGGAGAAAAGCGGCAGCCACCGGGGCGAATTCAACCTTGTCCAGTTTGCCCTGAACCCGATGGTGGTGACTATCCGCATGATGGCAATACAGAAAGCCATCAGCGACACAGCCACATCCGACCGGATCAGCAAGCTGCTGGCAGCCGGTGAGCTCGGGGTTGACCTTGCCGCCAAATTGCTGAAAGCATACCACGACTTTCATCGAATCAAGATGTCAGCTGAAGTGGCGCACAAGGGTAACGAGCAAGACGGCTTCTATCTCGAACGGGAAGAGATTTCCCACGATGACGAGATCTGCCTGAAACAGGGGCTCGACGCCCTGTTCAACCTGCAGCGGATCGTCTACCAGAATGTAGAAGGATGATTATTCCGCCTGGAGAATGTTTATAAATGCTGATATCCATCTCTTCCGGAACCCTGTTCACCTTCCCCATCAAGCGAATTTTCGAAATCGCGGCCGAAATCGGTTTTGATGGCGTGGAGTTGATCATCAACCAGGATTTCCAGAGAGTAAACAGCAGAAAAGTGGTCTGTGAACTAGCGGCAATTCTGCCGATTCACTCGATACATGCCCCATTCATGCCTCTGGACGGTTGGGGAGGGCCGGTGGATGCCCTGAAACTTTGCGTGGAGATTGCCGCCGACTGCGGAGTACCGCTGGTTAATTTTCATCCAGCCTCATGGATGGGGCTTGAAGCCGGTTTCTGGCGCTGGATGTACCGGGTCAGGGACTACCAGAAGGAGGTGGGAAAGGAGAATGTCACCGTAACTATTGAGAACATGCCCTGGGTTGGCCGGTTCAAGATGAACCCATACATCCTCTCTGATACCGGGGCAATGATCGAATTCATCCAGGAACGAAATCTGGACCTAACCTTCGACTGTACGCACATGGGTTCAGGCAAGACCAATTTCATCAACGACTTTTACCAGTGCTACAATACCGGACGCATCAAGAATATTCACTTTTCCGACTACGGTCACGGCAAGGAACACCTTATCCCCGGGCACGGCATACTGCCGCTGACACGATTCCTCAACCACCTGCGCAACACTGAGTATGACTACACCTTGACCCTGGAACTCTCGCCCCATGAATTCCCGCAGGACGAGGAGATTATCATTGCCAGCCTGCGGGAGATCCTGCTTTACCTGCGCTGTGAAACCGAGAAATTCGCCCCGTAACGCACCTCTGACGTCACACTATCAAGTCCCTGGCAGAAAGGGCTTCATCCCCGCACAACGTAGACCGAGCATTTGGCGTTCTGCACCACCCTGTTGGAGACGCTCCCCAGAACCTTTCTCTTGATAAACCCCTTGCCGGAACTCCCGATCACGATGACATCCACCTTCTCACGGTCGGCCAGAGTCAGAAGTTCATCGGCCGGATCGCCATAAGCCACCCTGATATCCAGAGGGGTTGCAGATTCTTCCGCATTTTTCTGAATGACATAAAAGATCCGCTTGCGGAGATCATCCCATTGATCGGTCTGAGTTACCGGCGGTGCAGGGACAAAATCAGTGAAAGTGCTGCGCGGAGCGTTCGGCAACACCAAAAGCGCAATTATCGTGCTCTTATATGGCCCCTGATTTGAGGCTGCCATTCTGACAGCCTCTTCGGCGGCTTTGTCTGATATCGGCGAGCCATCAATGGCCACCAGAATTTTTTTGGGCAAGTTAAGCATCAAAATCTCCTATCAAACGAGGCGTCCACTGATCTGCAGCCTTGGATGAATAAAAAGTCGGGTATTTGCACTTGACAATTATAAAACATTATTCTACATTTTCAAACAACATTTACCATTAGAATAATGAGTAGTTCCGAACAACAGTCGGCTGATTATTATACCAGCAATCAGGGGAACATGTAGTCAAGTAAAACAATCCGCAGAACTCTTGGCACCTGTTTTTGTCTTGACATCTAACTAGCTTCCGCCTATAAATCAAAGGTTTTTGAATCCGTACACAGGTGAAAATATGGCTAAAAAAGAAAAATCCGAATATATCATCCAGGCAGTTGATCATGCGCTCGACCTGCTTGAGCAGTTTCACGACGACGTTGACGAACTTGGGGTAACTGAGCTCAGCAAGCGGCTCAAACTCCATAAGAACAACGTGTTCCGGCTGCTGGCGACGCTTGAGTCAAGAAACTATATTGAGCAGAACAGGGTCACAGAGAACTATCGTCTCGGCTTGAAGACCCTGGAGCTGGGGCAAACTTTCATTAAGCAGATGGGACTGCTCCGCCAATCCAGGCCGGTCCTTGAGGCTCTGGTCAAAGAGTGCAATGAGACTACCTACGTTGCAATCCTGAAAGACTTCCACATCGTGTACCTCGATACCGTGGAAACCGATCTGACCGTACGGGTCGTGCCGCGGGTCGGATCACGCCTCCCTGCTTACTGCACCGCCGCAGGCAAGGTGCAGCTGGCATATATGACCGACGAGGAACTTGACAACTATCTGCCGGGAAAAGAGCTTAAACGCTATACCCCTAATACCATTGTCGACAAGGATGAATTCAGGAAGCTCCTTGCCAAGGTTGCCGAGCAGGGGTATGCGGTTGACAACGAAGAGCTCGATGCCGGTGTTCGCTGCGTTGGCGCCCCGATCCGCGATTATACCCGTCGCATAATCGGTGCAGTCAGCATCTCAGGACCTTCCATGCGCTTCACTGATGAAAGAATCGAGAAAGAGCTTATCCCTCTGGTCAAAAAAGCCGGTGAAGAGATCTCCACAAAACTCGGCTACCACAAATAGTAATAACCAGGGGTTTTTTGCCTGACGGTAAAAAACCCCTGAACCAACCCCTAATTCCCTGTCCCTGCTGCAACTACCTCGCGTTGCCACACCTCCCTGACTTGACGCTCTGTTTCCTCCCATGGGCCGCTGTTGTTGATGACAATCTTGCCGTATTTTCTTTTTTCTTCCATCGGCAACTGGCTGGCAATGCGCTGCTGCGCAGCCTCACGAGAAAGATGGTCCCGCTGCATCAACCTTTCAAGTTGGCTTGTACTGTCCAGATATACCACCCAGACCTCGTCCACTCGATCAACAGCCCCGGCCTCAACAAGAAGTGGCGCCATATAGACAGCCACTCCGTCCCCGGCATTGCGTAAAGCGGACAACCGCTCTTCGGCCAGGTCTTTTATGGCAGGATGGACGACCGCTTCCAAACGCTTTCTCGCCCCACTATCACTGAAGACGATCCTGCCGAGCCGCTCACGATCAATATAACCGTCAGCATGCACGATTTCCGAGCCGAACAATTCAACGATTGCCAGGTACGCGGGGGTGCCGGGCATAACGGCATCCCGCGCCAACTGATCAGCATCGACCACAGAGGCCCCCAGCTGTTCAAGCAATCGAGCCACGCTACTCTTCCCCGAGGCAATGCCACCTGTCAGACCAATGATCCGCATACACCCTCCGCAGAAATATTTCCACACCCAATGATCGGTGTCAACCTGGACGGTTGAACTGCCAGAAAAACCTGTCATCATTAACTTAAGAAGCGTCAGAGAGGAGATCCGATGGAAATGCTTATAAGACTTGGCACCGGAATGAAAGTAACCGCAGAGTTTGACAATTTCAGCATTGTAACCGACCAGCCGCCATCGTCCGGTGGGGACGGGTCAGCACCCACTCCTTTCCAGCTGTTTCTGGCCTCGCTCGGCACGTGTGCCGGGGTCTACATTGCCTCATTCTGCCAACAACGGGGGATCAGTAGCGAGCGGATAACGATTCATCAGAAAATGGAGCACACGGAAGGCGAAGACGGCAAGAAGAGGCTGGCCAGAGTTTCCCTGGAAATTCGGGTGCCAGAGGATTTCCCGCAAAAATATCACAATGCCTTGATAAAAACCGCTGAACTTTGTGCCGTCAAGAAAGCGGTCATGGACCCGCCGGAGTTCTCAATCTCAACGGTTGTTGCCTAGTTCCGCAACCAATAATCAAGAAGAGGAAGCAAGCACAAGCTCTTCGCCGACAACCATGAATGTGCCGCCGAACTGGTCGTCTTCCACAAGAAAATGATGCTCGCCGATCTTGACCGACACCCCGTAGAAGATGTCCCGCTCGACCTCTACGCAGGCATCGGGATCAGGGGTCAACTGCTTCTGCAACCGTTTCTTTTGCCCGAACAGTTCCGCAAGGTTCGATTGCAGCTCCTGATAGCCATGTTCTAACTGTTGGCTTCGATCCGCGGTAAACCGCTCCGGGTGTTCCCGGCAGTAAACACGATCCTTTTCTATCTCTTCCAGTTCTTTTTCCTTGGCTTCAATGAGCTGCTGCGTCTCTTTGAGACGTTCGCTTACCATCGGCTCGACTCCGACCTCAATCCTAGTCTGAACGCTTGCCCGGGAACCGACAATAATCGCTTTGATCTTCTTACCAGCCCGGCAGCTACCACCGATCAGGTGCCCCTTTTTCGAGCCATCTTCGCCGATCTGAATCTGACCCGATGCCGTAAGCTCGCTCTTCATGGCCAGTTCCTTGATCTCTATGTCCGCCGCTGACTCAATAATCGCATTCTCGACAAACAAAGCTGCGACATTCCCTTGGGCCTTGATCACTGCATGCTCAGACGGGTGCTCCGGGTGTGCCGCTTCCAGCCCATGACCGATAACACCACCCATGACAGTAACATTTCCCTCGCAAATGATGGTTGCTGCTTCCACAACCCCCTTGACGCTCACATCACCGGCAACTCTAAGCTCCATACCCTCTTTGACATCACCTTCAACCTCTACGGAACCGTCAAAATGCAGGTTTCCGGTAGAGAGATCAACATTCTTGACCTTTATGACCGGTTCTATCGTTACCCCATCGGGCACCAGCACTGGCATCCCGCCAATTTCGGCAAGCAGCAGGTCTGGGTCTGCCGGGTCAAAACAGACCCCGGAAAGATTGTCGGCAAATAACAGATCGACACCATCTTCAGCCGCCAAAGGTTCCCCGGTCACATCCTCACCGGGCACCCCCAGCGTCGGTGGAATCCTTCGCATGACCGGCGTGCCTGCCTTTACGCTGATGATGTCACTGATGTTGCGATAATCCACAACCTCTGTGTCAGATTCTTCGGGCACATGCTCGGCAACTTCCGGCAACAGGCTCAGCAATTGAGCATTTTCCCCGTTTACCGGCGGACGCCCCTCGGCTATTACCAGATTCTCCGTCTCGCGCCCTGACATAAGGGCAGTATCGATCCGTTCAGGTAAGATGCCACTGACGATATGCATAGAATTGAGGGTTTCGAGGATCTTTTCGCGGGCTACCGGGATGCCGCCGTATGCCGGGGAAAGATTCAGCATCGCGGACATGCGGTCAGGGGCGAGAGAGACCGTAAAGCAGCCGTCACGTCGTTCCCCGATATCAAGAGTAAAGGCCTCGGTCGCTTCGTTGTAACGCTTTTTAAGATCGCCGGAGGCGTGTTCAAAGATGAAAAAGCCGGTTGCCGCCCGCTGGGCATCAAGCGCATGCTTCAGCCAGGCGAAATCAACCGGCACCACTGGTCCGTCAGGCTGATAGTCAACCTGCAGCCGATTATTGTCTTCGCTGAGATGAAACTTCAACCCGCGGCCTTGCAGATTCTCCTCATCCATAGCCGACACTCTCCCTGTCTTTTTGTGCTAAGGGATTCAGCAGTCCTATGTATCCTGTATCGGTCGATAAGCAGCCGTCTTTAGCGGATTTTCATCCAACCAGCAGGCCTCCGTCCTTTAATAATGGGACCTCCCTGCCGTCAGCGAACAGTGCCGTCAGAGTCGGTCGAAAAAAGATGTAGTCTTCATGGTATGGCACCTGGACATTACCCCCAAAACCGGAGTTGTCTCCCAGGGCGATATGAATGGTACCGAGGATCTTTTCGGCCTCCAGAATATTATCCGGCCGAGTTGCCCGGTCATTGGTTCCGATACCAAGTTCGGCAATATTCCTGGTGAGCGGATTGGCGGCAAAGGTATCGGCTAAGAAGCCGGCAAGGAGGTCGTCTCCTTCGACACTTACCGCAATGCCGCCTTCAACCGTCACCCTCACCGGAGCATCAAGTTTTCGCGAAGGGGCATATTCCAGCACCATGACCCCGCTGCTCGTCCCCTCGACCGGGGCAAGATATACCTCTCCCGCAGGTAGATTGCCGAAACTCCCCGGTGCAGAAAGCATTCCGTCATCGCCGGCAGCATTTCTGCCGCTGCAGCCAAAAGTCATCCGTGTCCCGTTCGGAGTGGAAAGCCTGATTTCCACAGCCCCTTGAAGGGCAGCAGCAAGAAGCTCAGTGCGAAGCTTCAGGCGGTCCCAATCGACCTGCATCGATCCGAAAAACATATCAGGGTCAAAATGCGGCAGGCTGGCAAAGCGGCACCCGGCAGCATTTGCCAGAGCCCGGAACCTGGTGTGACTCGTGGAGTTATTGGCAAGGGCCACTACAATATCAGCCACGTCATTCCTGCCGGCAACCACGATAGCCGTTGCCGCTTCCAGCTCAGCGTGCCCGGCGGTCTTAGAGATTAAAGGCTCCAGAAGGCCCTTTTCCTTAAGCCGATCCATATTTCGATCGCCAAACACAGCCAGCCACAGCGCCGCCGGTGGTTCCACCCCGGAACCGGACGTGGCCGGAAAGCCGACAAATGTGGCATTGCCGTATTTGTCTGAGGCAAAGTCTGCAGCCCTCCCTGCTACTTCAAAAAGCTTCCTGCGGCGCTCTGTTTCCACGGGCCCCGGCATCTCATCATCGCGGATCAGATCACTAAAGACAACAATCCGCTCTCCACGCTTAACTCCCATATTAACCTCAAACAGCGAGGCAAACGCATCGTTAAAACTGCCATACTGCATGTTCAGGCCTCCCGGCTCTCAAAAGATATCTTCTTAATGACTGTTTCCAGGTCAGAAAGCCGGTACGGCTTCTGAATAAACCCGGAAATCCCTTTGCCCAGAAACCGCTGCGTCACTTCCTGCTCGTTATAGCCGCTGCTCATGATAACCTTGAGGTCCGGCCTCAGCTTCCTGAGCTCGGTAAAGGTCTGCTCTCCGTCAAGATGCGGCATCATAAGATCTATGATAACCAGCGATATTTCGGGATGCCGCTGGAAGACATCGAGTGCTTCTCTGCCGTCTAAAGCGGTTATCACTTCAAAACCGAGCATTTTCAGCATTTCGCTGCCAATATCGCACACTGTCTCTTCGTCATCGACAAAGAGCACCAGGCCTCTACCCTGCCAGCTTTCCCGGGCATCCCGAGTTTCATTCGCCTGCTCTTCAGGTTTACTGGTCGATGGCAACAGGATCTTGAACACACTCCCTTGTCCAGGCTCACTGTAAATCTTTATTAACCCTTTGTGACCCCTGATTATGCCAAGCACGGCAGCCATCCCGAGGCCACGCCCGGTAAACTTGGTGGTGAAAAACGGGTCAAAGATCCTCTTCATGGTCTCCTTGTCCATGCCGCATCCATTATCAGAGACTTCGACATAGACATATACACCACCGGGCAGGTTATCTTCCAGCCACACGTCCCGCAGGAAAGCACTGTTACACTCCATGCTGCCGGTCGCAATGGAAATGACTCCACTCCTCTCGCCGATAGCCTCTGAGGCATTAATCACGAGGTTCATGAGCACCTGCCGGAGCTGAGTCGCATCAGCTTCAACCAAGGGAAGAGGTCTCGTCAGGCTAAAACTGAGCACCGCCTTCTTCGAGATCGACACCTCCAGCATATGCCCCATCTCTTCAATCAGCCTGTTCATATCGATCGACTCGATGACAAACTTACCTTTGCCCGAATAGGCGAGCATCTGGCGTGCCAGGTCGGTTGCGCGAGTAGCAGCGCTTTCGATCCGCCGCAGGTTTTCCACAATTGGCGATTCCGGACTGATCTGCATTAAAGCAATATCGGCGTTGCCAATAACGGCAGTAAGGATGTTGTTAAAATCGTGTGCTATCCCACCGGCCAAGACCCCAAGGCTTTCCAGTTTTTGCGAATGGCGCATTTTATCTTCAAGCAGCCGTTTTTCTTCTTCAGCCCGTTTCCGCAATGTCACGTCGGAAAAGATTGTGGCAAAGCCTTCATCCTCCCACTTTATGGCAGATATCGAGAAATACTTCCCCATCGACTCGAAATAAGTCTCAAAGTTCAGGGGAGCGCCGGTCGAAATCGGCGTCAGGAACTCATCCAGATAGGGCGGCGACTCGGTACTATAAGCTTCGGTGGCAAGTTTGCCAATAACGGTACTTCTCGAAAGGCCGATGATACTCTCATAGGCAGGGTTAGCATCGACAATGCGGTAGTTTACAATGGCACCAGTGCTGTCCCGCACGATGCGATGCAATGCCACCCCTTCGCCCATATTCTCGAACAGGGAGCGGAATTTGCTTTCACTTGCCGCCAGCTCCCGGAGCGCCTGCCTCCGCTCACTCATATCCCTGGCTACGGCGCAGTTATACTCCTTGCCCTGAAACTTGACAAAATTGGCCATCACCTCTACATCGATGAGCCTGCCGTCCTTGGCCCTGTGAATGGTTTCAACCCTCTGGCCCCCTTTCTCTGCAAGCTCCTGCCAATGCTCCGACCACTTGCCTGTAGGGAACCCGGGGTCAATATCCATAACCGACATTTGCAGGAACTCTTCTCGCGAGTAGCCAAGCATCAAGCATGCAGCATCGTTTACTCGACAGAAACGCCCCTCGTGATCGAGCCAGAAAATAGAATCGACAATCCGGTCCAGAGAAAATATCGCCATCTGCAGTTGCTCATCCTTCTCGCGCAACACAGCTTCAGCATGTTTACGCTCTGAGATATCGCGGACAAAACTGTAGAATATCCCTCCCCGGTCACTACTGTAGTTGACGCTGGCCTCCAAATCCAACAACGAACCGTCACTCCTGCGATGCACGGATTCGAAACAGTCATAGCCCTTATCAATGATTGCCCGGCAATGCTCCACAACCTCATCGCTGCTCTCACAGGCTTCGACATCCGAGATTTGCATCGACAGGAGCTGTTCACGGCTGTAACCCAACATTGAGCAGTAAGCGTTATTGACCTCGAGAAACCTGCCTTCCATGTCGCTCACATAGAAACCGTCGCGGGTGGTGTCGAGGATGGTCTTCAGCTCCTTAACCACTCCGATCCGTGCCGCCAGACGCGAGATCAACCCGTACAGAAGAATTGCCGTCACCAGCACAAAAAACCATCCTTTGATGGTAGCTAGTAACGTTATAAGTTCCTTGTCGGTGACAAACTGTGAGAGCATCCGGTCGGAGAGCAGAATCCACAGGCTGGAGACAACAGAATATATCAATACTATCTTGAATGCCGGTCTTGACGGGATGTATCGCGCGGTTGCGCCTCGCTTATCAGTCATATTGACTCCCAGTCTGCACCTCCAAAGTCAGAGGTGTGCCGGTTGCTGCAAGAAAATGGTCTGCCAGAGAATCGCTAACTCATGAAAGAAGAACGAAGCGTGTGTTACTATTAATAATTCATAGAAGTGAATTGTCAACGCCAATAAAATAATGGCAATAACCAGATTAGCCACTGAGATAGGCGCCTTACTGATAATCATACTCACATGTATCCTAAACAGCCATCAGATAAATATGAAAGATTTTGTCCGGCTGATTCTGAACAAACTCCAATGGACTTTATTTTTAGCTTGATTAGACAAGGCGTGTTGTGCTAATAGTTGCATACTGTATACACAGGCATCAAGGCAATTTCCCAAACAAAAGCAAATAGTTACTACATTTCCGGGCACTGCCGCACGGTTATTTGGAGGCGCACGTGGCACAGGTGGTTTTTTCCAGCTGGGGGAGAAACATAGTTGACAACCGCGCAAGCGGTGAGGCAAAAGAGGCGGTATTTCGCCTCCCTACAACCTTTAACGGCGAGACCCCCCTCGGCGCATTCATGGGCTGGGACGGAATAATTCTTTACGACAGGGATGTGGACGTCCCGGCAATGGTGGCAGAATACATGCGCCGCCTTCAGACCATGTATGTCTGCGGTAAATGCACCCCGGGCAAAAAAGGGACAAAGGTTATCATGGATACCCTTGCGGCCATTATCGACGGTAAAGGCAAGGAATCCGATCTGGCCGTCGTAGAGGATCTTGCAGAGCTGTTGAAGAACTGCAAATGCACCCTTTGCCCGACCTCGACAGTGCCGGTGTTCGACGCGGTAAAACATTTCCGTGACGATTTCATCGCTTATATCAACGGCACCAAGACCGCCCAGGCGAAACACCGCCTCATCCATCGTTATACCGCTCCTTGCCAGGACAAATGTCCTGCCCACATCGATATACCTGCCTACATTGAGGCGATAAAAGAGTATCGTTACGATGAATCGCTGGAGATCATTCGCGAAAACATGCCGCTGCCATCCGTCTGCGGCCGCGTCTGCCCGCACCCCTGCGAAACCGCCTGCCGTCGCAAGCAGGTGGATGAGCCGATCAGCATCATGGTGCTCAAACGTACCGCCTCCGACTATGAGTGGCAACATCAGATCAAGCCGCCCATGGTTCCCAAACCGAAAAAGTCCAAGACCGTCGGCATCATCGGCGCCGGACCGGCCGGTGTGGCAGCAGCCTACTATCTGGCGCTGGAGGGCTACACCAGCACTATTTACGAGGCACTCCCCGAAGGGTTCGCCGGCGGGATGATCGCAGTAGGCATCCCCCCCTACCGTATGCCGCGTAACCTGCTGCAGCGCGATATCGACATTATCTGCTCCATGGGTTCCGAGATCAAATACGGCGTCAAAGTCGGCAAGGATATCTCGCTGACAGAACTGAAGCAGAAGCATGAGGCAGTATTCATTGCGCCCGGTGCCCACCGCTCCAAGCCGATGGGCGTGGAAGGTGAAGACAAGGGTTATAAAGGATTCCTCAGAGGCGGCATCGACTTCCTCCGCGAAGCTTACATGAAACAACCGACCGGCATGGGCAAAAAGGTCTGCGTAGTCGGCGGCGGCAATACCGCCATTGACTGTGTCAGGGTTGCCCTGCGCGAAGGCGCCGACGAATCGATCCTTCTCTACCGCCGCTCCCGCAAGGAAATGCCGGCTGACGTCTGGGAAGTTGATGGAGCCGACGAAGAAGGGGTACGTTTCGAGTTTCAGGTGCTCCCCACCAAGATCATTGTCGATGACAAGGATCAGGTGACCGGCGTCGAATGCGTTCGCATGGCCATGGGTGAGCCTGATGCTTCAGGCCGTCGTCGTCCGGAACCGGTTGCCGGCAGCGAGTTCATCGTTGAATGCGATACCGTAATCCCGGCTATCGGCCAGGACCCGGACCTGTCGTTCATTCCACCTGACCTCGGGATCGACATCACCAAGTGGAATACCGTCGTCACCAAAAACGTCCCGCTCAAAGGGGCTGACGGCAAGGCGCTGCTCGATGGCATGGGCAACCCGCTTTCGCGGATCCTGATCACCGACATGGATGGAGTTTTCGCCGGTGGTGACGCCGAAATCGGGCCTCTGACCGTTGTGGCCTGCATCGGTAACGCCCATCGCGCCGCCAGGGTTATCCAGAGATGGCTCGAAGAAGGAAAGGCATACCTGTCGGATGACGACCTGATGGAAGATATCCTCAATTATCTCCCTGTTTATGACAAGAACGAGCAGGTGCCATGGCTTGATTCGGCCAGCCGGGCCCACCAGGCCGAAGTCCATGGCAAAGAGCGCGCAAGCTGCGGTAACTACAGCGAAGTAGAACTGGGATTTAAGGATAGTCAGGCGGTCAAAGAAGCGGAGAGATGCCTGCGCTGCTATAGAATGGCAATGATCGCCGTCTAACAAATATTTTTCTCTTTCAGGGAGTTAATGCATATGGTCACATTGACAATCGACGGCAGGGACGTAACCGTAGCAAAAGGTTCCACAATCCTTGAGGCCGCTCGTCAGATAGGAATATCGATCCCAACCCTTTGCTGGCTGGAAAAAGTCTCCCCGACCGGCGCCTGCAGAATTTGCGCAGTCGAGGTTGAAGGGGTTGACCGCACCATGACCGCCTGCAACACCCCGGTCAAGGAAGGGATCAAGGTAACCACCCAGTCCGAGAACCTTACCGTAATCCGGCGCAAAGTCATGGAACTGATGCTGGTGAACCACCCGCTGGACTGTCCGGTGTGTGATGCAGCCGGCGAGTGCGACCTGCAGAACTGCACCTACGGGATGGAAGCCAATCGGCCGGGGTACTCAGCCAACCTGGAGCGTCAGCAGATCCGCTACGACTGGCCGCTGATCGAAAGCGATCCCAATCGCTGCATCCTCTGCGAAAAGTGCGTCAAGGTCGACCATGAAGTCGTTGGCTGCGATGCCATTCATGTTGTCAATCGCGGCGACAACACCATTATCGACACGATTGACGCTAAGCCTCTCAATTGCGAATTCTGCGGCAACTGCGTCGGCGCCTGCCCGACCGGGACCCTCATCTCCAAACCGTTCAAATTCCGCGGCCGCCCCTGGACCTTTACCGTAACCAAAAGCATCTGCGGTTTCTGCTCCACTGGCTGCCAGATCGAATACCACTCTCGCAACAACCGCGTCGAGCGGGTTACCAGCGACGACTCCACCTACAACAGCGGCAACATCTGCATCAACGGCCGCTTCGGCTATGCCTATCTCAACGATGCAACCCGTCTTACCGTACCGATGGTTTCGCAAGCCAAATCCGACTGGAACAAGGCCATGGCCTTTGCCTCCCAGAAGATCAAGGAGCTCGGCGGCGATGCCTTTGCAGGAATCGGTTCACCGCGGGTCACCAACGAAGAGAGCTTCCTGTTCCAGAAGCTGATCAGAAAAGGGATCGGTTCCAACAATATCGATTCTGAGGCCAGATTTGGCTTTGCCCAGGCAAAGGAACTCCTCTGGAAGCGCCTGGGTGGCGCCGGTGCCGGACCGACCATCGACAAGATCGACAAGGCTGACGCGATCATCATTATCGGCAGCGATCTCAACGCCGAATCAACCGGGGTGGAATACCGGGCCATCAAGGCTGCCACCAAGAATGACGCCCGGGTGATCCTGGCACATAGCCGCGACGTCAAGATGAAGAAGTTTGCCAACACCCATCTCAAATACAAGCCAGGGGCGGAAACAGCTGTTGTTGCCGGCCTGATCAAGGCTATCCTGGATAACGGCGCAGAAAAGACCGATTTTATCGCAGCGAAAACAGCGGGGCTCGACACCCTCAAAGCATCACTGGCAGCCCAGCAACTGTCGGTCATTGCGGAAACGGCAGGCGTATCAGAAGCCGATCTCAACGAAGCTGCCGGTTACCTGAAAGGGAAAAAGAATGTCATGATCCTTTTCGGCGCCGATGTCATCCGGGGCAACGCTACAACCGACGCCGTCAATGCCATTACCGACCTCGCGCTGCTGCTCGGCGCTCCTACTGCTGAAAACGGCGGCATCATCGCGATCGAGCAGAAGAACAACATCCAGGGGATGCTCGACATGGGGGTTTCTCCCAACTTCCTCCCTGGTTACAAGCACGCTGACAAACCGGGCAAAGACCTGTGGCAGATCATCGAGGCCATTGAGCAGGGTTCCATCAAAGGTCTTTATATCCTCGGTGCCGACCCGCTGGCATCATTCCCCGAGAATGGCAGGATCAAGGCTGCCCTCGCCAAACTCGAACTGCTGATAGTGCAGGATATCGCATCTAGCGAGCTGACCGAGATGGCCCATGTGGTCTTTCCGGGGGCTGCCGCTGCTGAGAAGAACGGAACCTTCACCACTCCGGACAATCGCATCCAGTGTCTGACCCGCGCCGTATCCCCTCCGGGCGAAGCAAGAGAGGATTGGGATATCATTGCCGAGCTGTACAACCGGCTGACCGGTGAACCGCACGCCCGGAAAGTCTCGGATGTAACGGCTGAGCTGAAAGAGGAAGTCGCCTTTTACACCGGCAGCTGCCAAATGGTAGATGGCCGTTGTTCCGGTTTGGTCAAACAGCTTGATGCAACACCGGCAACTTTCAACTTTAACGGCATCAGCACCATTGGTGCCGCCACAGTCGACAACCAGTTTCCATTCTTCCTTTCCGTTGGCGCCATCGGCTTCCATAACGGCACCATGTCAACCCGCTCGGAGAATAACCTGTCGGTTTCCGGCACCGGCTACATCGAGATTGCCGAAGAAGATGCCAAGCGGCTCGGAATTGCCGACGGCTCGACCGTCAAAGTAAGCTCTACAGCTGGCGGCATCTCGGGATTGGCCAAGGTCAGCGCCAAACTTCAGCCGGGATTGCTATTCGCCCCTTACCACTTCCGCGAACTTAATGCTGCTGCACTGCTTCAGCGAAGCGGTAACATCACCACGGTAAAAATCGAAAAAACCTGATTTATTGACATTATCTGACTGCACTCTATCAAGCCCCGGACCTCCGGGGCTTTTTTTACGCTCTTGACCACAGGTCATTGATACGGCATATTAGCCGCATGAAAATGTCACGACTGCCAAAACTCCTCTACGCTGATTCCCAGGGAAATATCTACGATCATCCGCAGCTGTGCATGGCAGGGATGAACGGTGACACTGCCGTGCTCCCCGCAGATGTCGAATTGATCCCCCTGCCGGAAGACAGCCGGCTGTTCACCATCCCCAACACTCCGCCCATTGCCTGGGACAACAGGCAGAAAAAATACGTTACCGTAGAGACGGTCCGCGAAGGCAGGCGGGAGAACCGGATCCAGGCAGTATCGGCCTTCATGGCTCCCGGTTTTGTCAGAACACTGCTGCCGGCCTGTGACTACAGCAAAAAGAAGGTTCATCTCCCGCTCTGGTCATACACTGCGGTGGGGTGGGATGAAGAGAACGAGCGGTTTGTGGTTGCAGCAAGCCGGGTTGATACCAACGAAAACTGGCTGCCGCGTAATTACGATGACCGACTGCTCGACCCGCTGGTAAAGAAGCGGGTAGAGGAGTTTCCGGAAAACCGGCTGCTGGTGCAGCTTGCCCGCTGTGCCGTTGATTACCACTGTTTTGCCGCGAAAAACCTTTTCTATAGGCGCTGGGAAGCCCCGATCCCCACCTCCCCTGCCTGCAACTCCCGCTGCCTTGGCTGCATCAGCCTCCAGCCGTCCGACTGCTGTCCCTCCAACCACGAACGGATACCGTTTGTCCCCACTCCTGAGGAGATCTGCGAACTGATGCTGCCGCACCTGAACGAGGCAGATGAGCCGATCGTCTCCTACGGCCAAGGGTGCGAAGGTGACCCAATCATGCAGGCAGACACCATTGCTGAAGCTACCAGACGGTTGAAAAATGCCACCAGTCGCGGCACGATAAACTTCAACTCCAACGGCTCATTCCCGGACCGGATCAGGATGCTGTGTGATGCCGGGATGGATTCATTCAGGTTCTCCATGAATTCGGTGCGTGAAGAACTGTACAATGCCTATTACCGGCCAGTTGGCTACAATTTTTCTGCAGTTGAGGAATCGCTGAGGATTGCCAAGGATGCCGGCCGCTTCACCATGATCAACTACCTGGTATCACCGGGGGTCTCGGACCATCCCGACGAAGTGCAGCAGCTCCTGGCCTTCATTGGCCGGACCGGTGTTGATATGATCCAGATGCGCAACCTCTCCATAGACCCTGATTTCTACAACAAGCGGATGGAGGTGAAGGGGAAAGGGGTTGGGATGTACCGTCTTCTGGAAACCATTAAAAAGGAATACCCGCAGGTCCAGTTCGGCTACTTCAACCGAACCAGAGAGAAATTCTATCCCGCGGGTTATGAGAAGGGATGGCCAATTTCAGCCTAGTTAGACTCTTGTGATGGCCACAAGATTAATCAAAAACGTCTATTTATTCGTTTGAAGGCGAGTCCTGCAAGGCCAACACCGAGAAGAAGAATCGTAGATGGTTCTGGCACAGGTGGCGGGTCAGGTGTGATTTGAGTGTGATACGTTACGAACACATCAGAATGGACTAAAAATTGATCATAGCAACAGGTAACGCCTCTATCCAACCAAAACAAATCGACAGTGGCTTTAAAATCAAAAGGAATTGTTCCACTGCCAACAAACGGGGCAATATCAACGCCTGAGCCAACTTCTGCTGCAGTGATAGCCCAAATGTAATTGGTAGAATCAGCATCAACAAATACATCTCCACCGAAAAAATTACTCTGAGTGTTGATAGGACTGCCATTTACAGGAAAGTTAAGGTTAAAAAGATAGGAAGCTGACACTCCGGTTAATAAGATTCCAGGATTATTCCAATTATAAAACACCATGGGCCCTTCTGTTGATACCTTATATGATACATCTACAGAAGTAAGTTGCTCTCCCGCTAAAGAAGGTGACCATTTATCAACATTAAACCTGTAATTGGAATTCAAAGTATAAGCCGAGTCAGATAGGTCAATAGTGTATTGTTTTGTATATGACGCTCCAAACGCAGTGCCGCACCACACAACCAAAACTAGAAATGAGCTGGTATAAACATTAACCAATTTACTTATGACCATTCCCCCCCCCATTTAATACAAGAAAAAATTACATATTTCACTCAAAAACGGCCCACCTTAAACCTCACCAATGAAAAATATTGCAAATTTTGCGCCACAGAGTAAACATCCCAATAATTAAAGGGTTTTAGTTTTAACAACAACAACTAATGACATAACTGTAAGCTATGCCGACAATGTTGAGGGGGCATATTGTACGATTCCGTTTAAAAACAGCTAACTAACTAATTGTTAGTCCTTACACGCTGTAAATTTTTTCGACTATCACCTTTAAGCATCAAGACACTCCTGGTTAAGAAAAGAGAGTTGAAGGAGTAGCCCGTTGGGCTTTACAGAGCTAAACCAAGGGAAAACATCTTCAATCGCTAGGAAATCTCCCCACCATTACGGCAATAGTGGCGGACTGTCTCCGGTGGCATGAAAATGTAACTTCTTGAGAACAGGAAGTGACTTGTTAGTGAGCATAAGTTTTAGCGATACACCACACTGCAAACAAAGCATCAATAGCTATGGCAAACATAGCATTGGTTAGTCCAGCTGTCGTACGGGACGCCCCACCGGATCAGTTTCTGGTCCTGATGACAGGAAACATTCGAGCAGGTCTTGCGCGAGACATCATACTGAGCCGAATTGAGGTTCATGGTGACAGTGCCTGACCAGTAGGTATTGTAGACAACCGGGTCGGTCCGGTCAAAATCAACACTGCCACTGCCATTGACATGCTTCGAATAATTGCTTATCGGGACATCGCCGGCATTCCACATGTATTGACTGTTACTGGTATAGAGGGTCCAAGTATTGGCAACTCTCAGGGTTTCATAATGACAGGTCCGGCAAGACATCGGCCCATACCCCATATTCGCGTTATGCCGCTCTTCCACCCCGTTCACATATGGCGCATTGTACTCGCCACCGGCATTTATCCAGGAATGGCTGTCGCCTGAGCCAAGATCGTTGTCAGGATACCTCGTTCGAGGCGGATTGGCATGGCATCCTGAACAGGTGAGAGCTGAGCCGTTCCAGGTAACAGGACGGTAATTTCTAGTTTCGACCAGGTTCGGTGGCAAGTAAGTTGAATAGTTGGTGTAGTTCGCCACGCCGCCTGGTGTAGTCCATTCGTTATAGCTGTGGCAATAGACACTGCTGCAAGTGCCGTTGGTATAACGAAAACCTCTGCTGTCGGTGTGAACTGTGGTGCCATTGCTGTAGGCCGCGGCTGAAGGGTTCCGCGCCTTAAGCGAGCCTGCCGGAGCGAGTGCATTGAACAACTCGACATCAACCGCACCGTTGCCATGCTTTGCCTGGTCAAGCGGGTGACAGTTGCCACAGTTCATAAGGTAACCGGTGGCATTGGCGGAGAAATCCTGGGCGATCCGCACGTCGCCGTACGCTGCCTCTACCCCGGAACCGGAAAAATGCTTGAGGTGAGAGGGTGTGGCCGGAGGTACCTCATGACAGCCGCCGCATTGGATGGTTGCCCCCCAAACTGCGCTCGCGCCGCCATGACAGCTGATGCTGCTGCATGTGCCGCCGGTTGACGCATAGGTGTAGCTGAAAGATACCCCGCTCCCCGGAGCTAGGTCATATGCCTTGTTGACATGCGTTGCCATATTGGTGATCGTAACGCCATTAGTGGTGGTGCCATAGTGGCAAAGGTTGCAGGTTGAGTGCCGTGCGTGGCTGTTGGCCTTCGGCGTACCGTTGGCATAATTCGGAGGATAGCCGTGACAGGAAGTACAACCGATCGCCCCGCTTCCCCAGTTGGGGGTGGCGCTGGGCGTGTTGACGCCGGTGGCAATAGCGGTACCATTGCTGTGGCAGTAAGTGTTAGTGCAATTTGCATAGCCATTACCAGGCTCAGGGCTCCCTTGGTAGGCGCTCATGTTGCCGAAAGTCGGCTCGATCCTGACATTTACCTTGCCGTTTGCATGTAGTTCGCCGGTACCCCAGTGGCACACCGTGTTCCCATACTCAACAGCGAGCGGATTGCCGTAGCAGCTGGTGACAAAAGGCTGGTTAGTGTACTTGTGGCAAACCATGCATTTTACCGTGTTGGTTGTTGTGGTAAACGAGTAAGCCAGGTGCCTGGTATGACTGCCGGTGGCCATCTTGACACCACCGTGGCCATGGCCACCATCTCCGGCATGACATCCCCCGCACTGAATCGAGCCGGCATCGCCCCATTCCGGTGTGTTATAGGCAGTAGGTCCGCCAATACCGCCATCGGGCTGGACATTGGAGTGACAGTAGACGTTCTGGCAAGTGCCGACCGGCGCTCCCGGGGCATGCCCATCAGCGGTATAGACCCCACCGAAACTGGGGGCAAGCGATACGTCTACCTGCGAATTGACATGATTAGCACGGTTGGCTATGGCCTGGCTGCCTGCCGCGGTGTAGAAATGGCAAGTTGAGCATTGATAGACGTATTGACCGTAAAAATCTTTGCCAACATGAATAGTGTGCGAACCGCTGACAATCTCAGTGCCGGTTCCGTGGCCATTGCCGTGACACCCGGAGCAGTCTCCCGGAAGCGATATTCCCCAGGAAGGCACGACATTCGGCTGATAGCTGGTCAAACTATCACCTTTGCTGTGACAATAGACGTTACTGCAACTGCCAAACTGGTTACTGCTGCTTTTAGGAAGATAATCGTTCAGAGCCCCGGAATAAAGACTGCGGACTGAAGAGACCGGGTTCTGGATCCCAAGCAGCAAACCTCTGCCGACACTGGTTGCATGATTAAACGGAAAAGCATCCTTAGTGTGATCCGTATGGCATTTGACGCAGCCACTGGCACCGGGAAAGTAAAGATCGTGCTGGGGATGGCTCCCAGCAGCGCCGCTATCGCCGCCCCCAGGAGGAGCGCCGTGGCACTCCTTACAGCCATCCGGCACTGTCAGTGGAGGAACTCCCCAGACCTTTGTTTCCCGCTCGAAATGGCAATTGACATTGCTGCAACTCCCCAGTCTCGGCACCGGCCTTTGCGGGAAAGCGGTGCTGCCGTTACGATAGACCGCTGCCAATGGCGAGGAGTTGATGTTAGGAGCAAGTTCTATCAGGCGATTGGCATGTCCGGGGCCGTATTCGGCGGCCCCTTGATGACAGCGGGAGCAGGTAACCGGAACAGCCGTTGTAGCCATATGAGTACGATGGCTTCCCTGGAACCCGCCAGTGCTGATATTGCGATATCCCGCATCGATCGGACGGTAATCCTGTGGAGTCTGCCCACCGTGACACTGATAGCATTCAATGGCAAAAACAGGGATCGCAGAAAGAAGTGAAAAGAAGGTAATCAGGCAGGCAAATCGCGGAGCCGACATTAATCGAAACATGCGCATCCCCCCCAGGAGATAACTCCCATAGGCACTCTAGCCTAAAACAACAGGTAAAACGGGCTTAACCTGCTTATTTTAAAGCAATTTTCATGCCCCCCAAACCGCCAGCACAACAAAAAACCCCCTGTTATCAGGGGGTTTCATAACTACAATCAACACAGAGAAGCTACCGCAAGTGCTCCTAAGTCATTTATAGCTTGAACTGCCCTACCAGCTGTTGCAAATCGTTGGCTAAACCGGCCAACCGGCTGGCAGCAGTTGCCGATTCCTGAGCACCGTTTGCCGTTCCCTGAACCACTTCGGTAATCTGATGGATGTTGTTACTGATCTCGGCGGTGGTTGCTGTTTGCTCTTCTGCGGCAGTTGCCACCTGGTTCACCTGCATGGTGACGGCATTTATCTGCTCAAGAATATCCTGTAACGCCTGCCCGGACTTAGCTGCCTCTTCAGTGCCACTCTCAACTTCCTTGACACCTTCTTCCATAGCAGCAACAGCACTCTTCGTCTCGTTCTGAATGGCCTTGATCATTTCGCTGATCTCACGGGTCGCCTTGGTGGTCCGCTCGGCAAGGGCCCTTACTTCGTCGGCGACAACGGCAAAACCACGCCCTTGCTCACCCGCGCGTGCGGCCTCAATTGCAGCGTTCAACGCCAGAAGATTGGTCTGATCAGCTATGTCCTGAATAGTCCCGATAATGGCCCCTATCTGGTCGCTCCGCGAGCCCAGACTCTCTACGTTCTTTGCCGTTGACTGGACCCGGCTGGCAATCCGGTGCATGACCTGAACGGTTCGGTCCACCACCTCAGCCCCGCTGGATGCGGCACTGCTTGCCTGCAATCCGCCCTGCGCAGCCATCTGGCAGTTCTGAGCGATGTCACCACTGGTGGCAGACATCTCTTCGCCTGCAGTAGCAACAGTGCCAACCTGAGCCGCAACTTCTTCAGCTCCGGTGGCAATCCGATCAGCCACTGACAATAACTGTTGGGATGCAGAAGCAACCTGGGTTGCAGAGCTGGCGATATTCGACACAGTGTCATGAAGCCTGTCTGCAAACCCGTTAAAATGCTGGGCCATCTGGCCAATTTCATCATTGGAGTCAACATCTATTCTTTTTGTCAGATCTCCGGCAGCGATCTCTTCGATTACTGTAACAGTCCGGCTGACAGGCGAGAGTACCGTTCTGTTGACGGCAAAGCTTACGATAATCGAGATTATGATCGCGACAACCAGCACGCTTGCAAATATTAACAGCACCTTACGGTAGTTCTCGTTGGATGACTTAAAGCTGGCATCACTTATCTTTTGCTGATGGGCAATCAGTGCGGCGAGGCTCTTACCCAGCACCTGGTATTTTTCTTCGGCCGTCCCCATAAACATGGTTGCCGCATTCAGATCAGCCTGCAGCATGTCCATCATATCAGTAGCTGCCTTGGCATACTCTGCCTGGTTTTTCATGGTCTCCTGATAGAGCTTTTTCTCTTCGGCACTGGTCTTTGGGGAATCATGCAATTTTTTCAGAGCATCTGCTGTAGCTTTAAGACTTACCGTCTGCTCCTTGGCAAGTGCTTCTATTTTTGCGGAGTCGTATTTGGCGTTTGCCCATCCCAGCAGCTTGTAGAGATCGGTCTGGACTTGCAGGGAATTGTCCATTACCTCTGCGCATGAACGATATGCTCCGAATCGATTGTTGTACATATCATCTATGACACGGTTCTGGTTGTTGAGCCCCCAGAAGGCGCAAACACCGGAAAGCACCATGAACAGCATCAGCAAAGCCGGGGAAAGGAACAGCTTTTTACCCAATGAAAGGTTCTTTACAGCACCCATACAACCCCCTCCAGTCTTGCGGTGGCCAGACAAGGTTATGCCTGGCCACCGCTACCTCTTAGTGTTTATAAACACCTGCGGAAAAAGCCATATCCTCGTATTTCTCTACATAAACCGTTTTCGGCTCAATCTTCTTGGTTACCGGGTTATTGAACTTGTAATCCTGCCATCCTTTACCTTTGGACTTGGCAATATCCACACGTGCCTTTACGTAAGCTACTCCATCAGGGTCTTTCATCCCCATCAGGTCTTTACCGACCATCTTGGCGTTACTGCCGTGAGCCAGACATTTTCCGTTGAGGTCATAAACGGTAACATATACATCTTCTTTGACGAATTTCCCTTTGGGATTGTTGATCTCAGCAAACCCCTTTTCCTTGCCGTTCTCCTTGACGAAGGCAATCGCCTTCTTGACCATCGCTTCAGCATCAGCTTTGGTTGTTGCTGCAGAAGCAAGCCCTGATAAGCCCATCACAAGCATCATCCCCACACACAAAGCAACAATTCTCTTCATTTTACCCTCCTATATTTCGTGATGTTTGGCAGTCATTAATAACGAATGCCAAGAGTCAGGTTTCTAGACATGGCTCCCTTAGACTATAGAGAGAACACTATTTATACCTATCCATTACACCACCACACTCATACCTATAACGCTATTCTACTTATATCGGTTTGTATAAGATCCTCTTAAAATTAATTTAGATTAACAGTTCATCATTCTCTACCTACCAGTGAATAACTAAAAAAAAGAGGGGCAAAGCCCCCCCCTTAAAAAAATAGCAGATCGCGGTCTTACAGCTTGAACTGCCCCACCAGCCTCTGCAGCTCCTCGGCGGTCCTGGCCAGCTGGTTGGCGGCAGCAGCCGATTCCTGGGCGCCCTTGGCTGTCTCCTGCACTACCTCAGTGATCTGGTGGATGTTGTTGCTGATCTCGCTGGTGGTAGCGGTCTGCTCTTCGGCAGCGGTAGCTACCTGGTTCACCTGCATGGTGACAGCATTGACTTGCTCAAGGATTTCCTGCAGCGCCTGGCCGCTCTTGGCTGCTTCCGTGGTCCCCTGCTCAACCTCCTGTACTCCGGCTTCCATGGCGGCAACGGCTCCCTTGGTCTCGTTCTGGATTGCCTTGATCATCTCGCTGATCTCGCGGGTTGCCTTGGTGGTCCGCTCGGCCAAGGCCCGCACCTCGTCGGCGACAACAGCAAAACCGCGCCCCTGCTCACCGGCACGGGCCGCCTCAATGGCAGCGTTCAAAGCCAGCAGGTTGGTCTGGTCGGCGATATCCTGGATGGTGGCAACAATCTCACCAATCTGGTCGCTCCTGGCCCCCAGGCTCTCGACTGTCTTGGCGGTCTCCTGCACCCGGCTGGCGATCCGTGCCATGACCTGGACAGTATTGTTAACCACTTCTGAGCCTGAACTGGCAGCCTGACTCGCCTGATTGCTCCCCTCGGCCGCCATCTGGCAGTTCTGGGCGATATCGCCGGAGGTGGCTGACATCTCTTCACCGGCAGTGGCTACGGTGCCGGCCTGGGCCGCTACCTCCTCGGCACCGGTGGCAATCTGCTCTGAGGTTGCCATCAACTGGGTGGCAGCCGAGGAGACTGTTGTTGATGTAGAGCTGACCTTACCGATAAGGGTGCGCAAGCTTTCCACCATCGTTGCAAAAGCAGCAGACAGCTGAGCTATTTCGTCACTGCCGGAATGCTCGATATGAACGTTCAATTCTCCTTGCGCAACCCGCTCAACCTCCCTGGTCAGTCGCTGCACCGGTGAACTGATCATACGGGCAATGACAATGGCAATTGCAATGGCAACAATTATCGAGATTGCCAGCAGCACGATGCTCATCACCACCCCCTGGCGATTATCTGCGATAACCCGCTTAAGGGTTTCCTCGGCCTCTTTTTCATTATATTTGATCAACTCTCCCAACTTTTTCGATAGCTCGTCAAAATCAGTCTTCGTGACGTTATTCTGGTGGTCGAGCGCCTCCTGCTTCTTCCCTTCTTTGATCAGAACAAAGGTCTGATTCGCTGACTTAAAATATTTGTCGATCAGCTCTTTGGTTGCCACCCACTCTTTCTTTTCATCGTTGCTCAACTCCATCTTGTCATATACAGTTGCAAACTTTGCCACAGCTTCTTTTTTTTCACCAAGTCTGGTTTGGTATTTATCAACCGCCTTAAGGTCATCCTGCTTGTTGCTGGCCTGAATTTCGCCACGCCGGGTATCATTAATTCCTCGCTCGATAGAGCTCAGAGACACAATGCTCGGAATCAGGTTAGTCCCCATATTTTCCGCTTCTGCGCCCAAGTTGCGTTCCTCGTAGAGAGAGAAGAGGCCGAGAGCTACGGTAATTGCAATAACAACGAAAAACCCAAGCAATATTTTGGTTCGCACACTGAAATTAGCCAGTCCCATAAACCCCTCCTAAAGTTGTATTCCGAATAACCCGTTGTTACACCACAAATGGCTGTATACACAAAAGAATATCGATAAACCGTTTCAAGTCAATCACAGATATCCACAATATTAAACAAAACTCAACAAACTCCTAATAAGACAAAAAAGAGCCCCTGAGTCAGGGGCTTATCCAACAGCTTATTTTATCTTTTGGCTACTAATTGATGGTTATCTTCGCTTTTTCAATGATGACATTGTACTTGTAACCGCCCCCGAAATCCTTGTTGGTCTCGATCTTCCCTTTAACCGTCAGGGGGGGTGCGACAGGTCATCTGTCGCGCCCTTTTGTTTTAATGGCTGATCTAATTCGGGTCGGCGTAAAGATAGATGTTGTCCACCGAAAACGCCCCCTGGTTGGCCTGCGGAACCTGCGTTACATTGAACCGGAACCGGAGCATCACGTTTGGCTGGTACTTGATCAGCGACGAAAGATCAAGCGTTTCACTATAACTCCCTTCCGTTACACCGGCAGCCAGGGGATCAGCTTTGCTCCAGATTGTTGTCCAGGGGCCGCTGATGCCGTTCGTACTCACATCAACGTATGCAGCGTTTGGTGCAGTGTACTTCAGATTGTAAGAGAACTGGAGCATGACGGTTTTGTAAATGCTCAAATCTATCTGCGGTGTCTGCAGAACGGATTCCGCAACCGATGTTTCCGCAGAAGTCGCCCACACACCATTCATATAAGTTTTGCTTACATAATAATCTGGTACCCACGAGCCTTTCGCAACTGCGAACGGGCTCAGATCAAAGGGAGACGGGAACTCCTGGGTCAGAACCGCTCCGTACTGAGGCGAGTGACCCGTTGCGAAGCTCCAGGTTCTGCCGGTTGACACATTCACTCCGGTGGCAGCCTTTATGTCGTTGGTAAATGTAGTTGTGTACGTTGTGAAATACTGCAGCGGCTGGGTCGGTGTAAACGATACGAGATAGTAGTTCTCTCCGAGATTAGAGTAGCTGTAGTTCCCTGCAACCGGAGTCTCTCCCTGCTTCAGGTAGAAACTGTTTTCGTTAACAGTGTTCATATCCACCGGTTCAAAGAACACCAGCTGAACCGGAGTAGTAACATTATTACCGGTGCTGTCGGCTGAGGGGATAACGTAGTTGAGGTCAAGCGGCTGATAGGTCCAGTTGCGCTGCTTTGCGCCAGCGGCATGACATGAGATATCGCTGCACGAACTCCCTTTGTAGCCGAATGTAAAACGGAACGGGTTGCTGCCGTTGCTGGATATATTGTAATAGCCGTTTGCATGACGACTCTTGTCACTGATGGTAAGACCGTCAGGGGTGATGTTGAAATGGCAGACCTGGCAACCGTATGAGGTGTGGCTGCCGTGTGCATTGACCTTGGGAGATCGGTCAGGGTAGGCCGGAGGCATTGCGTGACAACTGGTGCAGCTGAATGACTGCGTCGCTCCCCACTGCAGAGGGCCGTTCACAGGCGCAATGTAGGTGGTGGTCGATGTTCCGTCTCCGTGGCAGGAGACATTGCTGCAGGTCGAATAGTATGACTTCGTATAGGTCATCCTGAGATAATTTCCGGGAGAGACATTGTAAGAGCCGTCGGTGTGTCCGGAAGGGAATCCGTAGTGGCATTTATCGCAGCTGTACGGCAGATGCTTGCCCATATGACCGTTTACTTTCGGATTGCTGCTCGTGTATGCAGGGGGATAGCCGTGACAGGAATTACAGGCAAGCGAGGCGCCGCCCCAGGTTGCCGTTGCGGTCACCGGCAGATTGGTGGTAACTGCGGTGCCGTCGCCATGGCAGTAGATGTTGGCGCAGGTTCCCCCCAGCTTGTGATCAGTACTGGTAGCATAGGTATAGGCAAAGTTGATTCTGCTGTAGTACGCCTTCAGATCGTACTGGCCGTTCTTATGCCCGGCAAGAAGATTGCCGCCACCGTCCATGGTGGAGGCGTGGCAGTAAACACAGCTGATCCGGTTGGTGCCGGAATGCTTCTGATGGCTGTTGGCTTTGGGCGAGCCGTTGGGGTAGTCGTAAACGCTCCAGTAGCTCCGGTCACGATGGCAGGCAGAGCAGCTGAGAGTGGCAGTGGCGTTCCACCAGGTGGAGCCGTACCCGCTGTTGTGGAGTTGGCCGGTAGCTACTTTTGTGCCGTCGTTGTGGCAGGAGACATTGCTGCAATAGTTAGTCATCGTCGAAAGGTTGGTGAAAGTGACTCCAGGGCCGGCAGAGATGGTTTTCCTGCCGTTGTTGTGCAGGGCAGTGTTGGTAATCCAGTTGCCGTTACTGGTCACGCTGTAATGGCAGTTCTGGCAGCCATAGGCAAGATGGCTCCTCTGGTGCCCGCCCGGAGTTGGCGGATTGCCATGGCAATGGATACAGCTGGTGCCCCAGTCGCGGGAGGCGCCGCCGTTGGAATGACAGCTGACATTGCTGCAGCTGCTGCCGTTGGCCGCAAAGGTGTAAATGAATGATGTTCCCGGTGCGCTGCTCAGCTCGTAACGGTGTTGGGCATGTTTTGCCCGGTTGTTGATGGTCACATTGTCGGCAGTAGTCTGATAATGGCACTGCTTGCAGTCTGATGTATGTTTTTGATGGGCATTCGCTTTGGGGTGGCCATCGTAATTGGCGGGCGGGTTGCCGTGGCATGAACCGCAGTTCAACCGACCGGTGGTTCCCCAGAGCGGCGTTGAAATATTGCCAAAGCTTCCGCCGGTAACCACCACAACTCCGTTCGTGTGGCAGTAGACATTGTTGCATCTTCCCGTTGCTGCTCCCGGGAGTCGGTTGATGGTTGCAGTCTGCCCGGCATACTTGCCGCCGATTGCTGTGGTCGTATTGTTGAAGTTCACCTCAACATAACCGTCAGTGTGGTAACTCCCCTTTGAATACATCTGGTACATATCGCTCAGCGGCCGGTTCGGCTTTGCGCTACGGCTGTTGTAAGCGGTATCGGCATGGCATTTATTGCAATCCTGGCCAAGATGTTTGCCGTGGGATTTTGTCGTAATCGGACTGGATGAGGCAAGGTCGCCGCCATGGCAACCGGTGCAGTCCACCGGGAGCGGCCCTGCGCCCCATTTTACCGTCGAGATATTGCCGAACTCGAACGGCGGCTGATTGCGAGTTCCCTTGCTGTGGCAGTAGACATTGCGGCATGAACCATAAGCTGTTCCGGGCACACTATCCCCGGTATACTGCCAGTTAACCGTACTCCCGAGATCAGGATAAGTCGGCATGAATCTCACATCCACCACGCCATTGGCATGCTCCGGGCCTCGCGGCGAGAAATCGGTATAGATGCCGGAGCCGATGGTGGTGGTGCCTGAATTGTGGCACTCGCCGCAACTCCCGATGCCGCTGTATCTCTCGGTAAAATGGCAAAGCTTGCAGGTGCTGAGCGTAGACTCGAACTGAATATGCTTGTAATGACTTCCGGTATCCATCATAAAACTGTCATAGGCGTGATAGCCAGCCTTGTGGCACATCCTGCACCTGACCGTACGCTTCTGATCCCAGGTCGGCGTGGCATAAACCGGCGGGTCTGCCGGATTCACTTTCCCCTGTCCGGTGCTGTGGCAGTAACTGTTTCCGCAACTTCCGCCGGTTGAACTGAAACTGTAGGTTAAAGGTTTATCCGGAGGGCCGGAGATATCGTAGGCATGATTCAAGTGGCTGTTACCGCCGGCAGTCAAACTTGTGCCGTTCTGCGTGGTCGCGTAATGGCACTGGCTGCATTTGTACCCATAGGAGTTGTGCAGCAGGTGGGTGTTGGACTTGGGGGAACCTTTGGAGTAAGCAGGCGGATAGGCGTGGCAGCTTGTGCAGGTTAAAGGTGAGGGTGCGGCACCCCACCCCGGCGAACTGTTGTTGCTGACCGTGCCGGTGGTAACACCGGTGCCGTTACTGTGACAGTAGCTGTTTACGCACCACGATCCATTGTAATACATCGACGTCTCGCCAGGAGGGCCGGAAATATCATAGTTCCAGTTGCGGTGGTACCCCTGGCCGGTTATCGATGTGCCGTTGCTGGTGGTGGAGTAATGGCAGCGGTTACAGCTGAACTGATGCATCTGGTGCTTGTTGGCCTTGGGTGAGCCGTTGGCGTAGTTGGGCGGATAACTGTGACAGCCGGTGCATTTGCCGCTGTCCCCCCAGTTGGCGGAGCGGTAGACCCAGTTCTCAGTCACCACTTCGGTGCCGTCAGTGTGGCAGACGATGTTACTGCAGCTCCCCCCGGCAGCAGCAAAGCTGTAGCTGAAATACCATCCGTACGGGTCAGACAGGTCATAGGCGCCGTTAGCGTGCAGGTTGGGGTCGGTTATGGAAATACCGTCGCTGGTGGTACCGTAATGACAGAAGTTGCAGGAATAAGCAGTATGCCTCTGGTGTGCGTTAGCCTTGCTTGAATGGTTCTTGTAGGCCGGTGGATTGCTATGGCAGGCGGAGCAGAGCTGTCCGGAACTCCCCCATACGGGAGTGAGACTTGAGGCGACTCCGGTAGCCACCGAGGTTCCGTCGCTGTGGCAGGAAACATTGCTACACCTGCCAGGCGCCTGATCTGGACGCTGTGGAAAAGGCGAAGAGTGGTTACCGTAAATTGCCGGCCGCGTGAACGAAACTGATATCAAGCCGTTCCGGTGGTCGCTCTGGTAACTCCCGCTGCCTGGGTGGCAGGCTTCGCATGCCGAGGGGGTTGCCCCTTCGGACATATGCCTGCGGTGACTCCCCTGAAAACCGCCGGTCAGCGGATTCCGCACCGAATCATCAAGTGGCCGGTAATCGCCGCTTGTATCATCTATTTTAGTGCCGTGGCATTGATAACATTCGATTGCAAGGGCTTCGGCGGGGATGGAAACGGTGAAAAACAGCAGAACAGCGGCAAACAGCCGGATCAGGGCAGCAAAGATATTTATCATGAAAACTCCGGAACACGCATCAATACATAGGCTGCAGTCAGCTACAGCCCGGCATTAAAATTAACAATAGACAATTAAGCAATTTTCATGCCCCTCCCGAACAGGCCATTACACAAAAAAAGCCCCTGAGTCAGGGGCTTGGCAAACAGCTTATTTTATCTTTTTGGCTACTAATTGATGGTTATCTTCGCTTTTTCAATGATGACATTGTACTTGTAACCGCCCCCGAAATCCTTGTTGGTCTCGATCTTCCCTTTGACCGTGACGAGGTCACCTACAATCGGGATGTCATCAGAGGTGACCACCAGGTCATTGTCTGCAGTCATGTGGCTACCGGTGCCATCCTGCAGGTGAATCCAGTTCTTGTTCATGATGCCGGACGACACCTTGACCACTTTGGCATTGATCACCACCTGCTTGTTTTTTAGCTTGTCCTTTTTCTTGAAGACCTCGGCAATGGAGTAAGCGTTTTTCCCGGTGGCCTTCTTCACCTTGATCTTCTCGTCGGTGACTGCCACTGCGGCACCCATGCTCCCTGGTGAACGCTGATCCTTCTTCGCTTCCTTTGCCTTGCCGTCTTTACCCTTGGCAATACCATTGGAGAATACTACCTTTTCAAAAGTCCGCTTCAGAGTGGAACTCTGGAAATTGATCATCTCCATTCCCCCCTCGAATGTCAGCTGCTCACCAACGTTCACCTTCAACTCCGGCGCAGCCACCCAGACTTTTTCGCCATCGGCTTTTTTCAGCAGCACATAGCTGTATCCACCGCTGTTTATGGTCTGCACCACCCGTCCGGAGATGTCAGCCCCCTGAGCGGGAGACTGTGGGGCAGACTGCGGCGCAGCAGGAGCTGTCGAGGGGTTGGCAGAGTTCCACTGTGGCTGACCCATATTGCCGAAACCGAAGGCTGTGACCGGTACTATGCTTAGAGAAAGGGCGACTGCCATTAAAAGGCGTTTCATGTAAATCTCCTTGACGCAGGAATAGATTGGGATAACGTTCCAGTTATAAAGCAGCCGGCAAATATTGTCAAATTTAGGAGTGTGATATATGGGAGGCAAGATCAGGATCGGCATAAGCGCCTGCCTGCTTGGTGAAAAGGTCAGGTATGACGGCGGCCATAAGCACAACCGCTTTCTCACCGATACCCTTGGCATTATCTTCGACTTCGTACCGATTTGTCCCGAGGTGGAATGCGGCCTGCCGGTCCCCCGGGAAGCAATGCATCTTGAGGGTGACCCTGCTGCCCCGCGACTGGTGGTGACCAGCTCCGGGGCAGAACTGACTGCACAACTGCTTGAATACTGCGGGGTAAAGATCGAGAAATTGCGCAGGGAGGAGCTGTGCGGTTTCATTCTCAAGGCGCGCTCGCCAAGTTGCGGAATCTCCGGGGTAGCGGTTTCCAACAGGAAAAGCGCCCCCAGATCCGGGAGTGGTCTCTTTGCTGCGGCAGTGATCAGGGAGCTCCCGCTGCTGCCGGTAGAGAACGAGGAAAGGCTGGCCGACCCGGCTCTGCGGGCAAATTTCATGGAACGGGCGATCGCCATTCACAACTGGCAACAGTTTGCAAAGAATAGCCCGTCGCATGGCGACCTGGTAGCGTTTCATACCAGATACAAACTACAGGTTATGGCGCATAGCATCGTGATCTATCGGGAGATGGGGCGGCTTGTGGCAACAGCTATGGGTCACGATCGGGAACAGCTGTTAATGGGCTACGGGAAGCTGTTGATGAGAGCGCTCGCCCAGCAGGCAACGCCTCGGAAACATGTCAACGTGCTGCAACATGTCATGGGATATTTCAAAAAAAATCTCTCCGGCGGAGAAAAACAGGCAATAGCGGCAACCATCGAAAGCTACCGCCAGGGGAACATTCCTCTGGCAGCGCCCCTCGCCCTGCTGAGGCAGTATGCCGAAACATATGACCAGGCATGGCTCAAGGGGCAAACCTACTTAAATCCGAATCCTCTCTTAGAATTGAATTAGCGGCACCGGGTTGGCCAGAACCCGGTTTAAGCGTGACCGGCCCGATGATGGAATATGGCTCTATCCGTGAGTAAAAGCCGCGCGCATCTCTGGTGAACCAGACAAAGAATAAGGTTTCCTCTTTGGCTGCAGTATAGCGGTATCTGTTGGTGCGCAGCGAGGTCTCTCCGGAAAAGGCCTGAGTACCCCCCATTGCAGTTATCTCCCCCAAAGTAAGCTCTTTGCCGCCGGTTGCAGGAGGGGTCTTAAAGGTAAAAACCGCGTCAACCGAACGCCGAGACTGCCGGAAAGAGTTGACGGCAAAATCGATACTGCTGCTGCGAATCCGGGCAACAACAGCAGCAGGGGCAAACAAAGGGAGTGCGGCGGCATCCGTTAACGCGTTTGCGGCAAAGTAGTCGATCAAGCCATAGCCGTATCGTGCCGGATCATAGCCGGAGAGATAATTGGCTGCAGTTGCGCGCAGGGCAGCCTTCACATCGAACCAGTTCCAGTCAGGATGGCGGAATTTCAGAGAGGCAAGAAGCCCGGCAAGCTGCGCTGTTACCCCGGAAGGATAGGAGCTCTTGCCTTTGCCGTCCATGTAGGTAGTTGGCATACCGAACTCGATACCATGGCCCGACTGCCCTCCGACCATATTAACAGTAACAAATACTGCCGGCGGGGGAACATTTTTCGGTTGCGGCTTCTTGGGGACGTAGGCATAGACATGGGCAAGGGAATAGGCGACCATCTTCGGGTAGAGGGCCGAATCAAACCGGCTGTCCCAGCCACTAAAGCTGGACGACATCAGAGACGCGCCGTCGTTCAACGCGTCAACTATGAACTTTTCGGGGGGCAGGAAGGGACGGCCGTCTTCCGGAGAAGACGGCGTTACGATAACCTCGTCCTGCAGCTTCAACCCTGCGTCAACCACCGCACCGCGGGCATTGGCAAGACCATGGGAGGTATTTACCCGGAGTTTCAGCACCCTGCCGGGATCAGCATGAACAAAGGTGCTGCAGCTGCAGATGATTGCGGCAGTTGCCGCAATCATCCGGCAGAAGAAGCCGATATGCTTCATTTTTTCATCTTTGCCTTCAGCAGTTCGCCCAGGGAGCCGAGAGACTTGGTCGAACCCTCTACAGCCTGTTGCCGGAAAGCTGCCAGCTCGCTCTCCTCTTCTTCAACCGCCCGGCTGGCGGCCCCTAATGACAGAGATATCCTGCGAGCAGCCATATCAAGGCTCTCTACCTTCACCTCGATCCGCTCCCCTTCTTTCAGGACCTCGCGGGGGTGATTGATCCGCTTGCCACTACCTAAGCGCGATATCGGAATCAGGCCGTCGATGCCATCGGCC